>CAZOFY010000073.1:0-10918 GCA_964579245.1 uncultured Mageeibacillus sp.
GGTGCTTTTTCGCGCTCGCTGGTGCTTTTTCGCGCTCGCTGGCGCGACGGGCTTTAAGCCAACAAAAAGAAACGGCGAAGCCTCATGCCTCACCGTTTTTTGTTTCGAATTTCAATCTCAAATTACTTATAGCTGAGTCCATACCCAACGGAATACAGGCTTTGTTCCGTCCCTATTTGATCGATGTCTTTATACCAGGGCGAGGGGAGCTTGCCTGTGAAGTCTGCCTCCCCGGTGAGTACCGATGCGACCCCGTCTCCCTCTGTTCCGGGCAGATAACACATGACGGCCGCGTTCCATCCCGGTAAATAAGCATCGATATCAATATGCCTTCCCGCGACAATCAGGGCAATGACCGGTTTCCCAGACTGTCGGGCCAGGTCAATGGCTTCCTTGTTCCCGGGCAAACCAAGATTTCCCAGCATATCCAGATCCTTGCTGTCACCCTCGTATTCGGCATAAGGCTCCTCACCGACAGCAATGATAACGGCGTCCGCCTCACTGATACGCGCCGGATCGGTAAAAAACTCGATATTTACCGTGGCACCATACTCGACAAGCCCCTCCAGAATTGTAGTCCCGACCGTTATTTTTTCACCTTTGGTGTTATCGGTCACGCCTTGCCATTGCATGGTCCACCCGCCGCACTGAGCACCGATATCATTTGCGGCTGGTCCTGTAACAAAGATCTTCTGTCCGGACTTCAGGGGCAATATCTCCTTGTCATTCTTTAAAAGAACCAGGGATTCCTCAACCAGTGATTTGGAAAGCTCGCGATATGATGCACTTCCGAGCGTGTCCACCTTATGATCGAGCTTCTCCATATACGGATCCTCGAACAAACCAAATGCAAACTTCACCTTAAGAATGCGGAGAACGGCATCATCTACTCGGGACTGATCGATCACCTGATCGTTGACTCCGTCAATAATCGCCTGTCGTGCTTCACGAAACCTTTCTGCCTCCATCAACATATCGACGCCCGCGTTCACTGCTAAGCAAACATTCTCGGAAAAGCTCTCCCCTGACAGACCCGAGACGGCCTCCCAATCCGATACGACAAAGCCTTCAAATCCGAGCTCGTCCTTGAGTACCGTCGTTAGAAAATACTTGCTTTGCGTCATTTTCTCGCCCTGATACGAAGAAAAGGAAGCCATTATCACCGGCACTCCCGCTTCGATCAAAGCCTGATAAGGTGCTAGGTGCTTTTCGCGAAAAGCCGCCTCGTCCATTTGGACATCGCCCCTGTCGATCAAGTACTCCCTCTCTCCTGTTCCGAAAACCACACCGCCGTCACCGACATAGTGCTTCGCTGTTGGAATGACCCCCGTATCCAGTTGTCCCTTCAAATAGGCAAGGCTCAGTTCTGTAACCATCCCGGTCTCACTCGAGAAACTTTCATAGGTCCTGCCCCAACGAGGGTCGGTGGATACAGCCACACAGGGAGAAAAGTTCCATAACGTATGTGTCAGCTTCATTTCCTCGGCTACGGCTGCTCCCATCTCGTACATCTTCTCGGGATCATTCGCGGCACCTAAGCCTATGTTATGAGGAAATATCACCGCTTCATAGATATTCGAATGACCATGTACAGCATCGATACCATAGAAATAAGGAATCGACAGACGGGAAGCCATCGAGCCTTGCTGAAAGGAATCAACCATCTCCTGCCAGACCTTGACTGTGTTCGGTTGTGGAACACCACCTCCGCCCGACAGGACCGATCCGATATTCAGCTCCATCATCTCGGCGGGCGTGACCGCATAGAAGCCCGCTTGTACCATTTGTCCGGCCTTCTCCTCAAGTGTCATACGGGAAAGCAGATCCTGCGCGCGCGCCTCCGGTGACAGTGAGGCGTCTCGGAACGAATTCTTCTCCGGGACAACCGCCTGTTCAATGGATGGCAGACCGGTCTCTAATCCAAGGCCTGAAAAGCCTTCACAGCCGGATGTAAGTGCAAGAACAGCAACAAGAACCACAGCAACAAGCTTCTTCATATTGATGCCTCCGATCCTGAAATCCATAAAGCTAAAACGTTTCGTTTCATCAGAATAGCTGATTATTTCACAAAAAGAAATACTGCCACAATGCAACCCCTACTATTATATCCTTTTTTCTCGATATCCTTACATCTCGGAAACTGCTCTCGTATTGAAAAACACCCGGTTCTGGATTATCATAAAATTATCTTAACATGTGCTTTTAGAATGAGAATATTGGAGGACACATCCATGATTATATGCCCACATTGCGGAAATCCCGTCACACCCGACTCCTCCTCTTGTATGATCTGCGGTGCCGAGATTCCCGCTCGGCAAGATGATATTGCGGCATCCTCAGCCGTTCCAGCGGCCATGTTCAGACCCGATCCGATGTCCGGTTCTTCCGACACACCCGCTGCCGAACCGGCAACTCCGGCGGCCGAGCCCGTTGTGTCCGCCAACCGGCCGATCTGGGAAACACTTCCGATGACAGATGATATTCTTCTTGATGAGGACCTGTTGCTGGATGAACCGGTCATGCCGTCCGTCGTCTCGACTTCAGTACCGTCCTTCGATTCTTTCGCCGGCGGCGGTGGTGCCCTTGACAGACCGTTGGTTCCTTTTGATGTCCCCCCCTATATGCCGCCCTCATTTTCTCCCGTTCACTCCAATGTCCCTAAATCGGACGCGATAACTCGTGAATTCGAACTGACCGACGAGAATCCGGGGCTCATTTCCAGGGGTGCAATCGAAGGCGCCGGCCATGCCGAAGAATACCTGAACAAGAACTTAGATGCCGACGAAGACAAGGCTCTGACGGGCTATGCCGGAGCCATTCTGTCTCCCGGCGATCCTGACCAGCCGAAGGACGGTGGCGCGAGCGCAGAATTACTGTCCCGTCCCATACCTCCGATCGCCACCGGGTCAACAGTACCGGTTCCCGCACCATCGGTTCTCGCACCACCTGTCCGTATTGAACCGGATGAAGTGTCGATCGCCGATGTGCCGGCCGCGGATGTGCCGACTGATTCGGATTCCGGGGACGTTCCCGACGTCCTCCCGCCCGCTGACGCACCGTTATGGATGAAGAGTCCGGCTGACCTGGCGGATATTCCCGAGGATCTTTTTTTCGAGGATCTGGAAGCAGACTTAGCCAGTAATTCCAAGACGACTGCTTTCAGGGATAAGCCCATCGAACCGGACGGCAATACAATCGACAACGACACTTGGTCCTATAATCCGTTCTGACAAGCCTTCATTCATGCTGTATATTTCAGGAGGCGTGCCGAATCCGGTACGCCTTCATTTGTGATGCTTGAAGTGTCATAGAAAAACGTGTTCCGTTCGGTGCGACAACGCCTGTAAGGACCTGATCGTTCGTCAGGTCAACAAGCTCCACTGCGTTTTTGGCAACAAGAAAATCAATCTCCTCCGGATGCTCCCGAAAAGACACGACAGCGAAGGTGTCATTGTCATACGGAAAATAACAGATCCCGGCCGGAGCCCGCATCTGCGCAGGGAACCCTTCCGTCAGGATATTACGCAGAATGTCGAGGACTTTTCGAGGAAAATGCGACATTTCCGCCGGATTATCCGGGATTGTCAGGACAAAGAGTTTTCCGTTTCCATAGTCGGCTGCAAGAAGGACCGGAAGATTATTGTTCTCGCACAGACCGAATACGAGTTGCCATGTATCATTTGTTGCAAACTGCAACCAGGGCAACGTCACCTCTTGATCACCCGCGACCATCTCTTCGAAGGTCCGCCCCTGTGGAGATAAGCCATATTGTTGGACGCTCGCCCTGCGGCCGGTAACACAAACATTTGCCAGATCTTTGAATCCGAAATCGCCCGTCGCGCGGACAAATCCCGATGTTACGACGACGTTCGCTCCGTTAAGAAGGCTTAGTTGAACCTTGGAAATGATATCCGGATCACAAGCGGCGCTCTCTGTCAGGAGAATTCTCTTCGCGGATGCAGGGTATTCGGCATAGGGTTCCAGCGCAATGCCAAGCATGCCGATGTATGGATGCAGATAATCCTCTCCATTCGAGAAAAACGGTTTGTAGCAGGCGGCGCCCAAGGGCTTCCCGAGCTCAGCGGCAACCTTGTCCATCGAGGCAAATGTTGTTCCGGCAAGAGGCGCATAAATCCGGTTATGCGGCTGCAAGAGCTCGCCCAAACTGTACATCGTCGCTTCCCTCGCGCCTGCCAGAATCGTCAATTCCGCCTGCGAGGTGTAGAGTGCCGGCGATCTTCCGCACTCATAGATGTCGAACCATCCGCCCCCGTTTCTTCCCGGGGCCAGATTCTCGTGATACCGCATGAGAAAATATCCGAGATACTTCGGCAAATGTTGCGGCGTAAATTGCGGGTCGCGTGTCTCCGTGCCTGTATAAATCCGATCGAATATGCCGGACTCGTCTTTCTGATTATAGCCCGTCTCCTGATAGCAATCGTACCAGTTCGGGTACTTGATGATCAGAGAGACCTTCGGATTTACGGCCTTTGCCGGTCCGATGACCAGGTCGCGCGACACCTCCCGCATCAGCTTAAGGCGGTACTGTGCCCAACTCCGCTGACCTTTGGCCTTGACACATGCCACACACTTACAATTTGTAAAAAAGAAGTCATCCAGAATGATCTCGTCAAACAGAGACGCAGCCAGCTCAGAAGCATCCTTGAGCCATTGTCTGTGCTCGGGATTCGTGTAACAGAGCGAGACATATCCGAAGCGTTCGTCCGAAAAGCGATCCGATGTGCCTAGGCCTCCCGATACCTCCATGCCCTTTTCGCGAAAAAAAGCAGCGCACGACTCCAAGTGCTCGCGCGTCACAAACTTCCCGCCCCCGAACACCTCCAGATAAACCTTGTCGACCCAGACATTCTTCTCGATATGAGAAAATTCCGTGTCAAACGTATCCCATTCCTTGATCTGCGAAAGACTCGAAACCGGGCAGTACAGCGCGGTCTTGAAATTCTGGTACGGCATAGATAGGCCCTCCCGATACGTGTGCTATGTTGCTTCCAGTATAGCGCAAGGGGAGGGAAAGAGAAAAGGTGAAAACATGCCGGATTTCTTCGGGGAATTGACATCTGTTCAGTAGCAGGAACGATGATGAATTACACTGACATTTTATTTAAAAACCCATAATAAAAAGATGTCCTGATAATAATATCTGATATAATAATCATAATCTATTTATATCTCTCAATATTCGGAGAAACAGAGGTAACGCAGATTATGCGCGACGATTTCCGCTCCTCCCTGCTTTTTTTTCGTGCCAACAAAGGTGCTGTCATTCTATTGATAGCGACTCTCTCGCTTATTTTTTTTGCGTGTCTGGTATTGCACTCTTTGTCACGCATCGGTTTTCTTGAAGCAGAAAAATATGCTTGGGAATATTCCCGTGTGTACGCAATCGAATATCAGCCGGCTAACCAGGAAATGACCGATGTGCTGGTTGATTCCCTTCGTCAATTGGAACTCCCCATTGTTGACTTCAGCATACATGGGGAGGCAGAATTAATAACCACTCCTGGCGTTAACATTATCATCGAAGAAAATGGGTATTCAGGTTCTATGAGTCGTGCGACAAATAACAGCGAAGGCTCCATAATTCACGTTCCACTAATCGGCTTTGTCAGCAGACCCAGTATGCCAATCGAGCTGCTGCGAGGAACGGATAAGATTGGGGAATCGGACGTTTTGCTGGATTGTTCTACGTATGATATGTTGTTTTTTAGATTCTATCAATATACTGATTCTCCAGACTATGATACATTTTTAACCCTCGGTAACGGAGAGATTCGAAAGATTGCAGGAGTCGTCCAAATTCCATCGTTTCTTTCGTATGAAGGGGTTCTTGTAGATCAGAATCACTTTTTCACGATTGCGGATTACAGTACCTCATTACAAGTTTCTTTTTCCAGTCCGCTTACAGAAGAGGAGGAACAGACATGGATTAGCGAGGCAAAGCGCCATGTTTCAATCTCTGATGTAGTATATCCATTGAATGACATAGAAGCATCCATACAGAATGAGAGCATAATTCTAACTTTACTATCACGTATTCTCATCTTGGTTTGCCTTCTATGTTCCATGCGCCTGATGACATATCTTTTTCTTTTGAGAAAACAAGAGTTTTCCGTTATTCGCCTGCTGGGCGCAAGTTATGCTCATATCGAAACGCAAATTGTTGTCATGATTTTGGAAGTCGCCAGTGTCTCGGTTGGAATCGGAACGACTGTTTATCTTCTACTCGTTGTTTCTCGCGTTGCTGAGGTCTTTCTGCCAAAGCTGCCTCTTGATCTGATTGTCAGCGATATCCTCTTTTTCCTAATCAGTTCGCTCATCATCGGATTTGCGATGTTTATCCTAAATCACAAGATAGACATTACTCATGCAAACGAGGAGGTGTGATATGAAGTGCTTTCTCATCTTGCCGTCGAAAGCCTCCCAATGGGGATCCTTTTTTGTCTCTTGGCTTGCTGCAACATCCGTGACATTCTTCTTAATTGCATCTGTATGTTCATTCAACCAGACAGCAGTCATGTTCCGTACTGTCGATTCTTGGCACATCCGTGATTCTCTTGTCTACAATACATATTCTGGGTTCTCTTTGTCCGACGAGGAGAAACAAGCAGAACTCGATAAAATTCTTTCTGTAAGTGGCGTTCAAGATGCAAATGCCATAAAGGTCTATACCCTTTATTTTCCGGAAATTGAAGAGGGTTCAGGAATACGGTTACTTGATTATTCCGATTCTATGCTTTTTGATGTTCGCTACTCATTGCTGGAGGGATCGTATCCATCAAAGGATCAAATAAATGCAATTCTTCTACCTTTTGAGTTTCACGATACATACGAAGTGGGCGACGTCCTAGATGGATATACATATCCGCCTATGCACACTTTAAATACGCCGGAAATGCCTATCTCCGTTACTGTGGCTGGATTTCTTGAAGATCAGCCTGTTCTTGAGCCGAATTCAGATTCGTATCTCAACAGTATCTTTACCCGTCATATAGACAGACGAGAGTGTAATGCCGGTGTTCTTTATCACTTGGAAGATATAGATGGAAATCCAATATCACCAGACTTCAGCGATTTTTTCCTTGTACGTTCTGATGGTAGCCTCCCAATAGAAAAACTGAAAGAGAGTATTTCCACGGTTATTATGTCTCCGGGTTTGCTTCGAACCGGCAATGAAATTGTTGAAGAATATATAGAAGAAAACAAAGAAGAAATTGGAGAGACAATCTCCCTTTGTATAACTTCTTGTATATTGTCTTTTTCCATCTTGACCGCTTCAACGCTGCTTGAATTCATCTATCGAAAAAAAGAAATGGCATGTCTATATCTCTGTGGTACTTCCTGGAGCAGTTGCGTGTGGATCGTCCTTGCAAGGCAGATTCTACCGATTGTTATCGGGTTTCCAATCGGCTTGCTCTTGTTTGCAAATGTCAACCAATTACATCTCTTCTTAATCCTTGAGCCGCGACTCGAATTAACCGATGTTCTTGTTGTGTTAATTCTACAAATCATTTTTGTCGCCTTGGCAATCATTCCATTCCGCCTTTCCACAAAATATAAAACGCCTTACGAGCTGTTCAGAAAGGACTAATTCAATGGAGCATATTATCGACTGCAAAAATCTTACAAAGACCTACCGCCCGCCCCATCAGGCACCCGTTGAAGCGCTCCGCGGCGTCACCCTATCTGTCGAACCCGGCGAGCTGATCGCGATCACCGGTGTGTCAGGCTCAGGTAAATCGACGTTGTTGCATATTGTCGGCCTTCTGGATAACCAGACCACGGGAACCATGTCTCTGGGTCAGACGGACCCGGGGAAGCTTTCTGATGCCAAGCGCGCAAAGCTTCGCAACAAGGAGATTGGCTTCGTTCTGCAGGACTTCGCACTGATCCCCTACTGGACGGCCTATCGGAACATTGAAGTCCCGCTTATTTTCGCGAAAAAGAATAGCCGTGAGCGCAAGGCTCGCATCGAGGAACTTCTTCGCGACATGGGTATACCGGAACTCTCCAAGCGCCGTGTCAGCCAGATGTCCGGCGGACAGCGACAACGAATCGCTATCGCGAGGGCACTCGCCAACGATCCACCGCTGATCCTTGCGGACGAGCCGACGGGAGCCTTGGATTCCAAGACAAAGGAAGAGATTATGGAGATTTTTCGCGACTTACACCAGCGGGGCAAGACGATTCTCATCGTGACTCATGACCCGCAGATCGCAGCGATGGCGGACCGGATTCTAACGATACGCGACGGGGAGATTGTCAATGCGTAAGCGGTTTGTTCCCGATTTTTCCCGACTATTCCGGACGAGGAAGATGTGGATTGCATTAACAGTCTGCCTGGGTCTTCTCGGCTCTCTTCTCGGAGCCTGTGCCGCTCCATCACCTGAACTTATAAATGAAGAATTGGTTGTAGAGAATGCTGTTCGTGTCAGCTCTGTAGAAGCTCTGCTTCAGCATGGTCTTTTAACCGGCAAAGAAGAGCATCCGGAATCAATTCTGATATCGTATGTGAAACCGGTAGCGGACGGAACACTACTGCTCTGGAACGATGGCACCTCCTTACGGGTATCCTTGCTGGGTGAAGATAAAAATGTCCGGCAAGATACCTCTCTTCCCGATACGTTCATCGGAAATCCCTTCTCGGTTACCATGACCACTGACGGTTGGGTCATTCTCTCCACAGCAACGGACGAATACTTCCGCACGCAGTATTATCTGTCGAAAATCGCCTCTGATTTCTCACCCTTAATTGCATCCGTCTGTCTGAGCGACCTCGCAGACGCGACGGTCTACGGATTTGAATGCGTGGATACGACTGCGGTAATAACTTCTGATATCGGGGGCTTTTTTTACGATCTCTCCTCTGATTTTATCACTGTCGGCAGCCTCTCCGCGGAGCTTCCTGTCTTTGATTTAACCGTTAGCGGCGGCAAACTTTACGCCCTGCAGGATCGAGAACATCGGGAAGACGGGCAAATCGACGTCCTCTTATCGGAAGTCGATATCTCTTCAAAACAGTTGCGAAACACACGAACAATCTTATCCGGGACCGCCTACGCAGATCGGATTTTTGGAGATAAAGAGGGTTTTATCGATACGATTGCATTTACCTTCAGCGACGGTCTCTATCTCTACAAAACGGATGGCTCCTCCTTGCGAAAAGACTTCTCCTGCTCAATCAATGCGGGTGGACATTCGATTCAGACCATTCAAGAAATTCGCCAAAATGGGGAAGGGCTCTATAGGGCTTGGGGTTACTACAACACGAAGATGCAGGAATACATGTATGATCGCCTCGTCCTCATGGATATCTCCCCCCGAAGCCAAGAAGAGAAAGAGACGGTTCGCATCGGTGTTTTGTCGAGAGACTCATCACCTGAGATCTACAATATTTGCGAATATGTGAACACATTAAATCTACCGTTCTCACTCGAATTGACGGTCTATATGGATCCCTCCGATCCAAATTTCGACCTCTCGCAAATACCCGCCGCGAAGCTCGCCTTTCTGCGTGATGCACTCTCGGGCAATCCACCGGATCTCCTGATCCTCTCACCGCAAGAGCGCCAGGTTTTCGACGCGCAGGACGCCCTGCTTGATCTCTCACCTTATATTGAGGATTCGAAGACCTTCGATCCAGAAGAGTTCTTGCCGAATATCTGGTCCGCCCTCTCTTCGAACCAGACCTGTGACTGGATCCCTCCCTCTGTCTATTTGAACGGCACCATGGTAAACGAGGAAAATGTCGGAGAACTCGCGCAAGGAGACGTTGAGGATATTCTGACCTTCGTTGAGAACCACCCCGACACGCCATTGCTGAGTGCTGGCTTTGCCGGTGCGTTCTACTCGTTATTAACCACTCGGATTGACGCCATATATGATGGTGTCGGAGATCAATCCGAGGAGAAGCAGGCGTTAATCGACTTAATCTCTTGTATGGTTGACCTCCGCGAGCAATCCGATGCACGGGGAGGCGAATCGGCGGGCGACATTGCTTCGGAATATTCTTATCTCTCGGATTTTGAATATTACATGTCACTAGATCGAAGCAAGTCAGGAACGCAGGCATTCTGTGGCCCCTTCGGACGACTTGACCAAGGCCCCGGTATATCCGCAGATGGTGGCCTCTCAATCAGCGCCGGGACAAAGAATGCCGACCTGTGTTGGTCCGTGATCGAATTTCTGCTCTCGGAGGAGATTCTTGACGTCTACGCAGGTGCGATCCCGTTGCGTCAGTCCTCCTTTGAGACAATGCTCCTTTCTGATGTAGCTCTCGTCAGAAATAACGATACTCAGTCGGGCGTAGCAATCGAATACAACGACGGGGTCGAAGTCCCATCCTATGAGAAGACGCTCGACGCAGTCATAATCGAGAAATTCCGCAAAAACGTGTATGCCGCGAAAACCTGGAGCTTCTTTGATGAGAATCTATGCATAATCATCATGGACGAGCTCGATCCCTGCCTCGCGGGAGACATCTCCCCGGAAGAAGGCGCGGACCGCCTGATCGAGCGGGTTGGACTCTATCAGTCCGAGAGAGAGAGCGGGTCAGCCTGAGACCTTCGGGAATTTTGCTTCATTGTGATATAGAACGGGCTGCCTCAAAACGACGTGCACTCAAATGGTTCACAAAAGTCTATCATTTGGGGTGCAAATCAAAATGCAAATTAAGAGGCAGTTCTTTTAGAAGCTAGTTCTTAACAATAATACTAATACATGCGAAATGGGCAGTTAGTCTATTTTAGGGGCCGTATTTTTTGGCCGTAAATTCTCACTTCCGATCCATCCGCCGGCGCGAAAATACGGCCTGGATCCGACATCCGGCCGTTCTAGGCCGTAAAATCTCGTTCCCGAGCCGTCCGCCGGCGCGAAAATACGGCCTAGATGCGCGGTTTAG
>CAZOFY010000074.1:0-10560 GCA_964579245.1 uncultured Mageeibacillus sp.
GTCTGTTTGCGATGATTGCGTGGGTAATCATTGATAAATAACCTCGTTGTTGCTCGTTAATGCACATACCTAAACCCGTGTTTTCGCCAATTTAGTAGGTAATCATCGATAAATAGAGAATTCAAATCCCTTTGCCCGAATTACGGCAAAACTCCTTAGAAAACATAACAACACCCAAAGGAATTATCCTTCGAATGAATCGGTCCATCCAAATTGAAGGCGCTTTTGGTGTCATAAAAGAAGGCAGCGGATTCCGAAGATTCCTGATGTGGGGAAAGAAAAACGTCCGAACGCAATTCGTATGAATGAGCATTGGTTACAACATGACTAAACTCCATGCAAGAATATAGGGAAACCGATGTGACCAACTGTTTCATATGAAGGAAATCGCTTGATTCCTGGTTGAGTTAGCGAAGCAAAAGCGTATCGCTGGATTTCCTTCGCCAAAAACACAAGTAATCCACGATAAGTGAATAAGAACCGCCTCTAGCGACCCTTTTGAAAGGTTACTGGAGGTGCTTTCTCTTAAAATCACATGAAAAAGGGCCATTGTTCGAGTGATTTTTCAATCACTTTTGCAACAGCCCCTTCATAGTAATTTCTAAGGAAGTGATTAGCCCTTTGACGGGATGTATGGAATGATCGATCCGGCAAGAGCGCTGGCAGGCATGGTCTGAATCCATACTCGACCGGGACCTGTGACCTTCGTGTTGAAGAAACCTTCGCCGCCGAAAAGCATATTCTTCATTCCGCCCTTAACGGTCTCGACCGTCATCTGTACCGATTCATCCATCATGGCAAGATAACCTGTGTCAATGATCATGGATTGACCGGCCTGTAGCGTGTATGTCTCGACCCAACCGTCAATCTCGACGAAGGCAAGACCCGTACCGGAGAGCTTCTGAAGAACGAATCCTTCACCGCCTACAAGGCCTGCGCCGAACTTCTTTTGAAAATGGACGGACAACTCGACTCCGGGCTGACTGGCCAAGAAGGATGTCTTCTGAACAATCATATTCTGTCCGGGCTGGATCTGAATGGGAAGTATCGTTCCGGGGAAGCTGGATGCGAAAGCAATCAGTCCCGGGCCGCCTTCTGCCGTATAACGGTTCTGGAAAAAAGCCTCTCCTGCAAACATACGTCCAAGAGCCTTGCCGAGTCCGCCGCTGCTGGTGGTCTCCATCTTCATGTTCGGCGTCATCCAGCTCATCGAGCCTCTCTCGGTGATCATTGTCTCGCCTGCGTCAAGTGTGCAGATAGCTACCGGTAGTGGTGTTCCTTTGATCTCGTATTTCATAGTATCCTCCCTAACTACTTCGCAAAAAAGTGCGAAAAAAAATAACCCTGCCTCTATTTTATCGTTTATACTACAAAAGAACAAGAAAGAAGCCGTCAAATGTGACAGTTCTTTAAAGATATCCAGAAAAAAAGAGAGTGCCGCCAATGACAAAGTTTTTTACAGAAGCAATTCTTAGTCCGGATCAGATGACATTTACTTTTTCCGGTGAAGAGGCAAGATATCTGACGGATGTTCTCCGTTCAAAGCCGGGCGAAGCCATCGTTCTTTGTGACGGTGCAGCAACTGATCACGTGCTCGAGATTCTTGAACTGACGAAGCATGAGGTGAAGGCGAGAATCCTCTCCTCGAGGCCGAATGACACCGAGCCTCCATATAAGGCTGTTCTTTACCAGGCCTTGGTAAAGGGTGACAAATTTGATCTTATTATTCAAAAAAGTGTCGAACTTGGCGTCTCATCCATCATTCCGGTGATCTGCAGCCGATCCGTTGTAAAAGTTGACATGCAGGATTCCGGAAAGAAGCGTGAGAGGTGGCAGAAGATCGCTTTGGAGGCAGCCAGACAGAGCGGCCGCGGTATCGTTCCGGAGGTTTCTCTGCCGGTTCTTTTTCGCGACGCACTGAGTGAGGCCAAGCGAGAGGCAGACCTGGTATTCCTTCCTTGGGAGGGTGAACGCGCAAAGCCTCTTGCAGATCTCGTAGATGTTTTTGCGGAATCTGCCGGACTGACAGGGCATATGGACTTGCACAAGAACAAAAAGCCGGACATTCGCTTCTTCATCGGTCCGGAGGGCGGCTTCTCTCCGGAGGAGATCGCGCTCACTGACTCAGGCGGTGTTCAGACCGTATCTCTGGGCAAACGAATTCTTCGCACGGAGACAGCAGGCTTGTTTGTTCTTTCCTCTCTGGTCTATCGTCTCGAGGCAATTTAGGGTATAATTAACAAATGTCTATTTTTTCGATTGGTGTGGATGCGGCAATCGATTTTACAGGAGTTATCTATGAAATACAGCGTTCCCAAGGGCACTAAGGATATTCTTCCGACCGATATTTATCGTTGGCAGAAGGCAGAGCAGATTTTTGCGGAGATCTGCGGTCTATATGGCTATGAAGAAATACGTACACCCACCTTTGAACAGACAGATTTGTTTCAGAGAAGTGTCGGCGATACAACAGACGTCGTTCAGAAGGAAATGTACACGTTCGAGGATAAGGGCGGAAGAAGTATAACACTCAGACCGGAAGGAACAGCCGGCGTTGCCAGAAGCTTTATCGAAAACGGTATGAGCTCTTTACCGTCTCCTGTTCGACTGTTCTACAATATCACGGCTTTTCGATACGAGAATGTTCAAAAGGGTCGGTTCCGCGAGTTCCATCAATTCGGACTTGAGGCCTTCGGTGCAAAGGGTCCAATGATCGATGCCGAGATTATCAGCATCCTAGTCCTGTATTTTGAGCGAATGGGTCTTAAGCAGACGAAGTTATGTATCAACAGCATCGGCTGCCCGGACTGCAGAAAGACGTATCATGATATTCTGCGCGACTACTATCAGCCGTTTCTGACGGATATGTGTCCGGATTGCCGCGGCCGGTTCGATAAGAATCCACTCCGCATGCTCGATTGCAAAGTCGAGAAATGTCATGAAAGAGCCGTTTCAGCTCCGAAGCTGATCGATTATTTATGCGATGATTGTACGGAGCATTTCAAGGGCTTACAGAGCGAACTGGATTCTCTGGATGTGTCATATGCCGTTGACCCGGGCATCGTACGCGGACTTGATTATTATACGCGCACGGTTTTCGAGTTTATTTCCGAACACGTCGGAACTCAGGGCACGATCTGCGGCGGCGGCCGCTATGACGGACTGATTGAGACGATGGGCGGTGCGTCTGTCCCCGGCATCGGGTTTGCGATGGGCGTCGAGAGATTCCTCATGGAGGTAGAGGCACAGGAGATCATCATTGAGAAGAAGTCTCCGGTGCAACTTTATCTTGCATCCATGGACGCGAAGGCGGCGGCTTATGCCGCCAGGCTGTCATTCTCACTTCGGAAAGCGGGGATCGGCTGCGAGTGTGACCTGATGAATCGAAGCTTCAAGGCGCAACTGAAGTACGCCGGTAAAGGCACTGCTTCATGCTTGCTTGTTATCGGCGAGGAGGAAGTGACAACAGGAAAGGCTCAGATCAAGCGTCTGAGCGACGGAATGAAGCTGGATGTTGACTTACAGGACATCGATTCTCTTATTTCGGGACTAACGACCATTTCTCAGGCAACTTAAGGAGGAATCATCATGGCAGAATCAATATATGGAATGAAGCGCACATCTCTTTGTGCTGAATTGACTGCGGAGAGTATCGGACAACAGGTCACTCTGATGGGCTGGTGTCACAAGTATCGAGATCTGGGGGGATTGACGTTCCTGACGCTTCGTGACCGGTCCGGAGAGATTCAGTTGGTCATAAGTCCGGAAAGCCCGGAAGACGTTAAGGAGAAGGCTTCGCGCGTCAGAAGCGAGTTTGTCCTGGCTTGCACGGGAGTTGTCCGGAAGAGAAGTGCTCCGAATCCGAACATGAAGACGGGAGAAATCGAGGTGTTTATTTCCGAACTTCGTATCCTGTCGGAGGCTCAGACACCGCCATTCTACATAGAGGAGAATGTAAACGCCAACGAAGCCCTGCGTTTGAAATATCGTTATCTTGATCTGCGCAGACCGGATATGCAGCGCAACCTGATCCTTCGCCATCAGGTTGCCAAGAGTGCCCGTGATTTTTTTGACGCTGAGGGATTTCTGGATATCGAGACCCCTATCCTTGGGAAAAGCACGCCGGAGGGCGCGCGTGATTACCTGGTCCCAAGCCGTGTGAAGAAGGGATCCTTCTTTGCTCTTCCACAGTCTCCTCAGCTTTTCAAGCAGCTGCTGATGCTCTCCGGTTATGATCGGTATATGCAGATTGCGAAGTGCTTCCGTGACGAGGACCTTCGTGCAGACCGCCAGCCGGAATTTACCCAAATTGACCTGGAAATGGCTTTTGTGAATGTGGAAGACGTGATCGCCGTCACGGAAAGATTTCTTCAGACGGTCTTCCGGGATGTCATGAAGGTCAAGGTTACGTTGCCACTTCCTCGCCTGACCTGGCATGAGGCGATGGAGCGCTTTGGTTCGGATAAACCCGACCTTCGCTTCGGAATGGAGCTTACGAATCTTTCCGGCACGGTGAAAGACATTCCTTTTCCTGTATTCACTGAAGCACTGGCAAACGGCGGCAGCGTGAGAGCTGTTGTTGTCTCCGGTGGCGCCTCTATGACTCGAAAAGAGATCGATGCCTTTACCGAGACGGCTAAGACGTATCAGGCGAAGGGTATGGCATGGCTTGTGCCCTCTGATCCGGCGCGCGGCTCTTTTCTCAAGTTTCTGGATGAGGCCGCGATACGGTCGATCGCGCAGGCGACCGGCGCCGCGCAAAATGATCTGATCTTGATTGTTGCGGACCAGAATACGGTTGTTTTCAATGCGCTGGGTGCCGTTCGTTGTGAGGTTGCCAGGAAGCTTTCCCTGATTGACGAGTCGGAGTTCAACCTTCTCTGGGTAACAGAATTCCCGCTTCTCGAATACGATGCACAAGCAAATCGATATGTTGCAATGCACCATCCCTTTACCAGCCCGATGGACGAGGATTTCGGTTATCTTGATACCGATCCCGGACGAATTCGCGCAAAGGCTTATGACGTTATTCTGAATGGTGTTGAGTTGGGCGGAGGCAGTATTCGTATCCATGATCAGGCCCTGCAGAAGAAGATGTTTTCTCTTCTGGGCTTTACGGAAGAGGAGGCTCAGGAGCAATTCGGCTTCCTGCTCGATGCTTTTGCCTTCGGCGTTCCGCCGCATGGCGGATTGGCCCTCGGTCTTGACCGTATGATTATGCTGATGGCCGGAGCAAAGAGCATTCGAGATGTTATTGCGTTTCCGAAGGTCCAGAACTCATCTGACCTGATGACCGAGGCTCCTGCGCCGGTTGTACAGAATCAGTTGGACGATCTGGGTATTGCGATCGCTGAGGAACTGGAAAATGTTTGATGTATGGAAGAAAATGAATGAGGAATCGGATGCTTCGGCGGAAGAAACAGAGCCGATGGATCCGTCGGTTTCTGCCGAGCACACAAAAGAGGAACGATCCGAGGCAGACGCCCCCGATCAGGAGATTATCGGGGATGCTTGCGAGAAGGAACCTGCAGGGCAGTTGAGCCAGACTGATTTGCGGGAAGATACGGGAAAGAGAGCGGACCCTTGCGAATCAGCGGAGACGAATATCTTTCAGGAAACGCAGCAATCGGATGACGGGACGATTCAGGATGAACCTGCATCGGCCGATGAAATGATCCCGGAGCAATCGAATACAGATGAAGAGGAACCTGCGAAGGTCGTTATTCGCCGCCTTCATACTGAGGCTCCCGAGAAAAAGAAGGATAAATCAGATACGAACAAAGGACTTCTGTATTCGTTTCTCGATACACTCCGGTTTATTTGCCTAGGACTGGTTATCGGCATTGTACTGGTTATCTTTGTTATCCAACGCAACGATGTCTATGGAGAATCCATGGCGCCGGTTCTGCATAACGGGGATGCTGTCTTTGTTGAGATGATTTCGACTTATATGAAGTCATATGAAAAAGGCGACATCGTGACAATTTATGCGACCGGAATGGAAGGGTACGACAAGGAGGAGAAGCTCATAAAGAGAGTCATCGCAGGCCCGAACGATACTGTTACGATCCGCGACGGAGCAGTCTACGTCAATGATGTTCTTTTAGATGAACCCTATCTGCAGGAGGGTATCCCGACATATTGCAATGAGGCGTCAAAGGCCAAGGGATACGATAATATAACGCTAAAAGAAGGCGAGTATTATGTCATGGGCGACAATCGGGGAGCCAGCCTGGACAGCAGAATTATCGGGCCAATTCCCGTGGATCGAATCAAAGCACATGTAATTGTAAGGATCTTCCCCTTGAATGATTTGAAGATATTTCAATAAGAAGAGGATGCGTGAATTTACTCTATGGACAGATTAAAAAAAATTCGTAATTTTTGTATTATCGCACATATAGATCACGGGAAATCGACTCTTGCCGACCGTTTGATTGAGCGTACCGGTGTGCTGACCCATCGTGAAATGCAGGAACAGGTCCTGGACAATATGGATATCGAGCGAGAGCGAGGTATAACAATCAAGGCGCAGGCGACACGTATGTACTATAACGCCAAGGATGGAGAAACGTATCTATTCAATCTCATTGATACTCCCGGGCATGTCGACTTCAACTATGAAGTATCGAGAAGTCTGGCAGCCTGTGACGGTGCGGTTCTTGTTGTTGATGCTGCTCAGGGGATTGAGGCGCAAACACTGGCAAATGTTTTCCTTGCCCTGGATTCAAATCTCGAGATCTTGCCGGTCATCAATAAGATTGACCTTCCATCAGCTCAGCCGGAGCATGTGCAGAAGGAAATCGAAGATGTCATCGGACTGGACGCAAGTTATGCTCCGCACATTTCAGCTAAGAGCGGATTAAACATCGATGATGTTTTGGAGGGAATTGTTCGTTACCTTCCACCTCCACAGGGAGATGAGACAGCTCCGCTGAAGGCGCTTATTTTTGACTCGAAATATGATACCTATAAGGGCGTGATTATTCATGTGCGTATCGTTGAAGGACAGGTCGCACTTGGCGACAAGATCCGAATGATGCATACCGGCAAGGAATACACAGTTGTTGAAATCGGTATCTTTCATCCCGGCGAATTTGTTCCGACGGAAAGACTGATGGCCGGAGAAGTCGGATACATCTGCGCATCCATCAAGAATGTTGCCGACACAGCTCCCGGTGATACTGTTACCCTGGCGAATAATCCGTCGCCGGATCCGCTTCCGGGATACAAGAAGATTCAGCAGATGGTGTATTGCGGTGTCTACCCGACGGACGGAGCTAAGTATCCCGACCTAAGGGATGCACTCGAAAAGCTCCAATTGAACGATGCTGCGCTCTCGTTCGAACCTGAGACATCTGTAGCCCTCGGTTTTGGTTTCCGATGCGGTTTCCTTGGCCTTCTACACTACGAGGTCGTTCAGGAGCGTTTGGAACGCGAGTTCAATCTTGATCTGATTACGACGGCGCCGTCGGTCGTGTATAAAGTCTTCACGATAAACGGGGAAGAGCTTCGTATGGATAATCCGACCAACCTTCCGGATCCGACATTGATTGACTGGATAGAAGAGCCGATGGTCAAGTGTACAATCATGACCCCAAAGGAATACGTCGGTAATATCATGGAGCTGTGTCAGGATCGCCGCGGTGTTTATATCAATATGGAATACATGGACGGGATCCGTGTGATACTTCACTATCGCATGCCGCTCAACGAGATCATCTATGATTTTTTCGACGCTTTGAAGTCAAAGACACGCGGGTATGCCTCTCTGGATTACGAGGTGGACGGTTACGAGAAATCTGATCTTGTGAAGCTCGATATTCTTCTGAACGGAGATGTCGTTGATGCGCTTTCCTTTATTGTACACCGGGAGAAGGCCTATGCAAGAGGTCGAAGGATGACGGAGAAACTCAAGGACAATATCCCGAAGCAACAGTTCGAGATCCCGATCCAGGCGTGTATCGGTGGAAAGATTATCGCGCGGGAAACAATCCGGGCGTATCGCAAGGATGTTCTTGCCAAATGCTACGGGGGAGATATCACGCGAAAGAAGAAGCTCCTCGAGAAGCAAAAAGAGGGCAAGAAGCGCATGCGCCAGTTCGGCAGTGTAGAAGTCCCGCAAGAAGCGTTCATGAGTGTCTTGAAGCTGGATGAATAAGTAATCGAGTCCTTTTTCTATCTGTCCTCGATTTCTGTCTTTCATTGAAATCGTTCGAACTAATGTGCGATTCTGTGATTCTATATCATGCTATATCGTTTCTGGTTAATATAATGATTTCGATTCTGTTTGGAGTTACAAGAAATTCTCCAGTGATGGTATAATAAATTTGACAAACAGGATTCTGAAGAGATATTTGTTGACCACAGAGTATTATGTGATCTGTTATTCTGGAGCGATCGCCCGTTTCCATCTTCCAACTCCTATCAACAAGAAACATAACGACGGGAGATAGGAGGAGAGGATGGATTCAGACAAGAAAAAGGTGTTTTATGTTAGAAAACAATGAACATCCAGACCAGAAGATGAATGACATAAAGAAGACCCAGAGAATTGCTCATATAGGGACATGGAGGCTCGATCTTGAGACAAATCGGGTAGATTGGTCCGAGGAATTGTGCAGAATCTTTGAACTTGACCCGAATGGTCCGACGCCTCCATATTCGGAGCAGATGATGATGTTCACCCCGGAAAGCTGGAGGTTGATGACACGTTCGCAGGAACACGCGATCACTATGGGAATTCCCTATGAGCTGGAGTTTGAGATAATCAAAGCAAGCGGAACAAACGGATGGATCTGGGTGATAAGTGAGGTTGAGCGTGATTCCAACGGCAAGATCATCTCAATATGGGGAGCTTGTCAGGATATTACTGAACGAAAGAACATTGAGCAACAATTGAAGAGTTTGAAGAGCTCTATCGATGTCTGTTTGATAACTCCGGCGTCGCAGTTGTGTACTACACGACGGACGGGGTCGTGATTTCGTATAACAAGAGAGCAATGGAAAATCTGCAAGAAGAGAAACAGGATATTACCGGTTTCTCCATTTATGATGTTTTTTCAAAAGAGCAAGCAGATGATTTACTTTCATTGATTCAAGAAACTGCTTTGAATGACCAGCCTCTTGTTCATGAACATCTGGTTGCATTCTCTTCCGGCTCGAAATGGCTTTCCACGATATCGACAAAGGTCGTAAATTCTCAGGGAGAAGTATTCGGCGTACAGATTGCATCAATCGACATCACAAAGAGAAAGAAAGCGGAAGATGAGCTCTTCTTCCTGAGCTATCATGATGAGCTTACAGGCTTTTACAATCGAAGATATTTTGAGAACGAGCTGAGTCGAATTGAAACATCCGCTGAATTTCCTCTTTCAATCATTATTTGTGATATCAATGGATTGAAGCTGATCAATGATTCCTTTGGTCATGCTAGCGGAGATAAATTACTGATAAAGGCTGCACAGACAATTCAAACGGCGTGTCCCGAAGGCGCAATCATTTCCCGAATCGGAGGAGATGAATTCGCGGTCCTGTTGCCAAAGGTCAACTCGGAACAGACATTGGAAACGGTCAACCGGATCAAGCAATTATCATCCAAAGAAACCGTTTCTAACATTGAGCTCTCGATAGCTATCGGTTACGATACGAAGACCTCGACAAGTCAGAAAATAAGTGAGGTCCTGGCAAATGCGGAAAACCATATGTACCGGCATAAGCTCTATGCCCGCACCAGTACCAGAAGTAAAACCATCGACATTATTATGAACACACTTTTCGAAAAGAGTAACCGAGAGTCGTTACATTCGGATCGCGTAAGCAGTATCTGTATGTCGATTGCAATCCAAATGGATTTCGAAAAAGAGGATGTGGATAAGATCAAAGTCGCGGGTCTTGTTCATGATATTGGCAAGATCGGAATCGACGAGAACATCCTGAACAAGCCCGGAAGTCTGAATGGGGAGGAGCGGGCACAAATCAACAAACACCCGGAGGTCGGCTGGCGTATCTTGAGCTCATCAAGCGAGTTCTCTGAGCTGGCAAACTTTATTCTTGATCATCATGAGAAATGGGATGGAACAGGCTAACCGAACGGACTGAAGGGGAAAGCAATTCCGATTGAGGCCAGAATCATAGCGGTGGCTGATTCCTATGACGCCATGACCCGCGACCGAAGCTACCGAAAAGGATTGACAAAAGAAGAGGCAATCATCGAATTAGAGCGATGTTCCGTCACGCAATTCGATCCGGATATCGTCCATATATTTATTGAGAAGGTTCTGCCGAATGAGGCTTCTCAACAAGATCAGAACGAGTGATTGGATCAAACCGCACTTTGAACATAATTTGGCGTTATCGATAACTTCCGCTCCACAATGTATGCAAAGCATACAATATCCTTCTTGCCAAATTCTTCAAGGTCTGACTGTTCTGGAGAAGCTATTAGCTGTATTTCAGTTTTTTACCAAAGAGTTCAACCAAGGTTTTCTTGGTTGTATTGTCATGGGAGTGGGTATGAGAAAACTTGACTTTCTTCCCGACAGAGAGCGAAATATCAAG
>CAZOFY010000075.1:0-10114 GCA_964579245.1 uncultured Mageeibacillus sp.
TTTCTTAAAGCTAAAGCTTCTCTCGTCCACCCGCATAGCGGGTGGTTTTCTTGTTTCGCGCTCGTTGGCGCGAAACCGGCTTAAGCCAACAAGAAAAAGATCCCACTCATTTACTTGAATGGGATCATAAGTCGTATCTTATCTTAGCGAAATTCTATACTCTACCCTGTTCTATTCCGTATCTTGTGCATAAATCCGCAAATTCTTTCGAGTTGGCAAATCCTTCGAAGACCGCCTTACGGCTCATGCCGGCATTCATCTGAGCAAGCCACTTTGCTCTGCCCACAGCGTCTGCTTTTCGTCCGAGAAGAGCCTGATAAAGCATCTCAACATAGGCATTGTCCTTAAGCTTTCTGTTTTCGAGTTCTTTGCTAAAGACAAATCCCTTGGCAACATCGACGCCGCTAGTTGTTTTGCGATTCAAACCGGTAGTCCACTTGTTTAATCCCGCTATATCTGCGTTTCTGTCGAGACACATACGGTACAGACGCTGAACGAACGCCGTGACCTGAAGATTCTTATCTCTTGGTTCATCTGAGGCATAAAGACCGGGAAGTATACCGATCGATTTGCATCGACTGTCCCATTCTGATGATTGTACCATACCGGCAAAAACGTATTTACGGGATGCCCCGATATCCAAAGCGTTCTGCCAGTTTTTTAGTCCCTGAGCATCCGGCTGCCGATTAAATAAGATTTTATATAATACAATAATGAATTCCTTGTCGTTTAATCCCTTCTTATTCATTTCCGAGCTGAACAGAATACCGTATGCCACGTCTGCCCCGCTCATTTTTTTCGATTGTAACTGTTCGACCCACTTCTGATATCCGGCAGCATCCGGCTCACGGCCAAGTGCGATGCGATACAGACTGGCGACAAATTTCTCGACTTTGTTCTTCGGTATGCCGGCTTCAATATCCGAAGTCTTGCTTGTTTTCGAAAAATAGTACTCATCACCATTGTATGTGGCTTTTATCTTATATGCCTTCTCTGTGAGTCCTGTCCAAGTGTACGTCGCCACTCCGTTATCCAACGTGATGACCTTGATCTTCACATTCGTCCCCGTCGTACAGTCGTATAACTGTACCGTTCCTGTCGGCTTCGCGCCGTTTGCCACGCCATTGACGCGAGCTGTGATGGTAGCCTTACGCGAACCGGAATCACCGGATGCAGCGACATCTATCGATATACCCGGAGTCGCTTTGCCGATCGTAACCGCACGAGTGGCCCTTGCCTGATAATATGTTCCGTCCTCAGCCTTTATTGCCGTGATGGTTACGGTTCCCGGCTTCAGAATTGTCGCCTTGGATCCGGAGATACTGAGAATCGAGGTGTCAGAGCTGGTAAATGTTACGGCTCCGGTTCCGCTTCCGCCGGTCGTTATCAGAGTGAAGCTTTGATCACCATAGGTCCTCGTTTCGATTTCGCTGATACGGAATTCTGCCTGTGTCTGCTTCCTCGTATCAACACTTTTCAAGGAGGATTGGACGGATGCATACTTCTCATCACCAAGGTATTTTACTTTGACCTTATAGATTTGATTCGACAAGCCGTTCCAAGTGTACGTCGCTACGCCGTTAACGAGTGTGACTGACGAAATACTTGTATCGGTTCCACTTGTGGAATCGAAAAGCTGAACGGTTCCGGTCGGTATTGCACCTGTCGCTAATCCATTGACGCGAGCCGTGATGGTAGCCTTACGCGAACCGGAATTACCGGATACACGTACCTCAACCGTAACCGTTGGAGTCGCTTTTCCGATTGTAACCATACGAGTGGCCGTTGCCTGATAATATGTTCCGTCCTCAGCCTTTATTGCTGTGATCGTTACGGTTCCCGGCTTCAGGATTGTCGCCTTGGATCCGGAGATACTGAGGATCGAGGTGTCAGAGCTGGTAAATGTTACGGCTCCTGTTCCACTTCCGCCGGTCGTTGCAAGTGTGAAACTCTGGTCTCCGTAAGTCTTCGCTATTTCATTAATCCTAAAGACCACTTGGGTTTGTTTTCGGGTATCAAAATCTTCTGCTGATGACTGTTGAGATTGATAATTTGCGTTGCCGCTATAAACTGCCGTGACCTCATGTTCTTGATCTGCAAGACCCGACCATGTATAACTTGCCGTGCCATTTAAAAGCGTAACGGTGCCCAGCAGTATGTTCGATAATCCGGTGGTATCCCTGAATTCTATCGTTCCTGTCGGTATGGCGCCACCAGATACTCCCGTTACATGAGTGGCTATAAGCGCTTGGCGCGCACCGGAAGAACCAGTAACTTGGACATTTACTGATATATCCGGTATAGCAGGTTGGATCGATACCGGAACCCCTTGTGTAATAGAGGAGATAGTATAGTTTTTAAGCGTCTCTGCATTCGGTACGAAGATAACGTCGCAGTTTGCTGATCCGTCATTTGATTCAGGGATCGAGCTGTCATCCTTCCAGGAAAAAACACCGTACTCTGAGCTACCCCCAGTCAGGTTACTTGCAGACAGCGACTGTCCGTAAGTAATTGCGCTTGCATCAGGGAACATTATGGATGGAGCATCCGCCTTCTGAATTGTGAAGGTGCGAGTCACGATTCCTGTGAAATTTCCTTTTCCTGAGAAGGTGACGGTCGCGGTGCCGGCATTGGTATTATTAGAATAGCTTACTTCATAATCTGACGTCGTAAGACTTTGTTGACGATAGGACACGTCAACACTCGGTGTTTTGGGCGTGCCGTCATACATATACGTACCGCTGACTTCTCCGATAGTGATTTGATTAGAAGACAGGCTTAGAGGATTCACAGTCGGAACAACGTATACGGACACTTCTTCATACTTATCCAGATCATTCGGAGTGAAGGTCACTTCAAAGCTGTCTGTGGTGCCAACAGGCGGATCATATCTGAGATAAATGGACCAGAATCCTAAGGCCCCGTTCGTACTGCTTACCTGCGTCAAATCCATCTCCCAGAGATCTTGTCCGTAAACACCGGTCAGTGTGGGCGTCTCATCAAATGTTGGTATTGTCTTTTTGGTAAGAAATGGTCCGACCATATACACGGTATTGCTTTGGTTCCCAACTTGGTCGGCAACAACGGCAAAGACATAGTACTCCGTATTGGGCTGTAAGCCGTTAAAAACCACACTCCGATACTGATTAACACTATCTTTATCGACTTGGATTGTCACCTTACCACTATCAGACAATATTTCATCAACTGTCGGCACTATCTGTCCAGTTTCACCTTCTCTGACAACACAGCTGATCGTACCGGTTTCGTTCATTTGTATGTCTGCCGTATAGTAAGTATCTCCAATTTTCTCTGGACTAGGCGTCGCCATAATTACCGCAGGCGCCGTCTGATCGATGACAATCCCACCGGAGCAGATATACTCAGATTGATTTCCGGTATAATCAATGGCAAAAGCGTAAATTACGTATCTGCCTTCCGCTGATATGGAGAAGTAGTTTTCAAGTGATTGCGAAAAAGTAACAGTCGACAATTCCTGTGCATTCTTTGTCATCGTACTCCCCGAGTCATCAATATAGTAATAATACTGAACATAACCGGATCCTACATCGGTCGCACTTAGAAAAATGGTTTGAGCTGATTTATAAGCGTTATCATAGCTAATTGTACTTGGAATCGTCTTCCAGTTGTTTTCTCCAACCGTAATTCCATCAGAAATTGCAGAAAACGACGGTGCTGTCTTGTCGATATATACGTCAACGTCTCTTCCTGTCGTAATATATCCATTATCAATACGCTTAAAATACAGTGTTTTCTGTACGTGTCCTTCTCCGGAAAGGGTATAGTATTCTGTGAACGGTCCCCACATGCTGTCACTGACTGTATAGGAAGACGCAGAAATCTGCACATCATCTCCATACCAATTACCATGAATCGGAAAATCATTCGCGAGGATCTCAACATCTGATGTAGATAGTGAGATATTGCAGGTCACATCAGCACTGGCTGCATAATAGTTACTTGTCTCTGCAACAGAAGCTTGAAGAACATATTTTCCCGGCGTAGATGGCGTCCCGGACAAGCGGTTGGAATCCGAGATTGTCTCCTTATACCAAGTGAAAACGATATCATCATAGGATGCATGTGAGACGACAACTTGACTTTCTTGCGGTTGCATCAAGGAACTTCCTGTATAGGTATAGGAAGTCGGATATGCGCTGAGATTGATAGTCGGAGTAGCTTTTTCTATCACAACATCATACGTTGCAGATACAGACTTATATAAATCATCCTCTGCCTTCGTTGCGGTGACAGTAACAGTTCCTGCTCCGATAACACTTGCTTTATTTCCATCAAGCGCAAGGACTCCATTATCTGCCGGAACAGAGAACGTGATTGCACCGGTTCCGCTTCCACCGGTCGCGAGCAGATCAAAATTATCTTTGAATACTTTTCCTTCCACAGGGGATATCGCAAATGCACTTTGAACTGATTTAGCAATCGTGAATTCAATGTTCCAGCTGTGGCTTGTGTAATTTCCCGATCCATCCAAGGGAGGAACATATTCAACTATCAAAGTATGCGGTCCTGCCGTAATTGAGTTCCAGGTAAAGCAGGGATAAGTAAAATCACCAGCCGGACAGGAGTCGATTACAGTATCACCGTCTTTTAACACTTTTGTACCGGTTGTCACCATAACGTTCTTGTAGTAAAAATTACAATCAACATAGAGTGTTTGACCCGCCCGGGTCTCATCCAAAGGGGAACCAAACCTAACGGTTATTCCATCGGGTGTCGCCTTATTAACCGTAAATGTAGCATTCGCAGAGCGAACCGAGAGCCCGCCGCAGCTAACAATACAATAAAAGGAATACGTGCCTGCATTCAGACCAACAGGAACCGGCACGGAATTTAAATTGCCGCCAAACGCAACGTCACTTGACTCTTCTGCAAGTTTCACGCGGTACCACTGATAAGAAAGAACACTTTCAGAAGCTGCCTGAGCCGTCTTACTTGCCGTAATACTAATGGTTGGAATATCAGCGCCGGAGTATCCATAAGTCCTGGATTCTAGATTCTGAGGTTGGGTGTCAATCTTAACTGTTGCAGGATCCATAACTGTGACACTACAGGTAACCGTATATCCGCCATCTATAGTTTTAGCTGATATCGTTGCAGAACCATACGCTTTCGCTTGTACAATTCCGTTCGTATCGACTGAGGCGACAGCCGAGTTATCAGAAGTCCATGATACTGATTGATTGATAGCGTCATTCGGCTCCACCGTTGCTGTCAATTGCTGTGTCGCTCCGATCTGTGTGAAGTTCAAGACTGGTTTATCGATGGACAGTCCGGTAACCCTGCCATATTCAACTAATACATAACCCGAGGAGAAATAATTCAAAACCGGAACTGTATAGGCAGCAAAAAAACCGTATGGTATCAAAACATGAAATTGACTTGAATTACCGGGATTAGAAGTAGAATTAAAAGTTGGAGGTATTGTGTTATTAAATTTGATTGTCTTCAGATTGGGACAGGCATCAAACGCGCCTTGATCAATGGAATTAACCGAGGAAGGTATTGTAACATTTTCCAGATTTATGAAGTCGGAGAATGCATAAGCTGTAATTGTTTGTACAGTATTTTCGATTTTGATATTTTTAACAAGTTCTATTCTATCCATATTCTGATTAAAAAAATTATCAGGTCCGCTGTTCGTGCGTATCGTTAGTTCGCCTGTGATAGAATCGAAGGACCATCCGTCACCTACCTCTTCCGCTCTCACCGGATTCGGAATCATCCAGACCAACAGCATCAGAGCTGTCACGAATGATGTAACTCTTAGGAACATCTGTCTGCGTCTCATAAAAACCTCCATGTCCTAATCCGGATTTGTCAAATTGAAAGCCGGATATCTGTATTCTTTGACCTTCCACAAGGTTTCTTGATGATATATCTCTACGACTAATATTATTACAATTTTATCACTGAAGAAGCAAAAAGTCCCTTCAAAGTAAAGATATTTAATGGGTAGATCTCATAATTCTCATCATTTTTTCGTCAACTTATGATCATTATTCGGACATGACAAAAAAGATTAAGGCAGCCAAAAGCCTGCTCAAAAGCATTTAATGGCGTTCTCAAATCTACTCGACTGCCTTCAAGGACTCGGTCATGTGGATCTTGGCGATATGTCGTCTCATGACAATATTAACGATGACAGCAAAGATTACTGTGCATATAAGAGCCGCGATATAGCTTTTCGGTGTGATAAAGATCGGAAATATCATGGAATCAATGCTGATCATTTTCATGACAAACCAGTGAAAGAGAGTGCCAACCGGCAACCCGAACAATGCTGCAAGAATCGACAGCACCAGATTCTCCCGTAATACGTAGCTCTCCGTCTCTTTGGGATAAAACCCCAGAACCTGTACGGTAGCGACCTCGCGGCTTCGCTCAGTAAGGTTAATGTTTGTCAGGTTGAATATGACGATAAAGGCCAGCGCTCCGGCAAACAAGACGATCAGCCAAATGATATAGTCAAGGCTGGACAACATGCTGTCGATTTGATCTCTAATATTCCGGATCTGGTTGACCCCCGTAAATTCGGATTCATCAATCAATTTTTCCGCAAGAAGATCTGAATCGATCTCAGAGCGGATAAATGCGGTATTTGCCTCTGAGGACTCATCAAATTCTACGGCGGTTTCCCTGCTAATCACAATATAGTTGGCAATGTAGTTATCAAATACTCCGCTGACCGTGACATCGAAAGTATGCAGGTCTGCGTCCCGAATCTCAATGACATCGCCGGCAGTCACGCTCAACTTTTCTGCAAGCTTGGTCCCGATGATGGCCTCACTTTCTTTTGGAAAAGAAACAGCTTCTTTTCCCGAGTGAAAATTCCAGCTTTCAGCCGCATCATTATCTTCAAAGCTGACGAGCTGAACAGACTTCGCATTTCCTTCACCGTAAAGATCTACACGACTTACATTTCCCAACACATAACTCTCGACCCCATCCATTTCGTCAAGGCGCTCGGCGGCAGCCTGCATTTCTCCGGCCTTGAAGCTCGCTTCGACGTCATACTGCTGGATCTCTTCGTATTGCATGCTACTGACATCAATCATGGAGTCACGAACGCCGAATGCGGTTACGACAAGTGCAGTACAGCATCCGATGCCGATCAGCATCATGATCAGACGCTGTTTGTACCGAAACATGTTACGAAGAGTGATTTTTTCCAGGAAAGGCAGGCGCTTCCATAGCGGCGTGATACGTTCGAGAAGAATCCGCTTCCCATCGCTCTGCACCTGGGGACGGATCATCGTGGCCGGCTCTTCTTTCTGCCCGCGCCGGCAGGAGAACCACGTGGCTCCCAATATGCAGATCATAGCAGCAACGAGTGTAATCATTGCCAGTTGCGAGCTGAAAAGATATGTCATCGGAGCAAAGTCATAAAGCGTACCATAAGCCAACCAGAACACCTGCGGCAAGCCCCATGTTCCCAGGACAAATCCAAGCAGCCAACCGATGACCGTAGCACTTCCCGCATACAGCAGATATTTGGTGTTAATCGAACCATTTGAAAATCCAATCGCTTTCAGAACGCCGACTTGAGTCCGTTCCTCTTCGACCATACGGTTCATTGTCGTCATACAGACAAGTATGGCGATCAGCACAAAAAAGAGCGGAAAGACATTCGCAATACCGCTGACAATGGAGGTGTCATTTTCAAAGCTGATGTATCCCGCATTCTCATCACGGGTCAGTATATACGTATCCGGCTCGAAAAGACCGTACTCTGATGCCAGATCCTTCGTGAGACCTGATTCCTCAAGTAAATCATCGTAACGGTCTTCGGCAAGCCGATCCGTTAGGGAAGTGATCTCTGTCTTTGTATTGTCGATGATCTGATCATAGTCAGGACTATATAAGGGGGCGGTTTCCCTCGTTTTGAGCCAGACCTCCGTAAAAGTATCGCTCGTAAGAGCGTCCGGCGAGACATAGAGAAATCCGGCAGGAGTCCCGCTTCCCAGTGAGGTAGTTCCTCGATCCTGGTTAAGATATAGCGGAGAATTGACCAGGCCGACAATGATAAACTCATCTTCAGAGAACTGTTCCTTCACACTGTCATCATTCTCGGATGACACACGAATTGTCGTTCCGATATCAACCTCATCAAATGCTTCATCATCAGCGGCACATTCACCGGCGGCAGAAGGGAGTCTTCCGGATACAATAGAAGGGATATTTATCGTATCCGGCAAAGAAAATACTTTATACGGAGCACTGGCATTCTCCGACGCAAGAAGCGCATCGATACGAATACCGCCCTCCGCTTCGCTGACCTCTTCCTGCTGCAAAAACGCCTTCACATCGTCTTCCGTGAAGCCCAAGGTAGAGATCAGATAATAATCGTACAGATTCTGAGAGGAAAGATACTTTTCGCAGGTATTTCCCATAGCAAGTTTAGTAACCTTCAGTCCGGCGTAGAAGCCGACACTTAAGGCTACAATCAGAAGAATTGCCACATATCGGCCAAAAAATGATCGAATACTGCGCGAAGTCAGCTTAAGGATAGACTTAATCATTGATTTACCATTCGATATCGTCAATTGACACAGGATTGGGATTGACTTCGTTGCTGACGATTCTGCCGTTACGGATCTTCATAATTCGATCGGCCATAGGTGCTATGGCTTGATTATGAGTGATAATGATAGCCGTGGTATTCCTTTTCCTGCTCAGCTCATAGAGCAGTCGAATGATCGCTTTTCCAGTCTGATAGTCCAAAGCACCGGTTGGTTCATCACATAGGAGCAGATTAGGATTCTTAGCCAACGCCCTGGCAATCGCGACTCTCTGCTGCTCACCGCCTGATAATTGTGCCGGAAAATTCTCTGTGCGCTCTGATAGGCCAACCATATCAAGGGCTTTCTCCGCATGAATGGAGTCCTTGCTGAGCATGGCTGCAATCTCAACATTTTCCTTCGCTGTCAGATTGGGGATCAGATTATAGAACTGGAAAACAAATCCAACGTCATAACGCCGATATTCGACCATCTGCCTCTTGTTCAGGGCTGTGATTTCGCGCCCATCCAGCAAAATCTCACCGTCTGAAACAGTATCCATACCGCCAAGCATATTGATGAGCGTCGTCTTCCCTGCTCCCGAGGACCCAAGAAGAACGCAGAACTCTCCTTTGCCGATACCAAATGAAATGTTGTCGAGAGCAGTTATTTCTGCCGCTCCGTGTCCATATTTCTTACTTACATTTTTGAAACGGATATACGTGTCTGTCATTTTTACGTCACACCTTTAAATTGTTAACTCGATTTGCTGATTACTATTGATTTCTTCCTATGGTTTCATATGACTTTCTATGCAAAATTATCTTACATTAATTGTCTGACCGCGATTTAATATTGTCAATAAACGAAGTGTTAACTTTTCGTTCTTTTCGATCATGCTTTCTTGAATACAATCAGGCATTTTTATAAGTGTTGTAATTAGTCTTCAGATCATATGTTTAAAATTGATCCGTCATTGGATGAAAAAACCGCACGTCACCATGCGGCTTTTACTGTTTTTTTTGACACTGCCGTCATACCGACAGATTCATGATCATATGTTGATCTACTGCTTATCTTAATGACAACAGCTATTAAGGCTTTGCCTCTACAGCCGATGTTGTCGTACTGTAAACCTTCGTCGTTCCAACCATCGTATAAGCCTTCACCTTGTAATAAAAAGCATTTCCTGTCGTCAGTAAAGTATCGGAATAACTTGTTCCTGTCACTCCCTTAATATAAGTGAAGTCACTGTCCGGAGAGGTCGAGCGATAAATGGAATAACCAGTCGCTCCGACGACTGTATTCCAGCTGACTTTGATGCTGGTAGTATCTATTACCGTTGCCTCCAATCCGGTCGGCTTAGCCGGGATCGGCTTGACACTGACAGTTTCAGATACAGGACTCATAATCTTATTCGTACCAATCTTGACATAGGCCTTGATCTGGTAATAGTATATCGTTCCCGTCGTCAGTCCTGTATTGGTATAACTTGTTCCTGTCACACCCTTAATATAGGTAAAACCACTGTCCGGCGAGGTCGAGCGATAGATCGAGTAGCCGGTTGCACCTGT
>CAZOFY010000076.1:0-8449 GCA_964579245.1 uncultured Mageeibacillus sp.
CGGCTGATGCCGCTTTTTTCTTTTCGTCAATGCGTCGGTTGTCGGACGCTTACTTCGCATCTGCTTCGGTCATGCCTTCCTGTTGGTACATCGACAGTCGGATCACGTCAGCCCTTTTCGCGGCCTTGTCCTCGACCAGTCTATCGATCTCATCAGGTGTGTAGGTCTTACCGGCTTGCTGGTCGTCAGTTGTCCCGGCGTTGGTTTGGGCACCAGTGCCCGTTGCTGTTCCAGTGCTCGTTCCGGTACCCGAATTCGCGGCGCCGGATTCACCGGTAGAGGTCTGTGTTGCGTCAGCCATGTTCATTTCCTCCGGTTAGCGTCTGTCGACTCCGCGAATTCGGTCGCGTTCCGTTGTGCCCGATCAAACCTTTAGGGTCCTTTCGGGCATGAAAAAAGCACCCATAGCTGAGTGCTCTTATGGTTCGAACAGTTATTCTTTATTAGGTTACGGGAATTCCTCTATTGAATGCTTCTTTTGCTTGGTTAAGGCTCATTGAATTGGCCCCACCCCAATAATCAGGATCGTCGCGCTGAATATTATCATCTTCCCATCCGCAAACAGCGCAGATTTCAAAATGTCCTTCACTTTCTAACGTCAACTGTTCACAGCACGGGCAAGTAAAGACTGCCATGATCATTCTCCTTTAGGCGCATAATTATCAACTTGTTTTTTGAAATGTTAGTCATCTGAATCACTTTTTGCTTCCCCCTTCTTCCAAGGCTTAATCGTAATTATACAGCAGATTTGCCTGTCTGTGTGCGTCCTGCTGAGTTTGAGAGCAGTGTAAAAGAATAGGGTAATCAAACATCCTCATCGCTTACTACGAATGAGGTCGATCATAGTCTGGTTCGGGTTTGTGGTCCCGCTTCCCGCGGCCGGGTTCGGAGGAACGAAAGAGGATTTCGTTCCGGACTTAACTGCGGGGTATTCTTTGGCGGCGGCTTCAGCAGCTTCCTTGATCCCGGTCACTTTTCCTGATTCGTCAACCTTGACGTTCGTCAGGTCAATAACCTTGGACAGCAGTTTCTGGTCATACCCCTCGAGTCCCTTGAGTTCTGCGGCAATCAAACGGTTGTTTGCCGCCTGCAGGGTAGAGGACTCCCTTGCCTTGATTCGCTGTTCGACGTCTCCGAGCTCCTCGTCGTCCTTAAGGCCGAGCGCGGTGCGTATCGCCTTCTCGGTCGTGGTGGCTCGCTGAAGGTACCCCTTTGATTCCTCGCGAAGCGCCTTAACGTAATCAGCTGAGAACGTCTTGGTCTCTTCTGCAGTGGCTGTTGGGGGGGCGTATTGGTTGTGGTTGGTTCTTCCGGTGGCATCTGGCCTACCTCCTTGTGTAGTCGCTACATCTGGTCGCTTAATATAAAAAGCACCGCCTCTGCGATGTCTTTTAACAAATTTGGGCGATAAAAAAGCACCTCTATCGAAGTGCTTCTTGTTGTAGCTATCCGCGTTGAATGATCTCGATGATATCCTCGCGTTTGACGGTTATCGTGTCCCAGTCGGCCGATGAAGAACCGATGTCGACGTCAAAAACATCCTGCTCATCGTAGGCTTCAACGACACACGCTACTGTCCCATCTTTCAAGCGCACCGTATCAAACTCTCTAACTGCCTCCATCTTTCTTCACCCCCTTCACGTATAGCGTTACTAGCCAAGTTCTGTCTTCATCTACTTTCCATCCGACTACGATGTTCCCGGGGCGCCCGTTGGCACCGTATAAAATTAGTCGTTGCTCATAACGGCTACCGTTTTCGTCGGTGCTTATATGGCTCGCCGGGTGCTTCTCAGCGTTCGAGATGATCTGACCGCGTAATTTGGTCTTTTTTTTATTGTACCCGAAACGTGTGTTGAATTCCATTCCCTTCTTCCATCCTTTGAGATTATCAGGTCGGTAAAGGTACCCTGAAATTTTGCATCGGCAGCCGTTGCTCCGCTTGCATCAGGCAAGCTAAGAGCCGGATTAAGGGCAAGCTCATTACGACGTCGACAATCCAGCTGAATATATTTCCATGCGTCACCGCCCTCGTTCTTCATCTGCCGAAAAGCATAAAAGCTTTTTGGGGCGTCAGATCCCAGGCTTGCTTTATACCTCTCGTACTGGTATCGATCCTGGCGTAGCTGCCGGTTCTGTCCTTGCTGTTTGTTGTACAGGGCTTTTCTGCCTCGGGATGCGAGTCTTCGAACGGGGCATTACATTTATCTAGTGCCTCCTGCAGCTCTTCGGCGGACTGCATTGATTCTATCCAGGGGGCCGCAACGTGCTGACAGTTTTGTTTTATAATGTTATCGGACAGGTACCACACGCTTGTGCATTGGAGGTTGAACCCTTTACCATGAAAAAAATCGATACCGACATGAACTATGTCAAGGATCTCTATCTTTCCGAAAAGAGCGTTGATCAAATCGCGACCATCATCGGCGTCAAGAAAGGCGTGGTCGAGCAGCGCGCTCGAGAATCGGGTCTTCTGTTCAGCGCCTTGAGACCGCCCATCAGTCCGAGCAGGGGCGTTTTAAAAATCGACATCCCTGAGGACGATATCATTGCCCTTTTCGAAAGCGGATGGACGAAGAGAGCAATCGCTCAGCGCTATGGCGTTAATGAGGGGTTTGAGAGCAGATCAAAAGACAAACCCGGTAGTGTATAAATATCTGGGAATGGAGGAATGACACATGTAACGCTATTTGATTTCGACCGTATTTAATAAGGAAATTTTTGAGAAGCAGTGTGCAGCCCTCGAATCAAGGATTCCCGGGATCATTAAGAGGGAACGCCTTCACGACGTGGATGATTCAGAGCTCCAGCACTATGAACTCGATGGCACGGATATTGAAGTGTGCAACAGCGCATGCATGGATGACGTTTCAATCACGTCTGAGATTGATCTTCTCCCCTACTTTAATTAGCGTCTCAAGGCATGAATGACTTGCTCCCCGCAGATGCGGGGGGGAATCTTCTCGCTCAAACTAATCTTGTAATAACATACCTTGCTTAGGCTTCGTCCGGGATTTTTACTGTTATAGATCATGTCTAAATTCACGATGATTTGGTTTCGACAAGAACCCCAAGAGAATTTCTACTGTTGTAGATTTAGGTTAGGCGAATCGAAACCCAAGGGAGTGTAAAAGAATAGGGTAATCAAACCCTATGTTCAGAGCGTGGGGGCGTGGATTGAATTTTTCCAAAGAGTCCGCCATTTACAGCGCATGTTTTATTTGTTGTGCAGGCGCCGCCTATGGGTGATATAATGTAAACCAATAAATTTCAAAAATCATTCGTGGTCGTATACGGCGTGTGAATTGCCTTGCCGCTAATATTCAGAAGCTAAAGGCTTCTGTTATGTTTTTGGTATAACCTAGCGCTATTGCGGGGATGCCTCCGATGGTTCGGAGGCTTGTCCGCTTGGTATTGAATAAAAGAACAAAAGAAAAAATCAACCATGAAGAAATCATTTACCCTTGTTCTCTCACTCATCCTCATCCTCACCATGCTCGCGGGGTGTGGAACATCCACGCCCAAAGTGACCACGTCTGACGGTTCTGTCGCAACCGATGGTAAAACCGACGTCACCACCCCTGACGATTCTGTCGCAACCGACGTCACCACAGCCGCCACTGACGAACTCTTTATATGGGAAGGTACCATCATAACAGACCTAACCGAAAAGGGTGAAACGGTTGATGAACTCATCATCCCTGATACCGCGACCGGTATCGGCTTCAATGCGTGTTTTGGTGCTGACATGACAAAACTCACAATTGGGGCTAACGTCGAAACAATCGACAAGATGGCGTTTAATATGTGTAAACACCTCGAAGAACTCACCATCCCCCCATCAGTCAAAACAATCGGTGACAGTGCATTTTACTTATGTAACGGTCTCGTAAAGGTTACGTTTGCCGAAAACGGAAACCTAACGACAATAGGCAAAGACGCGTTCCTATACGCAAACTCTCCCTCATTTAATGGAACGCTGACATTGCCGGAAGGAATAAAAACAATAGGCGAATCAGCATTCACCATGTGTTACATATATGATTCATATTTACCTGCCTCTGTGGAAAATATTCCAATGAAGGCGTTTATGTTATCAGATTATGATGCCATCATTCATGTAAAAGAAGGCTCATGGGCAGATATTCACTTTGAAGAATTCGTGCCAAAGGACCCTTTTGATGACACAAAACTACGGTACGAAAAAGCCTACTATTAAGAAAGAGGAACAATCGAGACAGGTGCACGCGCTCCGGAACCAGTACCGGACACAAGCAAGAGACTTGATGCATGATCAGGAAAGAAGTCTGTGTCACTAACAGCACCTACACAGATGTTGTTTCTATCACGTCGGAGGCGGATTATTCCAAGTATCTCAACTGAGAAAAGCGAACAAAGGAGATTAACCGAAGCACTTCGAAAGGGGTGCTTTTTTATTGCCCAAATTTGTTAAGAGCACCCCGCAGTTAAGTCCGGAATGAAGGCAGCCTTCGTTCCTCCACACACCAACCTTAGCAAACCCACACAATTCCAGCAAAAACCCTCAATACTACCCTTTTGCGTAGTGGCTTACTCTGGCTGCTTGTATTAAGATTTTCCCAAAAGTGAATGTTTGTTATTGACTGAAAGGGAGGTTTTATTATGGGTATTGGAGATATGTTGGGTGTTCGAGTTGAGAAGTTGAATTTGAAGGGGAATTATTCGATCCAGGAGCTTTTCGAGAAGATTAAGGGGGTCTCGTTTGAGGCCGGCACGCCGTCGCTTGTGAAGAATGGGTTTGCGTGGGTGATTGTGTTTCCGCAGTTGGACCGGAACAATCAGGTTCAGATTCTGGGATCGAATGGTAAGTTCTCGGTGCAGCGCAGCGCGCAGCCGGCGGGGGTCGACAATTTGGTGACAAATATGGCGTTGGATAAGCTGACCGGCGGGTTGACGGGGTTTTCGGGCGCTTTCGGGGATACCAAGAAGCGCTGTATGGAATTGGCGACGATGACGGCTGAGAAGATCAATGCTTTGGGGATTTGATCTGGCGCCGGTTTTCTGATTGTTGTTGGGAGGGTGCCGGGCGGAGCGTGATCTGTCGAGTCGGTATCGCGAAGAGGATAGGGAGGGTTTATTAGGATGGATGAGAATGTGAAGGATGATATGAAGGAGAACGAGGAGTTGGAGAAGGCTGCGAAGGCTGCGAAGGCTGAGAGAGTCGAGCATATCCTGGAAATTGTTGTCGTGATTATGCTTGGTATTACGGCATTGTTTACCGCATGGGCCAGCTGGGTCGGCTCGCTTCACGGCGGGAATCAGGCGGGAAATTACACGAGCAGTAACAATCTGGCTTCGGAGGGCAACTCGGAATATAACGCGGGGGTCCAGAGCATGAATCAGGATATGCTGCTCTGGAATGAGATCAGCGATCTGCAGATTGATATTCTTTTCGCGCAGGAGAAGAATGACCAGGAAGCTGTCTCGCAAAGTGCGAACAAGCTGTTCTTCAAGCTGCAGGATAATCTTTCCGCAGAGATGGCTCTGGCGCTTGGATGGAGCTCTGAATATGCCAGCGAAGATCCGGAGGCAATTGTTCTGGAATGGATGGCTAAGGAGGAGGCGATGTCATCGCCGTTTACAGACGAGGTCTTTGTCAGTTCGTATTTTGTGAGGGCGAACGAGCTTCTGGCGCAGTCGGATGCGGCGATGGCCCAGGGCAGCAAGGATAATACGGACGGAGACGCCTACGGTCTTGTTACCGTAATCTACGGAGTTGTACTGTTTCTATTGGGTATCGCGGGGTCCTTTAAGAGCAACAGGAATAAATACGTCATTATTGCCGTCTCGATCATCGGATTTGCGATAGCGACGGTGTATATGTTTACGATTCCGATGCCGACGGGATTCAGCATTACCGGATTTTTCGGAATGTAGGAATTATGCTACACTGAGGAGAAAACTGCCGTGAGCGACGGGATTTCAAATCTGGTAAGAAGTAGTGTGCGTATGACGGATCAGGAGAAACAGGACAGGATTCCCGACTATGAGCCGGAGGCCGGAAATTATATATGGCCGGCCCCGGCCGGTAAGAAAATGAGGGCGGCACAGTATTTGTCGCAGACGGTGTACATCTTCGGAGTATCCGGCTGCGGCAAGACCGCTTTTATCCGTTCTTTTATGGGCAAGAGGAGTTACCTCTATTTTTCTGCCCGGCATTTGAAGGAAGAAGATCTCCAGATCGCTTCCGGCCGGAAGCTGACGATTGTTGTGATCGACGATCTTCATCTCCTGCGCAACGATGAACTCAAGGATGCTTTGACAAGAAGTATTGAAGAGCTTGCCGGAAGATCAGACATCTGGCTGGTTCTGTCCGGCAGATGCCGGATCCCGCCGTGGCTGACGCCGGTCTATTACCGCAGGGTTTTCGCGATCATAGAAGAGAAGGACTTCCTTCTGTCCAAAGAGGACATCACAAAATATCTCTCCGCCTGGAATCTCACACCGACCGACGAGGATTTGGACAAGATCATACATATTTCATTCGGAATCGGGATTGTTGTGCGCCTGATAGCGATCGAGATGCAGGCGGGCGTTCCCTTTGACGCTGCCGGCATCGAGAAAATGCGCGGCCGATACTTAGACTACATGGATCATCACGTCTATAACCAGTGGGATCTCGACATCCATGACTTCCTCATGCAGGTCTGCATTGTCGATGAGTTTGACAGACGCCTGGCAGAGATGATTACAGGAAGAAACGACGTGGGTAAGATGATCGGCCTGGCCGAGCAGCTCGGATGTTTTCTCTCCCGAAAAGAAACCGAGGGAAACAAGGTCATCTATGAGATTCGTTTTTCCATGCGAAAAGCGATGCGAAGAAGACTCATGCGCATGTACCCCAACGAGAGATGGGAACGCCTCTATTACAACGCCGGTCTTTACTATGAACTGACAGACGATACGCCCAACGCACTCAAGATGTATCAGACTTGTCACGACATGGAGCGAATCGCGGACCTCCTTGTCGCCAATGCCAGGAAAAATCCCGCGAGCGGCCATTATTATGAACTCCGGAAATATTACTTGGGACTGCCGGATGACAGAATCCGTGAAAGTATCGAGCTAATGGCCGGTATGAGTATGCTGCAAGCGCTTCTCCTGAACGTCGAAGAGAGCGAACGATGGTACGGCGAACTCCTCAGCACCGCGACGACACTCTCGGGCAGCGCGGCCAAAGCAGCCAGAGGGAAGCTCGTCTATCTGGACATTGCTCTTCCGCAACGACGAACGATGACACTGCCGGATATATTGAAGAGTGCCGCGATTCTCATGACAAATCGCAGCATCAGTCTTCCTGAATTCTCCATAACCAGCAACCTGCCCTCGCAGCTGAACGGCGGAAAAGACTTCTGCGCATGGACCCGCAAAGACAGAGAGCTGGCGAACCGCCTCGGCAAGGCTCTGGAACTTGTCATGGGCAAATACGGGAAAGGCCTCATCAATCTTGGCCTCGCTGAGAGTTTTCTCGAAAAAGGCGGCGACAGTTATGAGATATCCAATCTGGCCAACAAGGGCATGATGCAGGCTCAGGCCGGCGGAAAAATCGAGCAGTGCTTTGTCGCCTCTGCTATTCTGGCCTGGCTCAACGTCCTCAACAATCACGCCGACGATGCACGCGAGCTCCTTGCGAGTTTTCGAAAAAGAGTCCTTCAAGAAGGGGCTGTGCGGCTTCTGCCAAACCTCACCACACTGGAGATCCGCGTCGGGCTCTATCAGGGAAAGACATCGGAAGCGACGGATTGGCTGGAACAGACACCGGATGAAGAGGTCGAAGTTTCCGCCCTAGACCGATACTGCTTTCTTGCGAAAGCTCGAATCTATCTGATGACCGGTCGCTACGAGCGGGCAATCAACCTCCTGCAGCGCCTTCTCTATTACGCCGACGTTATGGACCGGTGCTATATACGAATGGAGGCGGGGCTTCTGATGGCCATCGCCCGGTACCGCATGGAAGACCCCGTGTGGGAAGAGATATTCGCTCAAGTGATGACCGAAGCAGAGAGTTATCATTTTGTACGCCTTATCTCCAGAGAAGGAGCCGCTGTGAACCGAATGCTTCGCGAGACCACATGGACCGGCAATAATACCGACTATCTCGGCGCTGTCACGGCAGAGACGGAGAAAATGGCCAAGGCATATCCCGGATACCTGAAGATCATCGCGGAAGAAGCTTCATTATGTGAAAACGCAATCCGGATCCTGAAGCTCCAGGCCGAAGGACTGACAACAGCCGAAATTGCAGGCGAGCTGGCACTCAGTGTCGAAAACATCAAGTATCACAACAAACAAAACTTCAAGAAATTGGGCGTGAAAAGCAAGACAGCCGCAGTCATCGAAGCTCAAAAAAGAAAACTGATTTGAATATGCCGCCGCGAGTTTTCTCATCAATGCGTACTAACGAAAACCGCCA
>CAZOFY010000076.1:8549-10113 GCA_964579245.1 uncultured Mageeibacillus sp.
CGCCGCGAGTTTTCTCATCAATGCGTACTAACGAAAACCGCCACAAACTGCATTTTCGTTAGTACAGCGGCCGATATGCATCATTTGTGCGGGATCCATGCACTATCGTCTGCGGACAGCTTTTGCAAAGGCTGCCGAAGCTGCCACACCACGGCCAGATGTGTTTTTCGCGATGACGTGGACCGGATCATAGACGAGCTCGAATGGGCTGACGTGATCGTTTTCGTTGCGCCGTCGTATTGGGCGGATGTGCCGGGACAGTTCAAGGCATTGATTGACAGATGCACCCCGTGGTGCAACACGCACGAGCCTCATGCCTCACTTCGCGCCGGGAAAAGGGGCTATGCGATCGCCTTGCGGACCGGGCCAAGTATGCGGGAGTGCGAGAGAGTTATTGAGAGCATAGAACATTTCTATGGCCATTTGGAAATCGGGCGCTGTGGCCGGCTCGGCTTGTGTTCGGTAGACTGCAAAAAAGCTGTGGAACGGACAAAGGGCGAGATAGCAGAATTTTGCAGGACGATGTAGAGGTTGGTTATGACTAAGGAAGAATTCTTAATCAGAATGAGTGCAGATCAGGAGTGGGCCCCAGGCTGGGAAGCCATCGACAATGAGTTTGATCGGCTGTATCCCGGACAGAAGCCGGAGCATTTTGCCACAAATATGGTAAAAAGGGCCATGTTTGGCGGCGACTGTTATCTGGATGGATTCTCTGTCTACACATCGCCGAAGGCTTATAAACATATCGTGACGTATGGAATGACAACACTTTATGCTGATGAGAATGCGTTCGGAGGCAAGCACAATGGCTGGGGTTACGAGATGACAATCAAGCTAAAAGAAGAGCAAACACAGAAATGTATGTGGGCCATAAATATGCTTTCCAATCTCGCCGCATACACAAACACATCGCAAAAATACTTTGCGCCGATGCAGTATATAAAAGGGAACGGAGCATCCCTGCATACGGGTGTTAATTCAAAAATAACCGCTCTGATTACGATTTCTGACACAGAAGCAAAGACGCTAGACACCTTGTATGGGGAGACAGGTTTCATCCAAGTTGTCGGGATCACAGAACAAGAACTCGGTAAAATATTGGATGACCGCTCGAGTATCCAAAAACTGGTGGAGCGGATGAAAGAGGACAATCCTGATTTTATAACAGATATGAACAGAGAGAAGTCGTATCTTTGATGCGCCGCACCGAAAAAAGCGACTGCTTTTTGATTAGCAGTACCGAGAGAAAAAGCGACTGCTTTTTTATTGGCTGTACCGAGAGAAAGCGACTGCTTTTTGAATAGCAGTACCGAGAGAAAAAGCGACTGAAAGGTCGAAATGAAAGAGAAGTACAAAGAATTTTTTCGCCGCGACTGCTTAGCCCAAAAAGCTTATAATAACAAGGCATCTCGTTTCAGATTGCCTTTATTTGCTTAAAGATTCGAGTGGATGCGAAGAGAAAATTTGAAAATACCGCCTAAAACAGTCAGGTCGCGAATCAAGGCGGTATTTCCGCTCCGCGCGACGGGTTGAAAACGAGATTTTACGGCCTAGAACGGCCAAA
>CAZOFY010000077.1:0-9958 GCA_964579245.1 uncultured Mageeibacillus sp.
TTCGCGTAAATAACAGTGCGAAGACCCCTACAAGGTCCAGCAAGTAGTACGTCTCGTAAAGGAACAAGATAAACCGGCACTTGCTACAGTCTTTCATCACGCAACAGGGAGTTACCGCTAGCAATCCCAAACCGACCGTTGCTGCGGTACAGCATCACGCAATAATGAGATACAATCACAAATGCCGAACCGGCAATTGCTGTAAGTCATTGTACGAATGTGAAATGCCATCGCCTTTTGACGCTGGCAAGTAGCAGAGGCTGCTGCATTCTGAACTTTACAGTTCATTTTGCAACAGCCCCTTTTTTCATGAAAAACGCCCGGGCCGATGATTCGATCCGGGCGTCTTATGTATCAGAAGAATCAATCGGTCACTCCTGGATGCCCGGAATCTTCGGCAATGTCGAGAAGCCTACCTCAAGATCCGAGTTTGACGGCACATAGTCTGTCATATTGCCGGACTCGTAATCCATATAGGCCTTCATATCGAAGTAACCGGTACCCGTCAGGTTAAAGAGGATCGTCTTCGCGGTTCCCTCCTCCTTGCACTTCAGCGCCTCATCGATCGCCGTGCGGATCGCATGTGCTGATTCGGGAGCGGGCAGAATTGTCTCATACTTCATGAAAAGCTTCGCAGCGTCGAAGACCTTCGTCTGCTCAACAGCCCTTGCTTCATCGAGATAACCGTCATGATAAAGCTTCGAAAGGATCGGGGACATGCCATGATAGCGAAGTCCGCCCGCATGATTTGGTGAAGGTATAAAGTCAGCACCCAGGGTATACATCTTCGCCAAAGGAGTAATGTGTCCGGTATCACAAAAATCGTAAGCATACTTGCCGCGTGTCATCGACGGGCAGGATGCCGGCTCAACGGCAATAAAGTATGGGTTCTTCTTGCCTTCCAGTTTGTCTTTCATAAACGATGCCATGATGCCGCCCATATTTGAACCTCCGCCTGCACATCCGATGACAATATCCGGATACTCACCGGCGATTTCCATCTGCATCTTGGCTTCTTCACCGATAATGGACTGATGCAGAAGGACTTGATTCAGTACAGATCCAAGCACATATCTGCATCCCGGTGTCGTGACTGCCCTCTCGATTGCCTCTGAAATCGCACAGCCCAGGCTTCCGCCGGTTCCGGGATGCTCGGCAAGGATCTTCTTGCCGATCTGCGTTGTTTCGGAAGGAGACGGAATCAGTTCAGCACCGAACGTCTCAATCACGGCTTTACGATAAGGTTTCTGCTCCGAGGACACCTTAACCATGAAAACCGTCAACGGCATATCGTAATAGGCACAGGCCATCGACAGCGCGGTTCCCCACTGTCCGGCACCCGTCTCAGTGGTCAATGAAGTCAGTCCCTGTTCCTTGGCATAAAATACCTGAGCCGCTGCCGAATTCAGTTTGTGGCTTCCTGACGTGTTGTTGCCTTCGAATTTGTAGTAGATGTGAGCTGGTGTGTCCAGAGCTTTCTCAAGCTCATATGCACGGATCAAGGGCGAGGGTCTGAATATTTTGTAGAAATCCTGGATTCCCTCCGGAATATCAATAAATCTCGTCGTATTGTCGCATTCCTGACGTGCGAGCTCCGTACAGAATACGGGGAGTAAATCCTCCATGACAGCCGGCTTCATCGTACCCGGATTGATGTACGGATCATGCTGCTCCTTCATGTCGGCCCGGACATTGTACCACTGGGTCGGCATCTGATCCTCCGTCAGAAAAATACGTTTCGGGATTTTACGTGTCATACTGGTCTCCTTTCTCTGTCGGCCGTTTAACGTCCGGCACTGTTCCGATTCATTCGCTTTTTCGACAAAATAAAAAACCCCTGCCCCAACACATATCGGGACAAGAGCACGTCTGCACCTGCGGTACCACCCGGTTTGGCTAATCGAATCGAAAAGCCCACCTTCCTTCATGCCATACAGCATGCTCCCCTGATAACGGGTGAAGTCCCCGTCAGCACCTACGCAAGAATCCATTATTCCTCTCTTCGGTGCTGCCCTGGCCGGTCCATTCACTTCTCATCCCGGTATCGCGCTCTCACCATCCGCGACTCTCTGCGACCAAGTTCTTGAGAAGTTACTACTCCTGCCTAAACGGTGTAATCAAATATAGGTGAATTATGCATCGCAATTTTTTGCTTGTCAAGAGTGCTGATTCTCAAGCTCAGACAAAGCCGGTGAATTTTTCTGATCGATCACAAAGACTACCGTATGTTATACTGGCGAAAAAGGATAATCGAGGCACATGACGAATCGAGCGGACAGAATCCAAAACGGAATATTGAATTGGTACGATGAGAATCGACGAGCATTGCCTTGGCGTGTCGATCGCACGCCTTATGGTACCTGGATCTCAGAAACGATGCTTCAGCAGACGAGAGTAGCTGCTGTCATTCCGTACTTCCAGCGTTTTCTCGCTTTATTTCCCGACATACCGTCCTTGGCGTCGGCCCGTACCGACGAGGTTTATAAAGCCTGGGAAGGCCTTGGCTATTATTCCAGAGCCAACAACCTGCTAAAAGGCGCCAGATATTGTATGGAACAGGAAAACGGAGCCTTGCCGGATGATTACGATCGATTAATTCGGATTCCCGGTATCGGTCCGTATACGGCCGGTGCCATTGCTTCTCTGGCATTTGGCATTCCCGTTCCGGCCGTTGACGGAAATGTAATCCGAGTCTTTTCAAGGTTATACGGATTGCGTGTCTATGCAACGGATACGGCTACCAAGAGTATTATCGCAGAGAGGGTCCTGGAGTCCTTACCCAAGGACCGATGCGGAGATTTCAATGAAGCCGTTATGGATATCGGGGCTACTGTTTGTCTGCCAAAGCAGCCGAAATGTGCCTTTTGCCCTGTATCCGATGATTGCGATGCTTTTCTGCTGAATATCGCAAAAGATCTTCCTCTTCGGAAAAAGAAAGCAGCTTCCCCCGAGATCCCGTTAACCTTTATTGTCCTTGTTTCCGAGGGATCGGTTTATCTTCGCAAACGACCTGAGCAGGGACTGTTGGCAAATCTGTATGAGTTTTTGCATTTTGACGGACATCTCTCGGAGGACGAGGCCGCCGGCAGGCTCCTAAGTATCTTTCCGGAAATGGATCGATCTCAATTCACGGTCAAGCCTCTTTACGGATCCCGGCATATTTTTTCACATGTAATATGGGAGATGATCGGCTATCGTATTGATTTGAAAAGGACCGATTCCGGGAGTCTGACACTCGCCGAATACCGGTCCGAATATTCCTTTATTCCGATATCAGAGGCTTCTAAGCTGCCATTTGCAACTGCGATCAAAGCATATGTGCCATCGATGTTTGATGAATCAAATCAGCAATCGCAATCGGGTGTTTCTGTTGAAAGATCAAAGAGAAAAGCCCTCCAGTCACCCTTCTGATGACAAGCTGTCAATCGGAAACCCGCCTCAGCGCAGGCTACTTTAACAGCTTCCGCTTTGGTGTTGATGATTCCGCTGACAAGAAGATGACCGTCCGGCGCAAGATAGGAGGAAAATTCCTTGCTCAGCGGAATGATTACGTCAGCAACAATGTTAGCGACCAGAAGATCATACTCGTTACGGTGCGCATCCTTCAGTTCTCCTGTATGACAGTCAACGGTGACTTCATTCCGCTCAATGTTCTCCTGCGCCACCTTCACAGCCAGCCGGTCGATATCGATCGCTTCTATGGATCTTGCCCCCAGCTTGGCCGCTATAATTGAGAGGATGCCGGAGCCGCAACCCAGGTCAAGTACGTTATCGGCGTCAGTCAGGACACGATCGATAATTTCGGCGCACATTGACGTTGTCTCATGCGTTCCGGTCCCGAAAGCCGATCCCGGATCGAGGGAGACAACGACCTCATCCTCCTTCGGATCGTAATCTTCCCACGAGGGACAGATCACAACTCTGGGTGAGATATGCAGGATCGAATAATACTTTTTCCAGCTATTGGCCCAATCCTCTTCCTCGACATAACGATGACCCGTCATTCCCTTCCCAATAGGAAGGAATTGACTGATATTATCGAGTCTTTCTTTCAGAACGGAAAAAACCTCATCGGTTGTATGCACTCCCGTTGCAATCTGGCCGTAGATTGCGCCAACTCCATCCGGATTTGCATACTCTTCTTCCTTCGCTCCCAGACGTATACCGTCAGAAAACTCTGCGAAATAGGATCGAATCACGACCGATTCCCCCAGGGAGTCGACATAACCGTCATCAGCATAGGATAACGACTCCGGATCCTCGATAATCCGTCTGATCTCCTCCGGGTCACATACTGCTATGCCATCAGCTCCAAGCTGCGCCAGCATCTCACATACGGCATCCGATGCGTCCTCTGTAGTCTCAATGGTTATTTCGATCCATCGCATGCTCATACTCCGAAAATATCCTTTACTTTCTTGAAGAAGCCCTCGCGCTTCGCATAGTTCTTTTCCGTCAGAGACTTGTCAAATTGACGTAAAAGCTCCTTCTGGTTTTCCGAAAGATGCATAGGCACCTCCAGAACGAAACGAGCTGTATGGTCACCTCTAGTGTTCGGACGGTTTCTTACCGGTATTCCCTTTCCTCGGATTGTGTATGTATCAAAGGGCTGAGTGCCGTCCTTAATGCGCGTCGTCACGTTGCCGTCGATGGTGGGGATCTCAATGTCAGCTCCAAGCGTCGCCTGAGCATAAGTAATTGGAACATCGCAGAAGGTATTGTATTCTCTGCGCTCAAAAACAGGGTGCGGCTTAATCTTAAACTGGATGTAAAGATCCCCATACGGTCCGCCGCGAAGTCCGGGCTCACCTTCGCCCTTGATCGGCATCATATCGCCGGTATTAACGCCGGCAGGGATCACGATCTTCAGGTCTTTCTTCTTAATCCGGCGACCTCTGCCGCCGCAGGACTGACATGGATTACGTATGATTGTACCCTTACCTCCGCAGGCAGGGCAGTCACGAGTGACCATCGTCATCCCGAACAAAGTCTGGGATTGCTGCTGAACACGACCGTTTCCTTTACATGTCGGACAGGTTTCCGGAGATGATCCGGATGCGGCGCCCGTGCCGGAACAGGTGTCGCATGTGTCCTCTTTACTGATTGAAATCGTCTTCTCGACTCCAAATGCAGCTTCCATGAAATCCAGCGTCAGACCATATTTAAGATTCGCTCCTTGTTCAGGTCCGCTTCTCCTTCTGCCGCCTCCGCCAAATGCACCGCCAAAAATAGATCCGAAAAGATCTCCTAAGTCAATATCGGCTCCCGAGAATCCGGAGAAGCCTTGTCCATCCATACCTGCGTGACCGAATTGGTCGTATTGATGACGCTTTTCCGCATCAGAAAGAACGGCATACGCTTCGTTGGCCTCTTTGAACTTTGCCTCCGCGGCCTTATCGTTCGGGTTCAAGTCCGGATGGTACTGCTTGGCAAGCTTCCTGTAGGCCTTCTTCAGATCTTCATCCGAGGCCCCCTTCGCTACTCCCAACACCTCATAATAGTCACGCTTCTGTTCTGCCAAGGACGTAATCCTCCAAGTTCATCAAATTCGAATAACGAACGAACAGGTATGGCGAAAAGTTGACCTTCCCGCCATACCCGAATCATTGAAAGTATCAGATATTAGAAATCTCCGCCGGCATTCTTAAAGCCCTGCGCGTCATTCGTTCCCTCTTCGGGATTGCCGTATCCGGCGTAGTCCTGCGGATTCGGCTGACCCTGTGCTCCGGGATTAGCCTGCGAGTAAATCTTCTCACTGATCTTGTAGAACGCCTGCTGAACGGCTTCCGTCTCCGTCTTCATCGCATCATAGTCATTTGCTGCAATAGCGGTCTTAAGGCGTCCAAGAGCCTCCTCAACAGGGGCCTTGTCTGTAGCATCGACCTTGTCTCCAAGCTCATTCAGCGTTTTTTCTGTCTGGTACACAGAAGACTCCGCGTGGTTCTTTGTCTCGATCTCCTCTTTACGCTTCTTATCCTCAGTAGCATGCAGCTCGGCTTCCTTAACGGCCGCATTGATCTGATCATCTGTCAGATTTGTGCTTGCCGTGATGGTGATCTTCTGCTCACGACCGGTTCCCATATCCTTGGCCGTTACGTGAACAATACCGTTAGCGTCGATATCAAACGTGACCTCAATCTGGGGAACCCCGCGTGGTGCAGGTGCGATACCGTCAAGAATAAAATTACCGAGAGACTTGTTGTAAGAAGCCATTTCTCTTTCTCCCTGCAGAACGTGAACATCAACTTGTGTCTGTCCGTCGGCAGCGGTAGAGAAAACCTGGCTCTTCTTGGCAGGGATCGTCGTATTTCTCTCAATCATCTTCGTAAACACTCCACCCATCGTCTCGATACCGAGAGACAGAGGCGTAACGTCGAGAAGGAGCAAGCCCTTCACATCACCTGTAAGAACAGCAGCCTGGATCGCAGCTCCGACGGCAACACACTCGTCCGGATTAATACCCTTGAACGGCTCTTTGCCAAAGTACTTCTTAACCGCGTCCTGAACAGCGGGAACACGTGTCGAACCTCCAACGAGAAGGATCTTCTGAATATCACTCGGAGTCATACCGGCGTCACTCATAGCTCTCTTGACCGGCTCCATGGTCTTTTCGACAAGGTCGCGGGTCAGTTCGTCGAACTTCGCTCGGGTCAAGGTCATGTCAAGATGCTTCGGACCGGTCGCGTCCGCCGTAATATAGGCAAGGTTGATATTCGATGTCGTCACTCCGGACAGCTCAATCTTTGCTTTCTCCGCGGCCTCACGTAGACGCTGCATCGCCATACGGTCACTGTGAAGATCCACTCCCTGTTCCTTCTTAAAAGTATCAACAAGATATTCCACGACCTTGTTATCAAAGTCATCACCGCCGAGGCGATTGTTTCCGGCTGTAGCCAGAACCTCGAAGACTCCGTCACCGATCTCAAGAATCGATACGTCAAATGTACCGCCGCCCAGATCGAAAACAAGGATCTTCTGATCTGTTTCCTTATCAAGTCCGTATGCCAGAGATGCTGCCGTAGGTTCGTTGATGATACGCAATACATCAAGCCCTGCGATCTTGCCGGCATCCTTCGTCGCCTGCCGCTGAGAGTCGGAGAAGTATGCAGGGACCGTAATGACAGCCTGTGTTACCGGTTGACCCAGATATGCCTCCGCATCACTCTTGAGCTTCGTAAGGAGCATCGCAGAAATCTCCTGCGGGGAATACTGCTTATCATCGATATGAACCTTATAGTTAGAACCCATCTCTCGTTTGATTGACTGAACGGTACGATCAGGGTTGGTGACTGCCTGTCTCTTTGCGACCTGTCCAACCAGTCTCTCGCCGGTTTTTGAGAAAGCAATAACCGATGGTGTAGTGCGGTTGCCCTCCGGATTCGGGATAACGACGGCCTCGCCGCCTTCCATAACAGCTACACATGAATTTGTTGTGCCTAAATCAATGCCTATTACCTTTGCCATATACATTTCCTCCGTTCTATCTCTTAAGCCTTAGCTTCCATAATCTGATCCACAAGTCCGTATGCGAGTGCCTCTTCGGCCGTCATCCAATTGTCACGATCGGTATCCTGAGCAATCCGATCGATTGGCTGTCCAGTGCGTTCCGCCAGAATCTTATTTAGTCTGTCCTTTGTTCTCTGAATATGCTGTGCCGCAATCTGAATATCTGTTGTCTGGCCCTGGGCTCCGCCGGATGGCTGATGAATCATGACCTCAGCGTTCGGAAGGATGTACCTCTTGCCCTTTGCTCCCGCAGCCAGAAGAAACGCTCCCATAGAAGCCGCCATTCCCATACAGATCGTCTGCACGTCAGGCTTGATATGCTGCATTGTGTCAAAGATCATCAATCCGTCAGACACGGATCCGCCCGGACTATTGATATAGAATTGAATATCCTTGTCCGGATCTTCCGCAGCCAGGAAAAGAAGCTGGGCTGTAACCAGACTGGCAGTTACATAATTCACTTCTTCCGACAGCATGACGATTCTCTCCTTCAAAAGACGAGAATAAATATCATATGCCCTTTCACCGCGGTTTGTCGATTCAATGACTGTCGGTACCAGAGTCGATTTCGGTAACATGTTTTCCATACAAAGTCTCCTTTATAATTAATTTGCTACTTGTACCATGGTGTGCCGGAGGATCTTGTCTCCCTTTTTATAGCCCTTCATAAAGACCTGAGCCACGCATTGCTCACCGAGACTATCATCCTCTATATGAGCTACGGCAGAATGCAGATTCGGATCAAATTCAGTACCACATATACAAGGAATCTCCTCAATGCCAAACTTCGCCATAACCTCACATGCCTGTTTGTATATCTTGTCCAGGCCTTCCGCCTGAGAAATCTGGCTATCTGATCCGCCCTGTGTCATGAAAGCCAGACCACGCTCGAAATTATCCATAACGGGAAGCCATTCCTTCGCTACATCGGAGATCGCGTCTTCGTAAAGTCCCTCACGCTCCTTCTGCGTTCTTTTTCGAAAATTATCGTACTCAGCAAAAAGACGTAAATATCTATCTTTCAGTTCACTGATCTCCTGTTCGTAAGGATTCTGCTTCTCTTCGACAGGAGATGCTCCCTTGACGTCACTTGTATCCGTATGTACGGCAGGGTTCTCCTTGTTGTTTGTATCGGATGCCTTGCCGTGATGCTGGCTCTTCTTCGGGTCCTTCTCGTCCTTGACTGGTTTCTTCATGATTCATGACCTCCGTCTGTGTTCTTTAATATTTGTATTTGATCATTAATCGTAGATCTCACAAAGCTGATTTGGGATACGACCTTGGCATAATCCATTCGTTTAGGTCCGATTACGCCTATGTTTCCCGCTATTTTGTCCCCGACATGATAGGTAGTAGTGACGAAGCTGCAATCCTTAAGTCCCTCAAGCTGAATCTCCTGTCCGATACGGATCATATACTTCGCAGGCTGGTTGTCGGCCATTTCCGTCACATATCCTGCCAACATTCCATTTGTCGTCAGTGTATCGAAAAGATTCCTGGCCTTTGAGTTATCGTGGAACTCCGGAAAAGATAACATGTGGCTTGCGCCGTCCATGTAGACCTCCAGATTGTCAGCCTGCTTGATCGCCGTATACGTCTCATACAGAATCTGATTCATAAGCATATCGGGCAGATCCACATTCTTAACCGAAGAGGTAACCGTAATCAGTGTAATCTCTTCTAAAGGCTTTCCGCATAATCCGCTCTCGACAGACTGTGAAATTGCATAAAGCTGCTCAGTACTAAGGAAATCCGGAACGCGCGCTATCCTATCCTTGACGACACCGGCTGACAATACGACAACGACAAGAACTTTTCCGGGTTCGATCATCAGCATTTTCAGCTGCGTCAAATAGCTCTTCCGGAGTCTTGGCGAGAGCGCCAGCGAAACATAACCCGTATTCTCAGCCAACGCACTGGACGCATTTCTCAGAAGTCCCGTCAGTTCATCAAAGCTCTTCGTAATTCTGCCGGATATTTCCTTCTCTTCCTTGAGAGTTAGCTGATCGACATGCATCAGGGAATCGACATATTCTCTATAACCTTTATCCGATGGAATACGGCCGGCAGACGTATGCGGCTGCTCTAAGTAGCCGAGCTCCTCGAGATCCGCCATCTCGTTGCGAACAGTCGCCGAGCTGAGCTGAAAATCATGTCTGGCGACGAGGGCCTTGGAGGCTACGGGTTCGGCAGTCTCGATATAATCGTCAACGATGGCTTGCAGGATCTTCTGCTTCCGTGGATCGAGTGTCATACACGCACCTCCTGTACACAACAAAGATTTAGCACTCGACATACCGGAGTGCTAAATCCAATTTACCATGATAGTCAGGGAATGTCAAACATAAAAACAAAAATAATTTCCATCATTTTCATCGAAAATTCGACCCGATATCACTAGGTCTTTTTCTTCAGGAAACAAAGGCGCGAAATACTTCATTAGCGAAATCGA
>CAZOFY010000078.1:0-9929 GCA_964579245.1 uncultured Mageeibacillus sp.
ACGATTTCGTATGTGCGTCAATGAGTAATAAAGAAGTTATTTGTCAATGATTACCCACGCAATCGGCGCAAAGAGACGATTTCGTATGTGCGTCAATGAGTAATAAAGAAGTTATTTGTCAATGATTACCTACTAAATCGCGAAAAATGTCGAATGAGTATGTATCAGAGTGTGATATTTCGTTGTTTCTTATTAATAATTAACGTATAAAAATTCTATTTTCTGTTTTTGTATGTATAACTATGTGATGTCCCTATGATATTTTTCATGAACGTTATCTATTTATGCGTCAAAACAGTACGAGGACCCTTATAAGGTCCAGCAAGTAGTACGTCTCTTAAAGGAACAAGTTAAACCGGCCGTAGCTGCACTACTGCATCACGCAATAATGAGATACGATTACAAATTCCGAACCGGCAATTGTTGTAAGTCATTGAACGAATGTGATAGGCCAGCGCCGTTAGACGCGGGCAAGTAATAGAGGCTTCTGCATCCTGAGCTTTACAGTTCATTTTGCAACAGCCCCTTCTTTTTCTTCTTCAAATTGTTATACGCTCTGGCCGAATTTTTGAAGGAGACAGGTGTCTCTATCTATTCATCCTTCTTCTTAAAAGGCGACGGACCCTCCGGGTCATAATCGGGAATATCGGAAATATCCTCAAGCGAGTATCTCGAAGCGGAAAGCTCTCCCTGAGGCAGAAGACCTCTAGCGAACTCCTCCTTCTGTTCCTGTGCTCCCTGGATCTTACGCTCGACCTGTCCGATCAGGCGGGTTACGGGGTCTTCATCCCAATTGAAATTATTCAGCATGATTTGATCAACGTAGGTAAGATAATCCACCGTCGACTGATCTTTATTGATAATCATAATCAAGCGGATAAAAACGATTGTCAGAGTGATCGGAAGAAGAGCAAGGAGAATCGAGAGAAAAAACGGTAATAATGCAAGCAGTTGCAGTGAAAGAGGAATCTCATCATATCGGATAAGATAGATAAATGCCCCGACCGCACAAAGGCCTCCAATGACGAACGCCTTCGTTTTGTTTGCGATTTTCGATTTTAACGTGTTTAATCTCATAGAAAGTAACCTCCGATCAGCATAAAGATCAGGAGTGAGCAAATAACAGAAGATGCCGCGAAAATAGCGAACGCCAGAAGTCCAACCTTCAACCGACTGATAGGATGATCGCCGGCAACTTTACCCGTCTGCCCGTTCAGCGCGAAGGTATATGTTTTTCCGTGATAACCATAATTCAGAAACCAAACCGGCATAAAAACATACTCAGCCGAGGGAGTCTCATAGTAGCTATTGTCCATATATCCGGCGTTTGCGTCACAGCAAGCTCCTTTTACGTAGTCCTTGACTCGCAGAAAAACCCTGCGAAGCAACTCGTCAGCTGATATGTCGTAGTTCTCCGCTTGAAAGCCGGATAGAAACTTCGTGTCAAATTCGCGTAACTGTTCGTAATTATAGGGTTCAATGCATTCCATCAAGTAATCCGGAATATGCTTTGATCCGTCAAGCGGCACTTGTCTCCATATGAGTTCGCCACGCTTTTGTTTTGTATACGCACGCGTCCGTTTCTCTCCATTCGGCATCTCCTCGGTCATCGTATCGATATAGGAGCAATTCACTGATACATAGTAGTCAAATAGCCAGAAGGGTACATAGATGCCGGAAAGCTTCTTTATTTGTTGCTTCGATGTAAAATTCTTCGGCAAAAACCTGCTTTTCTTACACCAATCCAGGAATGCCTTCTCTGCCTCTTCTCTGCCGAAGGTAAAAGGGATGATACGCATTGGCTTAACGCCGCCGGTTACCGTCAATGATATACTCGGAGACCCGCAAAACGCGCAAAAGGTTGCTGCTGTGCCCGCAGTTGTAATAGACTTCGCGCCGCAGTTCTCACATAAGAAACAGGCTGCATCTTCTGCCCATGAATCACCAAGAATAAATCCATCCTTCGCCTCAAGCGAGGTAACGTCATCCGGTGAAATCTGCGTGCCGCAAAAACCGCACGCCATTTTCTTTGCATCCGGGTCGAAAACAAGACTGGCCGCGCAATTCGGACACCGATATGATTTAGCCATATAATACCCCCTATTTAAGGGCTATTATATCTTATTCACTAGCGTAGTTTCAATAGCCAACAGGATGAATCAACATTTTACTGTCGTTTTGACGCCTTCTTTCTCGGCCTTGCTTTTCGACAGGTCTGTGCTGACATAACAATCGGATATTTGTGACGGAATTGTTATCAATTTTATTTGTTATCCGTGTTAGAATAGACTCCCTGAAATACATTGTCTGGAGGAGCTTGTGTTTATCAAGATTTCTGCCCTTCTTCTATCTTCTCTGCTCTTTCTCAGCCAATCCGTACCTTCTTGCGGAGTTCTCTTAAAAACCGGAGTGGAATCCGATGCGAACCCCTTTTCGGCACAAGATAAGGAGAGGCATGATTCACTCGCACAGGCCGTCTCGTTGTCTATAAATCCGGCAGAACTCAAGACCATCACGGAGGATCCATTCGATCCGGATCGATCTTTCCTTGTTCAGTTTACTGAAACATGCCAACTAACGGACATGGCTTCGTCCCTTGACGGAGAAAGGTTCAGGTTTTGCGGATATAGTGAGAATCGCCTTGTCCTCCTTCAAACGGATTGTATCGACGATTTTCTTGCTAAGGCCGGAACAATCATCGCGTTCTGTGAGAAGGATCAGGTCATCTCTATCCTGCCGGAATCTCTGCCGAATGATGAGTATTATGAACAGCAATACTCCCACGACATGTTGAACATTCCTGAGGCATGGTCCTACACATCCGGATCTAATCACGTTGTTGTCGCCGTTATAGACTCAGGAATCATGAGAAACCATCCCGACTTCATCGGCGCATCCATTCTGCCGGGAAGAACCTATTTGCCCGGGAAGCTGGGACCCTGCAAAGAAGATCTTCTGGGACACGGAACCTTGGTTTCCGGTGTAATTGCCGCTGTTACAGACAACGGGATCGGTGTTGCCGGTATATGTAAGAAGGTCTCGATCCTGCCGATGCAAATTTTCGACGGCGATGCATACACAACAGATTCGTCCGTTCTCTCCGCGCTTTACGATGCTGCAGATGCCGGAGCAGACGTTATCAGTATGAGTTTTATCTCAGATGAATTTTCCGGTCTGCATGACGCTGTGCAATATGCCTACAACAAGAACTGCATATTGGTTGCCGGATCCGGAAATAGCAGCAGTGAAACCAAGTATTATCCGAGCTCATTTCCGGAGGTCGTATGTGTCGGTTCTGTTGGAGAAACCGGTGAATGGACTGATTTCTCAACCTATAGTGACGCCATGGATGTGGTCGCGCCCGGAGAAAACATAGCAACTACATACAATAACGGCGGCTTTGTTTCTGCGGACGGAACGTCTCTCTCCTGTCCCCATGTCTCCGCCGTAGCCGCCCTGGCGCGGACACTCTCTCCGGATATAAGCCCTTCTCAGTTCCTGGAGCTTGCGACATCCACCGCTAACGATGTTGCGCCTTCCGGGTATGATAAAAAGACAGGTTACGGAATCATCGATGCCGAGAGAATCCTCAGCAGCTTGTCCGGAACTCGAAATTTCGTCACCCGCTTCTATCAGCTGTGTCTGGGGCGCGAGCCCGATAAGGCGGGGCTGGATAACTGGTGCAGTCAGTTATCGACCAAGAAAATATCCGGTGCGGATGTCGCTTACGGCTTCGTTTTCAGCGAGGAATTCATCGGATCCAACAAGACAAACGAGGAATATGTCGATATCCTTTACAAGGCCTTCTTTAACCGCGAGCCGGATGCCGGCGGAAAGAAGAACTGGCTGGATGCACTCTCTTCCGGACTGAGCCGCAAGTACGTCCTTGCCGGATTTGTCGGGTCAACTGAGTTTTCCAATCTCTGCTCCTCTTACGGAATCGATGCAGGCAGCCTTACCTTGACCGAGCCGCGAGATCTCTATCCCGAGACGGCGAAGTTTGTTTCCCGGTTCTACCGGGAGTGCCTCGGAAGAACACCGGATACGGCAGGGCTCAATCAATGGGTCGCAGATTTACAGTCAGGGAAAAGTACCGGAGCACAGGTTGCTTACGGATTTATCTTCAGCCAGGAGTTCACCAACAAGAACATCTCCGATGAGAACTATGTGACGATCCTCTATAAAGCCTTCTTCAACCGCAGTCCGGACAAGGCAGGTTACGACGGTTGGCTCAAGCAACTCAAAGACGGCACTGACAGAAAAACAGTGCTCGCCGGCTTTGTCAACTCGCAGGAATTTGCCGGACTGGCCGCCAGATATGGTATTCTGCCGGGTACGCTGTAACCGGATTCGAACCTGACCTCTTCCTTACCATGGATGCGCCTTGCGTCCGAAATTTATATAAAAAAAGCTCCCCGCTCGGGGAGCTTTTTCTTGTGGAGCCTTTAACCGGATTCGAACCGGTGACCTCATCCTTACCATGGATGCGCTCTACCTACTGAGCTATAAAGGCGTTCGGTTGTTGGAGCGGATGACGGGAATCGAACCCGCGTTATCAGCTTGGGAAGCTGGAGTTCTGCCATTGAACTACATCCGCGTCTCATAGACGCACGTAGAATTATACTAGCGAAAATCCCTTTTTGTCAATATGAATCGGGGATACCCCCGAACGGGGGAGTTTTTATTTTCGTGCAGGCGTTGTGTATGTACGATCTATAGTTATGAATCATGTCTCTTTGCTCCTCGTGTTAGATCCTGTACGGTTACCTCCGGATGATGATATCTCTTTCTTTTCGACGAGATATTTCTGTAGTCGATGGCGTGTTGCGGGCACCATTGGATGCACGCCATGCATTGCTGGCAGTTGTGTGCAAAAATGGGTCGGTTTTCTTCGATGCGGACATTATGGACCGCTCTTGATTCCTCTCACCGTCGAAAAAACGCCCCCGGCGGTCCAGGACAACCGGGGGCGGCGCGAAGCTTTTCGAGAATCTTCTTACCCTTTGTTTACGGCTCTCACGGGACGCGCTTCGATATAACCGCGATAGCCCATCGGTGACATTTGAAAGCGCGGAGCGTCGTCGTCTGCCCATTCATAGCCGTAGATCTTCGGATCATAGGACTTCATCAGTTCCCAGACATCCGCGATCGCGCTCTCGAAGTCCTCGTCCTTGAAAGTAGGACCCTGAAAAACCATCATCTTGCAGGCGGGAGCCTCGATAATCTCGTATCCTTCCGGGGCGACCTTGTCGTAACCCATCGGCAGTTCAACACCCTGGACATATTTCGAAGTCCCGGCCGGGATCATGGCGGTCGGCAACCACATGCCGATCGGCTCGTACAGAGCCTCTTTAACACTCGAGAGGACTCCCCAGACGTCACAGCCGACTTCCTCGCAATATTCATAATAACCTTCTGCTGTCTTTGCGCGCAGAAGCAGAATCTTGCGTGCAGGACGCTCGATAACCTGGACAAATACCGTGTTCATTGTACTCATTTTTACTCTCTCCTTTTTTGTAGCCGGACGTTCGATCACCCGATTCGGCAGAAAGAACGGTACCACGGGCGTTTCCCGGCTGTATCGGCGAGGCGCCATGCCGAATTTTCTGGAAAACGCTTTTGTAAAGCCTTCATGGGAGTCAAACACAAAGTCGAAGGCGACGTCCACCACGCGGTTATCCTGATTCCAAAGTGCCTTGGCGGCTTGTGTCAGACGATAGTCGCGGATATAGTCGAACGGTGCTTTCCCGGTGAGACTTTTGAAGATCCGTTCCGCGTGCCACGGCGAGTATCCCGCCGCGCCGGCAAGCTGATGTAAAGTGATCGGTTCGGAAAGATGCGATTCGATATAGTCCTGCATTCTTCCGACAGCATGGACAATCTCAGAATTTGCTATTCCCCTCACCTCCCGTCATCATCATACAAAAGATGCTGTTGAAAAACTTGACCGCAATCGGCAAGTAACGCGGAAATCAGATGTTGTTCTCATTGATGCTCTTATCCATATAAGCCAGATCTGTTCGCTCCGTAAATCCCAGAGCCTCCCAGAAAGCTTTTCCATTCTCGTTGTCGGCCATGACCACGAGAGCAATCTTGTTGATCTGTTCTTTTCGCATCGCCTCGATCACGGCGTCAATCAATGCCCCGCCAATCTTCCGGCCGCGATGCAGTGTCGAGACAGCCGTATGATAAATATACCCGCGGCGCCCGTCGTGCCCGGCGAGTGTGACTCCCAAAAGAGAACCCTCCTGCTCCGCGACAAAGCATGTCGTGGGATTGCGCTTCAAAAACTTCTCGACGCCCTCCCTCGAATCATCCAGACTGCGCATTCCGACTCCCGCCGTTCCTGACCACAGCTGATAGACCGCTTCATAATCGTCAATCGTCATCGCTCGAATCATCATATTTCCTCATCCTTTCTTGCCGTGAGTAGAAGCAGAGAGTACGGAACATCCACATCGCCTACTGGTTTACGGCCGCTAAACACGGTACGAATCTGCGTGTTTGAATACCCTGCCTGCTGAAAAAGAACGGACAATTCTTCCGGAGCAAAGCCATGATGTCCGTCAAATCCTTTGTCATCGCTATGAAACAACTCATCGACGGGAAGGAGGTCTACGATTGCGACCCGTCCGTCCTTTCTGAGATGCTTGTGAAAAACACAAAGAAGCGATCCGACATCGACGACATGATGAAGCGCCATGGACGAGAAGATCAAATCATATTGCTGCGGCAGCGAGTCCCCCTGAGTCAGGTCTGCGCATACAGCTTCAGCCCTTCCGGGCTCTAAGTCTTTGACCTTATCCATCACGATTCGGATCATTTCGGATGAAGTATCGAGAAACGTCAGCTTTTTGAAAAGGTCGATTAATCCGAGTCCGACCAGACCGGTACCGCAGCCGAACTCCAGTGCGTCGCGAACAGGCTCGTCTCCAATCTCTCTTCGAATCTCGGCTGACAAAAGCTTCGACCTTTCCTTGCGGGCCTCGGTATCCCATTTGCCAGCTCTCTCGTCAAAGGGGCTCTTTGCCCGGACACTCTCCCAGATATGCCGCGCCAGCCGCTGTGTGTCGATCTCTCTTGTTGCCCAGTTGGTGCAAAAGCGGATAGCCGTGTGCGTATCGTCGGTCTTCTCCCAAAAAGAATAAGTATATACATGAGAAATCTCGTTAATGAGTGAGTCCGGCAGAATCGGGAAAACCTGATTCCCCGTTGTATTTGTAAGAAAGGAGTATCCGGCGCCGGCCACAGCCGCACGTATAGAGTCAGCCTGCTGAATAGCATGACGTCCGCCCTTCCTCCAGAGGTCTTTCTCGAAAAGTGTCAGAAACTGTATGCCCAGGACGCGACCCTTGGCCATCAGAGCGCCTTTCTGCTTCATAATCGTACGGAAATCCCGGCGAAGCATCCCGTTACGGATGATAACGGCTTCACCTAGCAGAAGCCCGATCTTTGTCCCGCCGAAGGTAAAAACATCACAGCAAGACGCTACGTCCGCCAGCGTCTTATCTGAATCGGCGGCGCATAAGGAATAGCCAAGCCTAGCCCCATCGAGAAACAGGAGAAGGTTCTTGTCACGGCAGACCGACGAAATGTCCATGAGTTCCTGCTTTGCATAGGATGTACCGAGCTCGGTCAAATCCGAGAGGTAGACCATGGCCGGAATAGACTGGTGTTCGTATGTGGGATCTGCGTAGAACTGCTCGATAAAGTTCTTGATCTGAGCGGCTGACAGCTTGCCATCACGGCTCGGCAACGGGATGACCTTGTGTCCGGTCGCTTCGATCGCCCCGCCCTCATGTGTGGCAATATGACCGGTATATGCGGATATAACACCGTGATGCGGACGTAATGCTGCTGAAATGACAGTAAGGTTTGTTAAGGTCCCTCCCTGTATAAAATGTACATCCGCATCAGTACTGTCCAGTTCACAAGCGCTGAGGATTTCACGTCTTGCCCTCTCACAATACGGATCTTGTCCATACCCGGTTGTCTGTTCGAAATTTAACTGAGTCAGACTCTCCAGAATCTCCGGATAAGTACCTTCTCCGTAATCATTTTCGAAATGAATCATATGTATTCCTCCGAATCTTTTTCTCTCCTTATTTTGCCACACGGAGAAAGAAACATCAGCAGATGAAAGAGAAAAAAGGATCAAAATGTCACTATTTCTTCGAAAATCCTTGCAGGGGTTCGCAGAAACAAAGAGCCATCATTTTGCAGTCCAATTCACCATTCTCTTCGAATTCGAAAAAATTCTTTCGAAATACTGTTCCTCTATAATTTTGTCATTCTCCTAGCAGCACTAAGGATTTCAATATTTTATGCCATACTATTTGATTTTCAAATTTGCAACTCCAAATAAAAATATTGCAAAATATGTGTATTTTCTATTTGCATTTCTGTTTTTTCGCGTTATAATCAGAGACACTGAGCCTTCACAATGATTCTCTTCAACGGCGAAGTGAGTATTTTCGAAATATTAATGTGATGGAGGATTGATTATGTCGTTATCAAATGAGTACCTGAAGCGCGTGTATCAGAGTGTTATTACCAGAGATCCCAACCAGCCTGAGTTCCACCAGGCAGTTCTGGAAGTCCTTGAGTCCTGGCAGCCCGTTGTCGAGCGTCGTCCTGACTTGGAGAAGGAAGGAATCATAGAGCGTCTTGTCGAGCCGGAGCGTATGATCATGTTCCGTGTATCATGGACAGATGACAAGGGCAACGTACAGGTCAACAGAGGCTACCGTATCCAGTTCAATTCCGCCATCGGACCATATAAGGGCGGTCTCCGTCTTCACCCCTCCGTCACTCTCTCCGTTATTAAGTTCCTAGGTTTCGAACAGGTTTTCAAGAACTCGCTCACCGGTCTCCCGATGGGCGGCGCGAAGGGCGGATCTGACTTCGATCCGAAGGGCAAGAGCGACCGTGAGGTCATGCGTTTCTGCCAGAGCTTCATGACTGAGCTCTCCAAGCATATCGGCCAGTTCACAGACGTTCCTGCCGGCGATATCGGAACAGGCGCACGTGAGATCGGTTATATGTATGGTCAGTACAAGAGACTTCAGAACGAAGTAATCGGCGTACTCACCGGAAAGGGACTTACCTATGGCGGATCTCTCGCTCGTACCGAAGCAACAGGTTATGGTCTATGCTATTTCGTAGACGAGATGCTGAAAGCGAAGGGCACATCTTTTGCCGGCAAGACAGTAGCGGTATCCGGCAGCGGAAATGTTGCGATTTATGCCATCGAGAAGGCTACTCAGTTGGGCGGCAAATGCATCTCAGCGTCTGACTCCAACGGTTACATTTACGATGCAAACGGCATCAACCTCGACATCCTGAAGGATTTGAAAGAAGTGAAGCGCGCTCGTATCAGCGAGTACGCCAAGCTTGTTCCCGGTTCTGTATACACCGAGGGCACCGGCGTCTGGACAATCAAGTGCGACATCGCTCTCCCCTGCGCAACACAGAATGAATTGCACCTTGATGATGCAAAGGCTCTCGTTGCAAACGGCTGCAAGTTCGTAGCCGAGGGCGCCAACATGCCCACAACTCCGGATGCTACACAGTATCTTCAACAGAACGGCGTATACTTTGCTCCCGGCAAGGCTGCGAATGCCGGTGGTGTTGCTACATCCGGACTGGAAATGTCCCAGAACTCCGAGCGTCTATCCTGGACATTTGAAGAGGTCGATGCTCGCCTGAAAACAATCATGCAGAACATCTTCAAAGCGGCTTCTTCAGCCGCCGCCGAGTACGGCAATGCCGATGATCTTGTCATGGGCGCCAACATTGCAGGTATGCTGAAGGTTGCTACCGCTATGATCGCTCAGGGTGTCGCATACTAATACAAGTAGCTTGGAACAAGAAGGCCTGTCGATCCACTATGATCGGCAGGCCTTTTCATTTTTTGCATAAGCCCATTT
>CAZOFY010000079.1:0-9555 GCA_964579245.1 uncultured Mageeibacillus sp.
GAACAGCTTCGAGCGACCGCATCATCGTGTGTGACAATGAAGATCGTATGTCCATTTCGGTTCAGCGTTTGCATCACGCGAATGATCTGTTGACCGGTAGCCTCATCGAGAGCCCCTGTCGGTTCATCCGCCAGGATCAAGTCGGGCTTACGGATCAAGGCACGCGCAATGGCCACCCTCTGTTTCTCGCCACCGGACAGAGTTGTCGGATACTTTTTTCTTAAAGGGAGAATCTCAAGTTCCTCCATAATCTCGTGAACGCGTTTCTTCTCTTGTCCGGAAGGTAAGCGATCCGTCCAGAGTGCGAGAGCAATATTGTCGTAGGCAGTCAAATCATTCAAAAGGGCAAAATGCTGAACCACCACACCGATATGTTTGCGACGGAACTTCGCCGCCTCATTCTGGTTGCGCAAGCGGATCTCTTCCTCGCGGAAGAAGACTTTCCCACTCGTCGCAAAATCGATACCACCGATAACATTCATCAAGGTCGTTTTGCCGGAACCGCTCTTGCCACGAAGGGCCAGCATGTCTCCTTCGTGAATTGTGAGGGATACACCTTGCAGTACCTTGGTTTCCTGTGTGCCTTCGTCAAAGCTTTTCGTTATATCCTGGAGACGTACCATGCTCATTCGGACTTCCTCCTTGCGATCAGATCCAGATTCACGCCCGCGATCAGCTTAAGCGCGGGCAGTAAAGAGATAGTGGTTATCAGAAAGCTAACAATGAGTAGGGCGTAGATCGGAACAGGCATCGCGCGAAACTGAAGATAGGAGATCCAGATCGGCGGAATGATGGCCAGGAGAGAAATGATCGATGCCTCAAGAGCGACGGCGATGAGAATCGAACGCGGACAAATGCCTGACATCATATAGGTGGCGTAACTTGGCATGTTCATCTCCGTTTTCTTAATCATCACACGAGCAATCGATACGACGGAAAGAATGCAAAGGATAATCGATAGCGCGGCAAACAGATAAACATTCCGCTGGGAGATGTTCTCTATCGCATGAAGATATGGTGCGCCCCACGGAGTACATTGAATCGCGGGAAAACCATTGATGCTCGTGATCGTATTCATTTCCTGTTGAACATTTACCGACGGATCTGACACAGACAACATTCCACCGCCGACGAGTGCTCCATACACCATCTCTGGATCATTTTCGATGCTTCCTTCTAACATGATTCTCTGCGTATGAACTGGACAAATAATATACCGATCGAGTGAAGTAAGGCCGACATTAAAGGGAGATATAAACATTTCACCCTCTTCAAGAAATCCTACTACTTCAAGCTTCGAATCATCTGAGTACATTTTACCTTGGATGATGTCGCCGATATCATAATAATCCCTATATGCCGCTCCCAGAATAACCGAAGAATAGTCTCCCTTCTCTTCATAAAGGCAAAGGTCTTGATCTTGAAATAATCGTCCCTCGCTAACATCTATTCCAAATGAGGTGAAGGCATCTTGGGACAAAATAAGCACCTTCAGAATCTGGAAATTCGGGTTGTAGGTATTAAGATCACCATTTTCATATCCGTATTCAAATATCTCAGGTAAAATCTTCTCGCCATCTTCAGAGTATTCCAATCCGAAACTTGATAAAAAAAAGAAAAAATCATCCCAGAGTGGACTCTCGTGAATTTTCTGTTCGACAACACCAATTTGAGAAATCATCTTCTCATTGTCGGCAATTGTTGTGTAACCAGAATCCGTAAGAGCGGTTTGAAAGTATCTTTTTCCGGAGATCTCTGACTCGAACATTTCCGACTGCTCTATAAGTATGCTTGTGTTATATAAAACAACAAAGGCCATGAGAATGCAGGCCGAGAGAACAAGAAGCAAAAGAAGATTATATCTCCAATGTGTCAGTAGTGTTCGAGAGACTTCCTTGCGAATGAACTTCATTCAATCACCTTAAACTTTCTGCCAGATTCATCCTGCGCACGAAGAAATACAACGTTACAGGAAATAAAAACATCGCGGTTACGGAGAAGATCGAGGCGAGAAGAACGGATGAGAGTACGGACACGGAAGGAAGGCGGAAGAATCCGAACATGGCCAAGAGTATCCCAATAATGATTGACAGAATGATACCTGAAGAACCAGCGGCAAACACGGAAACGGAAAGCCTGTTGACGATCTGTATATTGGAGTATCCGTTAAGAAGAAGAACGGATGCCCGCGCCCGGCTGGTCTTAATAAAAAACACCAGTGTACAAAGAAAGACTAGAACCAGAAATGAGTAGATAATGACTTCCAACAGAGTAGAGAAGAAAATGCCGCCGGATATGACATCCACTGCAGTCTCTGACATATCAATCTTCTGAATCGAATAGGGACTTGTCGAAGATAATTGCGAAGACCAGTCTTCGAAAAGCTTCGCCGAGGACACTCGAGAACTATCTAAGTATAAAAGTCCGGATATCAAAGATTTCTCCTCAACAGAACCTGCGTTGATGAATACCAGCTCGTCCAATAGAGAGTCTTGCTGCAAACCAACGGTGCCAATTACCTCATAATCGCTGTGCCCCAGTGTAACCATCGGCACGTCATGGTCATACCATATATCATCTGTAAAGGATCTTCCGATGACAGCCAGCTTCCGATGCTGCAGGCTCTCCTGAGCTGTAAAAAAACGACCGGACAGAGTCGGAGGCAGAACGACATCGCCCTCAAAAGCGGCCGCACGAACAACACCGAGTTGCGAGACGACAAGGAAAGTATTATTGCCGTATGAATCCGGTAGATGCTTTGCGAACGGAACCGAAAGAGAAGACTCAGACGCTGAGGAGGTATCCTCGGCATCTGAGTCTTTTTCAACAGAGAAATAAACCGCGTCGTTCCCTACAAATCCACGACCGATCATGAGGTTATAATTATACTCACTTGATAGGCAGTGGTAGAACGAGATCGCGAAAGGAATGCTGAAGCAAAGGATGAAAATGGAAGCGATGCTTGCTAAAGAAATAAAATATTTCGTCCTCATCGCTTGCCCCACGAATCACAATAATATTCTTTGCATTCAGTATCATTCGAACATAAGCCGGGTTGCTTGTCGAGGCATTTCTCGCACTTACTTCGGTACACGTCGACAAAACGTACCCGTAGTACCAAGTCGAGACTTTTGCAATACTATAATCGACTTCTACTCCACTGGCTGCTACAACGCCGATGCTTCCACACATTGTAACGACCATCAGAATACCCAAGAAAAGCCCAAACACCTTTCTCAGACGCCGTCCTAAAACAAACCATATAATAACAAGTATTACTGATACTTTATCATTAGAAGTAATTACCTGTCAAGATTATAATAAGATAATTGATTATGAATAATTGACCCGAGTCAAAATAAATAACTATTCATTGCAAAACACAATTTGAGATCAAAACTTTCTGGATCGACCCACTCTCCTCCTTGCCAACAGCGTGTGGGATATACACTCGAAAAGCCTCTTTGTCCGTTTCTTAGCCGGGCAGGGCGCCTTCTGGAATATGTTAAGGATTAGCTTTCGCCAGACGTCCTCCCAGCAATTTCTTCTCGAAAAGAATCACCGACTCTTCCTGATCGCCAATCATTTCAACCGAAATCGTAAAAGACCGAACATGCTCTAATTTTCTTTCCAGAAAAGCACCCAGCTCTGCGTCGCCCATTTCCGGCTCAAACGGGAAAACCACCGTAATATGCGGCGCCACGAGCTTTGCCAAGGGATCATACATGTCCCTGATCCTGTTGATCATTTCGAGATTCGGAATATTCGGAAAGATAAAATCGTTCTTCGCGCCATAATTCACCGCCGGATTCTTGTTTGACAGACTCTGCTCATTCAAATCCGTCTGCCTGCATGACAAATTGCCCCTGTGTTGACCTACGCTACTTCAAGAACTCACTGACGCTCCCATCCCACAAACAAAAAATACACCGGCCATCTTCAAACACATGTTCACAATTGGGATACCCGTATAGCTTATGAGCACATTCAGGACATAGAGAATCCATCTTTGATGAACACTTCACATATTCACTTCCACATTCATCACAAAGGCCGACTTGGTGGTTGTTCATAGCGTTTTACCTCCTGTGTCTCGAAAACTCACCGCCTCTCGAACCGTAATTCGGGGAGGAGGATGAGCGATCGCACATCGGTGTCGGGTTTCTTCCAGAAAACGACATATCGAACGATTGCATCCACCGGGACATATCCAAGATTTGCGATTTGTTGGAGACGCTCGCGGAATTTGACACTGAATTGGACGATTTTTGCTCCGTTATGGTAGCAGCAACCATCGCGGTAAGTAATGGTATCACCGCTTTGAAGATTGTGGCAGATATTTTGCTTTGCGGGGGTGAGAAAGAAGCCTAAATAGACGTCATAAAACCAGGCCTGGAGGATGAGCTCGGTAGGATGAGGGTACGTGATGCTGTCAGTTTGACGCGTCAGGCCTGGAGTCTGTATGGTGTCGAAATATTTCAAATTCGTATGGATCGACAGGTTTGATTTAGCGCGAGTGATGGCAACGTAAAGTACTCGAAGTTCTTCTGGTGTGAGAGTTTTGGTTTTATACGCTCCATACATGAATACGTTGTCGAATTCTTTACCCTTTGCTTTGTGCATCGTACCGATCTGCACACAACTATCTGTAATTATGAGGAAGTCATCGAGCTTGGACTCGTATAGAAATGTTTTGAAATCATTAATATAGAACCCGTCTTTATTAATACCCTCGAAAGCCGTAAGGAGGCTATGGCAGCTTTCGAGAAGTGCGCTGCGTGAAAATTTCTGATCCAAAGATTCGCGCGCGTCGTTCCACTCGTCTTTGCTGATACGAACGCGTGTCTTGTCTTTACAGATTTCCTGCAGAAAATAATCAATTTCAGCAAGATCGATAAGTCGGAAGCTTTCGTTTGTTTGCATCAGACGAGCTGGAATACCATGGTTTTTCAACACGCCAAAGGCGAGAAGCGCTTGGTCATTCTTTTGTGTTAACAGGCAAGTTGTGCCTGTGAGTTGAGATCGGATGACATCGTCTGTGAAAGGTTTGAGTGACATGGTAGATGGATACTTCGTAATTCGAATTGTGCCATCTTCTCTAGTGTTGGCAAGATTTGGATGTTTTTTTAGTCGGTCTGGCATGGGCGCAATGAAGTTGTTTGAAAATGTAACAAGGTTATTCTTGCTGCGGTAATTGGTGAGGAGCTCGTAGGTTTTGGTATCATAAATTTTGATGAAAGACTGAAGATATTTTGAGCTGGAGCCCCGAAATTCGTAGATGTTCTGGTCATCGTCACCTACGGCGATCACCCGTAAGTCAGGATTCTTCTCGATAAGCAAACGGACGAGTGCATAATCTGAATCGCTCATGTCCTGTGCCTCATCAATGACAAGTACCAGTTTGGCAAGATGCATCGGATCGACTTCATTGTTTTGGATAAACTGTACGGTTTGCGGTACAACTTGATCCAGATCTTCAAGCTTTCCCATTTTTCCCAGTAGATCGAGGCAAAAGGAGTGAAATGTCTTGATCTCGATGAAATATGCGGCGTTTCCAATCAGTTCGATCAAGCGGCTTTTAAATTCTGTTGCCGCAGCTCGAGAGAAGGTGAGCATGAGCATTTGCTCGGACTTGATATTTTCCATCAGGACGAGCGAAGCAAGCTTGTGGACCAGGACGCGCGTTTTACCACTGCCAGGTCCTGCAAGGACAGCGATGTAGCGATTCTCTTTGTCATTAATAATTTCTAGTTGTGTTGGTGATAGGGCGCCGAATATTTTCTCAAACTTCACTTGTGTGATCGTGCGGTCGATCATATCGCGGCGGTTGCCAATGAAGTATTTTTTCAAGAATGCCTTGTATTCCATGCGAAAATAATCATCAGCGAACTGCAAGGCTTTCTTGTAATCACCGACCATGATCTTGGCATACTCACCAACGATATGGATCTGTTGGATCTTGTTCTGATAGAAGAGCTCGAGCTTGCGATAGTCGTCTTTGAGAAACTTCCATCGTCCGTCATCGGCAAGTCGAGTAATCGTCATTGGATTATAGATGACGAGAAATCCGCCCTCAATTTTTATCTCCTTTACATAGGAGAGGTAGAGTAATGTGTTCTCGATATCTTTGATGCTGTATTCCTGGTGTACGAGGCGTTGGCTCAAATTATACTCACGAAGGATCTCGTGAACAGAGAAATTTACGGCAGCTTCACCGGAAGTTTTCTCGTTTTTCTCTTCTTGCATCTTTAGTGTATAGAGGTACTCGAGAATAAAGGTAGCCATCTCCAGTCTCTTCTCGAGAGCAGCCTGCATCTCTTTTATCGAAGAGAGGAAGTTTATTGCTATGTGCTGGTTCTTGGGCTTATCTGTATATGCTAACTGGATCTGCTTGGATGTCTGTAAAAATCGAAAAATGGTTTTTAAGTGGATCATACTCGAACCGGAGATTCCCTTCTCGAGCGCGGACTCATTCAGCTTTTTCAGATTATATTGCTTGACCTGAACATCGAGTTCCCGCATCAAATGATGCTCGATCTCACCCAACAAACGCAATCTCTGTCTTGATCTTGATTCCTTTTCATCCTGGCTTATATAGACGGTCATATCTTTGGCGTCGGCCAGCAGGTCGATGGAACGCATGCGATTTAGTAGATCAACAATATACGCTCTACTGAGTCCAAGCTGATCGGCCATATAGTCGACTCTTGATTCGGCTTCGGCGTTATTTGCCTTAGACCGACTTCGTGTGCCTATAAGTTTACTTATGATACGGGTGGCGTTAGTCTTATCCGTCTCGCTCCATTCCTGCTTTTGGATGATGGAGGACGCCTCCATGGTGGTTCGACACATGATGCTGTCCGCAAAAATTCTCGGCGAATTGAAGGTGCGGTTTAAATAGCCGCCCTCCTCCAGAGCGCCGATTGCAGTTTTTACACGAGTCTCAATCTGATCGAGGCTGTCATCCCATCCGGCCTTACGGGCAATTTCTATCGCGGATTGTGAAATGGTTCGGCGTTTGAGCGTCAAGGATCGAATAGCTTTCCATACCTGTTGGATCTCGTTCAGACTTAAGCGAGTCTGATTATCCATGATGAAGTGCTTGTCCAGATCATCAACGTTAAAAAGCGCGATGCATTCAGCCTGAATATTCTGGTCACGACCCGCTCGTCCGGCTTCTTGAACGTAATTCTCGAGCGAATTCGAGATCTCAAAATGAATAACTAGCCCGACATCCTTTTTATCAACACCCATGCCAAAGGCAGATGTTGCAACAATGATGCGAACATCGTCCCGGATGAAGGCCTCCTGATTGTGAGTTTTCTCTGTCGGATCCATTTTTCCATGATAAGGCAGTGCAGAGAAACCATCACAAGCTAATCGCTTTGCAAGATCGTGAGCTTTCTTGGTTCGATTAACATAAATAATTGCGGGACACGAATGGGACTCTAGCAAGTTACGAACTGTCTGATACTTATCTTCGTCGCTCATCTTGATCATGACGCGATACGAGAGATTCACGCGGGAGGCGGATGTCTGGATCAAATCCAATTCCAGATCATTCTTATCCGCGAAATACTTCCGAATATCTTCGATGACCGAAGGCTTAGCTGTTGCCGTAAAACAAGATACAGGAATCGGTTCCGGAAGGTTCTTCTTCTCTTGAAGCTGCTTCAGAAATGTTCCGATAAACATATAGTCAAGGCGGAAATCCTGTCCCCAGGCGGACAAACAGTGTGCTTCATCAATAACAAAGCGCGCAATATTGCGGTCAAGAAGAAGATGCTCGATTGTCCGTGATCGTAAAGATTCCGGCGATATATATAAGATCGATACAGACCCATCTGCCACTCGCTCCATCGCGTTCGCTCGTTCGATTGGATCAATAAGTCCGTTAATTGTCGCTGCTTCATGAATGCCGATACGATTTAGGTTATCGACCTGATCCTTCATCAGTGATTGAAGAGGAGATATGACCACCGTCAAAGCCTTCTCCGTCTCGCTGACCATGAGGGCAGGGAGCTGGAACGTAATCGATTTTCCACCGCCAGTCGGGAAGATAGCCAGCAAAGATCTACCATCCAACGCAGCCTGGACCGCCCTTTGCTGCAATGGCTCACCGTCAAATAATCGAAACTCAGAGAATCCGAAAGTTCTCTCCAGTCCTCGCACCGGATCCAGAAGCGCTTCACAATACGGACAACCCTCCTGACACCGCGTCCCTCGAAGTAAGTGCATTACGTTATGCACATCCGGGAAACGCATCGAGACCCACTTCGGAAGCTTCGAGAAGCGGTCATTCGCGGAGATATTTGCCAGACAATATGCCAGCTCACAGGGAGAATCAGCAAAAAATTTTTCAATCGGAGCATGAACACAAAGAGAACTTCCAAAAACGTCACGGATCATTGCCGCTACATCTCCAGTTTCTCCAGCTCTGTTATAGTGGAAAAACCCTCGAAAATACTCATGATCCGCCAAAAGAAGTGAATAAATCTCTCTTAACTCCGGATCCAATGCCCGATATGCCGCCACCTCGTCAAAAAATAGATCCTTAGACTTGATCGCATCATTCCTGGGATTATTCAATTCCTCCGCAAAAAACTTCTCATCCTTCAACAGCGAATGGTACGGTTTCAGCGGGAAAAGAAGTGCTGACAACGGCAGGGTATCTATCCAGTGATCGGCATCAATGCCAGCCTCTCCGATCTGCTCGCGCATAAATCGTCTGTCGTGATCAATGACATTATGACCAGCCACATACTCGGCATCCGAAAGGCGCGCGTAAAAATCCCGTGACGAAGCGGAGTGAAAAGACACCCCGTCATCCGTGACAAATCCATAATCCAACACCTTGCCGGAATCCGGCTGCACCTCGAGATCAATGAAATAAATCGAACTCACAGTAATCCGCCACCTGCGATACATATTCTGGTCAAAGAACAGAGGTAATAATGATTGATATAGACACTATAGAAAGTAGTATAGCATATGGGGGAGAGGTTTGGAGGGTGGAAGAGGAAGGCTTACTTACAAATAAAAAGATATATCTATCCCAAAACATCACACCACCACTAACTTATTCGTCTTCTTCAAATACTTCGCAGGAATAGCCCGATCGAGCTTCCAGGTAACGTTCATCGGTCGAGAGCCTTCATGTTTGACATAGGATGCCGTGCCGAGGAAAGTGTAGGGCGTGGCGCCTCCGTGCAAGTGGTCAGTTTTGAACTCCCGGACGAAGAGCGCGACGCGTGTGCCTTTTGCAACATGATGAGTATATCTTTGTCCAGTTGCAGAGGTTTCTGATGTCGTACTCTGACTCTGCCAATGGAAGAGCGTGTCATTTATTGAGTAGTCATTATACATCGTGGTGGGGGAGTAGTCTTTTTCACTTTTATTGAGAGTGATGAAGAAGATGTCGATGTTCTTTTCGGGCAACCATTTGACGCCTTCACGGACGGTGGAGGGTTTATCGAAGTCGAGCGCGAGGAGGATTTGGTCGCGCGTGTAGGTGCAGTGGAGGTCGAGGGGGCAGTCGAAGCCGAGGTCGACGGG
>CAZOFY010000080.1:0-9344 GCA_964579245.1 uncultured Mageeibacillus sp.
ACACGCAATGCCATCGATATCGACGAAATCAGTGAACTGATTAGCGGTCCTTCACCTGAGAATTCACGATCTGAAATTTTCCATCAGGTAATGAATCTTCCGTTGAAATACAGGGTTGCTATCCATCTTCACTATTATGAAGGTTACAAAATCGAGGAAATCGCTACCATGTTGAATGTTTCAGTAGGATCCGTGACGATGAGGCTTAAGCGAGGCCGTGAAAAACTTCGCCTTGAATTGGAGGATGAGTATGAGAATATCAGATTACATCAGCACTGTTGATAGAATAAGACCCGATGAGAACCTGCGAGACAGAATTTGCAGCATTCCCGCAAAAGCTTTTACGGAGCCGGCTCAACCTTCAAGATACAAGAGAAAACCATCTCTTCACCTGTACTGGCTGATTCCGGCGGTGGCGATCCTTGTTGTGCTTTTCGGGGGGGCTGTTATCGCGCGAATTCTGATGCCAGCAGGGTTCGACAGTTTTTCCGGCACAAATAGTACCTCGAATTCATCTGGCACAGGTATGGTGACCCAATTGCAGACGCCTCTAGTTAATGCCTTTTCCATCAAAGTGTTTGCTGCGGACGGCACGATGGCGCCGATGACGGAGGAGGCCGTTTCACTGACCGCCTACCAGAATGACACATTGCCCGGCATTCCCTTCACAATGGATTCATCTGTCTACACAGATTCTGTCATCTCGATTGAAGCTGATAAAGGGACGATTTTCTATGCTTCCGCTTCTGACAAAGACTTTGTGACGTACTCTGCCGGAACGATTTGCACGATAAAAGCCGGTGATACGTTTTATTGGTCGCCTGATATCAAGTACAACGGCAAGACCAACATCAGCATCACAGAGAAAAGAGCGGATGTATTCTGTAGTTATATTAGAATGGAGCTGGCTGCTGACGCGTCAAATGAATTCTCGGCAAAAATTAAAACCGTTCTTTCCGCCCCCATTGAGAACGGTGGTACGCTTTCAGTCTCCGGAAAAATCAAGGACGGAGTGTACTTAAATGCGTCGATCGACCCTGTCTCGGCGGGTTATTATTTTAATCCGGAATCTGTAGGAAAGAAGTATGTTACACATACCAGGTCTTGGAACGACGGGAGCTTCATCGACGCATTCTCCGAAGAACTAGAGGGGGCTGTGTTGGAAACAAAGGAAGAGTATGATGCTGTTCTGCGTTTTGAGGAGCTACAAAGTACGGAGACAATCGAAAGTCCTATAAAGTTCTGGGCAAATATCGGTGAAGGCGGCCGGCCAGCGTATTACAATTACCGTTACGATAACGGGGTCGATATTTACATCGAAGGTAATTTTAGCGGCCAGGCCAGTTACAGCACGAGAACGGAGAGAACCGCTGAGAGTGCCAACGGTGTTCCGATGTATTCCTTTCCCAATGTTGATGATTGTACTGATCAACAGAAGGCTTCCCTTCAACAGGATCTCTCCTTTGCAACAAGGTCTGAGGCTCTCAATGTCATTATGCAAAAATTGGACAAACTAGGTATCCGTGTATCCCCTGATTATACGTGCAAAGCAATAAGCAGTGATCTTTTTCCGGACAAAGTGGATTGTTACTACTTTACATTCCGCCTAGAGTTAAGTGGGCTGCCTTTATATCGAGTTGACTGGTATAGCGAGATGCTAGATAAAGAATATACCCTGTTTGAGGGACCAGCCTTGTCTGATATCTATGTCAAATATTCGGAAGATGGAATTATCCGCTTTGATATATACAACATCTGTCAAGCAGAGAATTCTCCCGGTTGTGAAGTAAGCGAATGTTCCATTCCGGATATCCTAAGTGCTTGTGATAAATTTTCTGAGTTGAATGGAAGTTATACTGTGACTGACGTGAAATTAGCATATATGAGGACATCGTCTACTTTTTCAGAAACCGATTATGTAGCAACGCTTGAACCGTGCTGGGCATTTAAAGTCATAGATAATGATACGGGAGAAGAGATGGAAACCAGTGAGTATCATGTTCACCAGAATGGTGATACGTACACAACGCGATGGTTTTACATGCCTAACTCGATGGTGGAGTAGAGGAATATCAAGTTTACCACACCACACGGTCTTGGCAAAACTACCTTTGTTCAGATAAAGCTCATTACCTCTCTCCCAAGCGAAGTAAAAACGGGGCTGTTGCAAAAGTTCATTTTGCAACAGCCCCCCATTTATGAGTAATACTTAAAGTGTTGTCACGAAGCATTTGAAGCCTTAAAATAACCAACCATTTATACGAGCTAACAGTTTTTCGTGGATTATTCAAACTCGATTGTGGCCGGAGGCTTCGGTGAAAGATCATAGCAGACCCGGTTCACATGATCGACCTCAGTCAGGATCCGATTGACGATTCTCTCGAGAACCTCGTAGTCGATTCTCTCAACCGTTGCGGCCATTGCGTCAACGGTGTTGATCGCACGAAGGATGACCATGTAGTCGAAGCTTCTCGCATTGTTCTTGACACCGACGGATTTGAAGTCAGGAACGACTGTAAAATACTGCCATACTTTGCTGTTGAGACCGGCTTTCTCGAATTCCTCGCGGAGGATCGCATCAGACTCTCTCACCGCTTCAAGACGGTCGCGCGTGATTGCGCCGAGGCAACGTACTCCGAGTCCGGGGCCCGGGAAGGGCTGACGATAGACCATCTCGGCAGGAAGGCCGAGTTCCACTCCGCAGGCACGAACCTCATCCTTGAAGAGCTGCTTCAGCGGCTCGACCAGGACGAATTGCAGATCTTCGGGTAAGCCGCCGACATTGTGATGAGATTTGACCATCTTCGCTGTCTTGGTACCGCTCTCGATGATGTCCGGATAAATGGTTCCCTGACCAAGGAAGTCGATTCCCTCGAGCTTTCTGGCTTCTTCTTCAAAAACGCGGATGAATTCGCCGCCGATGATCTTTCTCTTGACCTCAGGATCCGCCACGCCGGCGAGCTTTCCAAGGAAACGCTCCGTCGCGTCGACATAGATCAGATTTGCCTTAAGCTGATCGCGGAAAACCTTCACAACATCCTCGGATTCATTCTTGCGCATGAGCCCGTGGTTCACATGTACGCACACGAGCTGTGATCCGATCGCCTTCAACAGTAAAGCTGCAACAACGGATGAATCAACACCTCCGGATAAGGCCAGAAGGACCTTCTTGTCCCCTACCTGTCTGCGGATGAGCTCCGTCTGATCCTCGACAAAGTTCTTCATATTCCAGTTCGCTTCCGCCTTACAGGCATCGAAAACGAATGTCTTCATCTCCTCGTCATTCGGGATTGTTGCGAATTGTCTCTCGCATTTAGCTGTCGGATGATCGATTGACAGGACCGGAAACCCGCAGTCATAGATAGCCGGATCAATATCAACAGGGCTACCGTCAACGACTCGATTCTCTCCGCCATTCAGAATGACGCCCTTCACATTATCGAGAGTCTTCAGTCCATCGGGAGTGATGTCATGGGGATGGATCTCACTATAGACCCCTAAATCACGGATCTTTCTGGCAACCACAGTATTCTCTGTGCTGCCCATGTCTAAAATAACGATCATATCCTGTTTCATGGAATATCTCCTTTTCGCGAGAAAATATTGAAGCAATGCTACCATTATATCGTTTTCGGCTCTTGGATTGCATGATAAAAACACAAATTCTGACTTTTGTTGCACGTATAGGAAGGGAAAAATATCGTTCCTAACTTACCAGCCGTTGATTCGCCTACGAGCATGAATCCGGCACCCCGTTACGAATCCCGTGTGCTCAACAGCTTCAGTGGTTCAGCACGCAAGTTGCCACGTATTTGAACCAACGAGATCACCAATGCAAGCAACGCGATAAACATTCCGCAGAGGACAGCGATGAGTGGTCCGGCCGTATCCATAACGAGTTGACTGCTATCCACGGCCGTGACGGAGCTAGCCCAGTTGCTGTATTCCGTGCTGTAGGTGACCCATTCGGACAGATCGGACAGCAGACCCAAGGCAAGTCCGGTAAGTGCGTATCCTGCCACGCTTCCGAGCGCGCTGCCGAGAGCTACGATTGTCAGAACTCCGGATAACAATGAGACTGTGCAAGCGCGCTTCCCCATGCCCAGAGAACGCTCGATGGCTGTTCGTTTTTTCTGCTTGCCGATGAACAGGTTACAGAAGAAAAGAAGAATCAGCACGGTAACGAGAAGCCCGGAGATGAACAGGGCAAAGGCGACTTGCTTTATCTGTGCCAAACCTTCTTTGATCTGGGTATACCCTTTGTCATAGATTGTTATCTCTAAACTGTCAAATGAATCGCTGTCTGCAAAAGCCTTCCAGTTCTCCAGAAACCTCTCCACACTGCCATTTGGAATCTGAAAAACGGTGTTATACCCTCTCATTGGGCCGTAATCCAGAATATTATTCTCATCGCTGTTTTTCACGGAGGCAGCCGGAATCACCACACCGTACCCTGCCATGTCATACCCTGCGGAGCTTGACGTTTGGTTGATCTCATCATAGATTCCGACCACCGTGTAATCATTCTTTTCGAAAACCTCGTAGCACTTCCCCTGCGCGTTCAGAAGATGATTGGGATTTCCCATTGGCAAACCGTCCGGCGGGAAGTCACGACTGGCTGAGTCACTATAATCGGCGTAATACAACGACAGTGGCACGGTGTCGCCGATGGCGTATCCGTGCATTTTCGCAAATTCCTGGCTGATCAGACAGACGATCTGTCCTTCTTTGTACTCCTCCGGCAAGATGTCGCGCCCTTCCATAATCACGGAATTTCCAATGTAGAAGGACATCAGGAGCTGGGTATTGTCCGTGGGAATCACGGGAATCGTGTGCTCCGCCCTGTCCATTGCCTTCGCCAGTTCCAGCCATCGAATCCCTCGCGGCGTATCGTAGAAGCCCTCCGTCACCTCTTCATATGCGAAATCCATCGGCATACTGTCGGGTATTCTCTGTCCGTCGGGGGTATACTGATTTGAAATGACATAGTTTGAATCCATCGATCGCGGATTAAATTCCCCGGACAGAGCGTCGACACCGGTATGTGTGTCCACCCATTCCTGATGGGAAGGTCTCCATTCCAGCATCATTACATAGGTCTTGCCCGCATACAGGGTCTGCGGGGAGTCGTTATAGTGATCACAGAACAGGACCGTCTCCCACTCCTGAATCTCCCGCCCCGCAATTCCGTTTCTCCCATAAAGTTCCCGCAGGAGCTTCAGTCTCACCGTATGATCCGGAACACAATCTTCGAGAGGCGTAACCTCAACAATCGGATACCTATCCCGCGTCTGCGCAATCAATCGAATATACGAATTATCGGGATAGGTAAAGCTCGGATCATAGGCTCCGTAATAAGGACGGTGCACGGGCGGTTGGATATATTCCGCCCCATCGAAAAGCAGCGCCTCCGGCGAGATATAATTATCGTAAACCGCTGTCGTGTACTCGTAATACTCCTTCATCTCCGCGTCCCAAATCTTTCCCGGCTCATAACCGTCCGCCGGTTGTGACACGAGACCGATAGTCATGAAGACATCTTCGAGTCGCTGCATGTTCTGCTCGCCCATCCGATAAAGAACGACACCAAGTGTCAGAAGTGCCGCCGACAGACTGATCAGGACCAGAAAGAGGCCCGATCGTAGCGGTGTTCGAAGAATCTGACGAATACTATTGGAGATCTCACCCATCGTTATTTCACCCCTAGAGGTTTTTTTCCCGGCACTCATCACAGTTGCCCGACCGTTAAACCTTGCATTTGCAATTCCCCGTCACGCATCCGATAAACGGCATCGGCCTCTTGACACACGTTCACATTGTGGGTGATGACAATCACAAGGTAACCTTTCTCGTGCGCCAGATTTTTCAAAATCTTTACGACATTCTCCTCGTTCGCCGAATCGAGATTCCCTGTCGGCTCGTCCGCCAGGATGATTTTCCCGCCGGCCGCAAGAGCCCTGGCGATGGATACTCTCTGTTGCTCACCGCCGCTCATCATGATGGGGAACTGGCGGTAGGTCTTTTCTCCAAGTCCGACCTCGCAGATCAGGCGTTTGGCCGTCTCCGTCGCCGTTGCTTTTTTTACTCGTAGCAGCTCCATCGGGTACATCACGTTTTCGAGCGACGTCAGTAACGGGAAAAGATTGAAGGACTGATAGACCACGGAGGCTGTTTCTCTTCTATACTTATCGCGGTCCATTGTCGTCATGGAGCACCCTTCTACGAGTATCTCTCCCGAGGTTGGCAGGTCCAGTCCGGCAAGAAGGGACAACAGCGTACTCTTTCCGCTGCCGGATGGTCCCGTTACCGCATAGAACTTGCCCGCCTCAAAATGGCAGCTCACGTGCCTGAGCGCTTCGATCGACTGGTACTTGCCCTGATAGATATATCCAACATCTCTGACCTCCAGCATATCCTTCACTCCCTTCAATCAATCCAAGGCGGATAGTACCTGCATTACGCTGAATCTGCCCAACATAATAAGCGCCACAGCGGTGCCGGCCATATAAACTACGAAAAAGGAAAACACAACGCCAACCGCAAGCGCGACGCTCATATCGACAAGAAGCGACGCGACAACGATACCCAGCAGACTGCCGCTTAGTTCCAGAACAGCGCTCTCGAAAAACAACATCGCGAAGCAACTCTTCCGGGTTAAACCGAGAGAGCGCATAATTGCGATCTCCGGCCTCCGGCTCTGCAGAAGCAAATACGACGATACAAATCCAAGAAAACCTACAATCACAACGACAAAAGGCGTCAATAGCTGCGTCAGCGTAATATTCTCCTTGAGTCTAGTGGCGGTCTTGACGAAGGTCTCATCGTAGACAATCAGAGCTTCTCCGTGCTGCGTACTATTAGCTTCGGAAATAACCGACATCAAGCCAAGCTCATCCATCTGTGTCTTGAATTTGTTGAGTTCCAATGGGTTTTCGACTTTAAAATGAGCCGAATCTGCAAAAAACAAGAGCCCAGCCTGTGTATGGATATCCCTAAGCCATTGTACCGGAAATATCAACTGCACATTACTCGTCGCAGTCTCACCGGCCGAATTCCGGAAGCTTCCGATAATCTCCACCTCATACACGCCCAGCCGGTTATACTTCTTCATCGGGTTATTGTTTGGATAGGTAGTGTTAAATAATGTCACTCGAATGGTATCCCCCATCGAGAGGCCAAGTTTGTCCATCTCCTGCTCACTCATCACGCAAACCGGCTCAGCCCCCTCAAGTACCTCGGGCCCCACACTCTCCTTGAAAGAAAAATTCTCTGCCGGAATCTCGTGAAAAGCATCCATCCGATTTACTCCAATCCCAAAAGGAAAGGACATGTCTCTCTGATCTATATTTGATGCCGTCTCTTCGGAAACCTCCCCCATCACCACCGCGATCTGTGTGATATAGTCAAGATCCTTCACAAATTCTGAGTCTTCCAAGCCCTGAATCACAGTATCCTTCACTAGAATCTCCGAGCGCAACGACCCATTCAAATTACTAATCCATGCCTCGATCGGCAATGCCTCCGGCAGAGCCTCCAACTGTTGCAGATTCGCCCATAGCCCGCTAAAAAAAAGAAATAAAAACACGACAATGAGCATACAGGTAGCGACGGCCAATACACTCTTGGTCCAGTGTCTGCGGATATTCAAAATGGCTTTTCGAAAACAAAACATCATTCACCTCATATCGAGGGCCGAAAGGAATTCGTTTCATCGATGTTCTCAGTGGTATCGAGTCGATCTCCCGTACATCTTACCGCAAATTAACACCCGATAAAACTAGTAAAGCTTACGTACTGTCCAATGCATGATGCTTTTCGTAGAATATTATGCGATTCAATTCGGTTTCTGACTTCAATCCCGCAGCGCCGTAATCGGAACAACAAAGACTCCGTCTTCCCGCTGATACGCAGCGCTGGACAGACCACAGATCACACACAGCACTGCCGGCGGTTTGCCGTCCGCTTCGTTCATTATCTCCTTTCGCATTCGCAAAAGGCTCTCAGCTGCCAAGTCGATCTGATTCGCTCCTAACTTGATTTCGAACGCACACCAGCTTCCATCCGTCATCTCAATCACAGCGTCGATCTCACGATTTCGATAGTCCTGATAGTGATAGAGATTCGCGCCGAATGTCTCGGCATAGATCTTAAGATCTCTCTCGCAGAGTGCCTCGAACAGAAATCCGAGTGTTTCCAAGTCCGACAGAAGCTTCTCGGGCGTTGCCTTCAGAAGTGCACACGCCAATGAGGGATCCACAAAGTGCCTCTTCTCCGCTTGCTTGACTCGAATTGAGGAGCGAATTCGCGATGAGAAGGGAGGTTGATTGTCGATAAGAAACAACCTAGCGAATACGTCGAGATAGCTCGATATCGTCACCGGATCAATGTCTTCCTCATCCCTGGCCAACAGATCCCTTCGCAACGTTGCATTGGATACCGTCGTGCTTTCATTTCTGGCCAACGAGCGAAGAAGACGATGCATTTTTTGCACATCACGCTTGATTCCGTCCACGCGAAAAGCATCATCTTGAATCACAGCCTCTAGGTACTGGTTCGGCAGCAAAGCGGCCTCTTCCAGTGACAATCCAAGATTCCCCGGCCAGCCGCCTCTCACGATGTATTCGATGATTTGTCGTAGGTCTGCCTCTCCGGTCATGACCGGCTCAATTCTTCCTTTGCAGAGAGAGGCAAGCGAGACCCTTCCGCTCGAATCTCCGGATTCATATAATGACATCGGACGCATGCGAAGCCGCGCAATCCGGCCGGCTCCACTATGCAGAATTCCTTTCTGATTGGGTGTCGATGAGCCCGTGAGAATAAATTGGCCTTTCGCAGCGTTCTGATCAACTCGATATCGTACAGCATCCCAGATTGCAGGTACTTCCTGCCATTCATCAATCAGGCGCGGCGACTTACCCTCCAGAATCAAAGATGGGTTCATCTCTGCAAGTCTTCGATTCTGAAAATTGCCTGCCGGATCTCCGACAAATAATTCGCTCTGGCTATGAAATGAAGATGTCCATGTTTTACCGCACCACTTCGGACCCTCAACGCAGACTGCACCAAAAGAAGACAGGTGTCTCGTGATACTCTGATCAATCAGTCGGGCGCGATACTTTTTCTTATCCATAGAAAGCCCTCCTTTGCTTCGATCATACTTCATTCCATCAGATTTCGCAATTGCAATCCATCATATTTCATGATTTCATTCCATCAGATTTCATACTTTCATTCGTTAAGATTTCATACTTATGGGCTCACGGGTGTACAGATTCAGGACACAGGTAAGCTGCGGATGTCGGGGATGTGGCGCCGCGGATGTCGGGGATGTGGCGCCGCGGATG
>CAZOFY010000081.1:0-9263 GCA_964579245.1 uncultured Mageeibacillus sp.
CCCACGCAATCATCACAAACAGACGATCTCGTATGTGCATCAATGAGTAATAAAGCTGTTATTTATCAATGATTACCCACACAATCGGCGCAAACAGACGATTGCGTATGTGCATCAATGAGCAACAACGCGATTGTTTGTCAATGAATACCATCAAAATCCTTCAGAAACGGTCAATTAAGATGTATTAGAAAGTCAAGTAGTGTGATAATACATCATTACTTATCAATAATTAACATACGAGAATTCTATTTTCTGCTTTTTAGTATGTATAACTATGTGATGTCCCTATGATAATTTCAATGAACAATATCTATTTACGCGCCATAAACAGTGCGAAGACCTTTATAAGGTCCTGCAGGTAGTACGCCTACTAAAGGAGCAAGTTAACCGGCACTAGCTGCAGTATTGCATCACGAATGAGGCAGTTACAGCTAGCAATCCCAAACCGGCACTTGTTGCAGTATTTCAGCACGCAAGAGGGAGTTACCGCCAGAAATCCCAAACCGGCCGTTAATGCAGGAATGCATCACGCATTAATGAGATACGATCACAAATGCCGAACCGGCATTTGCTGTAAGTCATTGTACGAATGTGAAAAGCCAGCGCCTTTATACGCAGGTAAATAACAGAGGCTGCTGCATCCTGAACTTGACAGTTCATTTTGCAACAGCCCCCACTCTGGAGCCGATTATCAGACTCGAACTGATGACCTGCTGATTACAAATCAGCTGCTCTACCAACTGAGCTAAATCGGCGAAACGGATTCTTGTTCCGTAACGCGCAAGTGAAATTATACGAAGTATTCCGTTTTTTGTCAACCCTGATCTCTAGATTCAGGGACCACTTTTGGAATATACGGAAAGACAGGAAAACAAACTAAGATAAATAGCCCGATCCTGTATCAGCACCTGTGTACTTACCCAAGGCGCCCCCGTCGATATGGATTCAGATCTTCAGTTTGTTTCACTAAAGTACACACGAATGTTATGCAATATGATGAAACGCAATAAATAAAAGAAGCAAGGCACTGGGGCCTCTTAGATATAACTGGGCCTGTCAGATATAATAAGTATATTATAGGGAAAACGGGTAGATTTGCGAGTGCCGATTTTCGTATTTTCGATAATGTTTCGTAAGTGCGGATATATTGACCGAATCAATAAAAAAGCAAGACCTTCTCAAATGTGAAGAAATTTTGCTTTTGCAGATCTAAGAGGGGTAGGGTTGACACTGCTTAAGAAAAGCTGCAGACGACTAATTCTGATTTACAAAAGGTAATGTCGAGCCTGCAAAGGGCATCGCAATCACGGATGCCTCCCGGCCAAGAATCTCTAAAGCATCTGAAAATGCTGATGTTAAAGATTCTTTGGGCTCTAAATGACAGCGAAGGACCGTCTCATCCGGGAGGTCACTGACTAAGAAAATCCTGGCCGATTCAAGCACCATAGCAATTGCGGCTGCTTTGTGGCCACCGAGCTGAAAGTCCTTCTCAATGTGCGGAATCATGTCGGATGCTTTCTCGTGACCCAGCATCCAATTTTCGAAAACATGTTCACCAAAACCTTCTTTTGCAGAGGCGAGCCATATTACAATTCCACCGTCCCGAACAGCATGCTTTGCATTGTCCAGTGCTTTCTGGGCTTGATATAGATTGATGTCCTTAGGATATCCGCCGGGTGAGACAATGACAATATCGGCCTTCTTCGGGATATCAACGCGATACAGTCCGTCAAGGAAGGCGCAGCCCTCTCGATGTGCTGTAACATGATGCCCCGCGACGCTCTTGACGATATGCTTTTTTTCGTCGAGGACGACATTAACAATGAAATCGATCGAAATAAAGTCAGCCACCTCTTCAATATCGAGACGGACAGGGTTATCATCCATCGCGCCCGCCTTGGCCGCCGGCTGGACCATCCGGCTATGATTGGCAGAAATCGCATTCCTTGTTGACACACCGGGCATGATCGCCTTTGCACCGCCGCTGTATCCGGCAAAATAATGAAACTCGATATTTCCGACCAGGATACGACGGTCGGCACGGACAACAGGCTCGAAAATCTCATAAGGAGTGCCGCGAGAGCTGGACCCGATGTAGACAAATCGGTCGATTGAATCCATGCAGCGGACCTTTGTATATACTTCGTCACCCACCAGGCTGCGCATTTCATCCGCTGTATGAGGCCGATGACTTCCCAAGGCAAAAACCACAAGGATGTCTTCCTCACGGATGCCCTTGCGCAGAAGGCGATCAACGATGTGCGGGATGATTTTGTAGGACGGGACGGGACGCGTAATATCGCTTGTTATGATTGCAACAGTCTCACCGGGATTGACGATGTTTTCAAGCAAATCGGTCCCAATCGGATGATCCAGGGAACGTATGATCTCTTCGGCCTCGGAAAGGGAACAGGCACTCTGACAGTCATTCGGCTTGAGAACAGAAAGGAGATTCTTCTCCGGCAGATCCAGGGATACATTCTCTTTTCCATAAGCAAAATCAATGAGCATATTTTCTCCTTCGCAAATTACTTCGCAACAATATTAGCGAGGCGGCCTTTAACATAGATGAATTTGACGATACTGCGCCCTGCAAGGGCCTCATTCAGGCGCGCATCGGACCTGACGATTGTTTCGACTTCCGCTTCCTGAAGGCTTGACGCAATCATTAGGCGAAACTTGACCTGTCCGTTGATCTGCACAGCAATCTCGACTTCATCAAGAACAAGGGCTGCAGAATTAAACTGCGGCCATTTCTGATTGAAAATGGAGTATGCATTTCCGAGGTGCTCCCACTGCTCTTCACAGAAGTGCGGGGCAAAGGGTGCAAATAATAGAATCAGTGTTTCTGCAGCTTCGATGATATATGACGGCATGGCGCCGGAAACAGATTGATATTTTGATATCGCGTTAATGAACTCCATCATGCGTGCAATGGAGGTGTTGAATTGAAAACGCTCAGAATCCTGCGTCACCGCACGGATTGTGTAGTGCTGCGTGTATAGAAGTTCCTTCTCAGCCGGGGTAGGCTCATCTTTGATCCTCGAAAAGCCCAAGCTCTTCAAGGATGCCGCTTCCTCACAAAGCCGCTCCAGGCGAGAGACAAATTTTACGATCGCCTGCAAACCGTTGTCGCTCCAGGGACCTCCCTCTGTGTACGCGAAGCCGAAGGCGAGATAGGTACGGAATACATCCGAACCGTACTTCTCTACATAGGAATCAGGTGCTATGGTATTGCCTTTAGACTTTGACATGCGATTGCCGTCGGGTCCGAGAATGATTCCCTGGTGGACCAGAGAGGTGAAAGGCTCATCAAAATCTAGAAGACCGATGTCACGCAGTGCTTTACAAATGAAGCGGGCGTAAAGAAGATGCATGGCGGCGTGCTCCGGGCCACCGACATATTTGTCGACAGGACACATGCGGTTAATAATTTTCTTATCGAAGGGAGAAGTGTCGTTGTGATTGTCCGGATAACGTAGCTCATACCAGGAAGAATCGACGAAGGTATCCATTGTATCCGCGTCCCTCTTTGCCGCGGCGCCGCATTTCGGGCAGGTAGTATGGATGAAGCTCTCACACTTTGCCAGCGGCGACTCTCCATCAGGACGAAATTCTACATCATAGGGCAATAAAACAGGAAGCTGATCGTCCGGAACGGGAACCACGCCGCAGATAGGACAGTGGACGATCGGTATAGGGGTTCCCCAGTAGCGCTGGCGGGAGATCAGCCAGTCACGCAGGCGATAATTTACCTTCTTTTCTCCCATACCTCTTGCTTGAAGCTTGGAGATCATGCTGTCGATCGCGTCAGCGGATGACAGGCCGGAGAACTCTCCGGAATCCAACAGCACGCCCTTCTCACAATAGGGAAGAGCATCCTGCGCATCGGGCGAGGAGGCGATCACTCGGACGATATCCAGCCCGAACTTCTCGGCAAAAGCAAAGTCGCGCTCGTCGTGAGCAGGAACGGCCATGACGATACCGGTTCCGTAACCGGCGATGACATAGTCGGAAGCCCAGATCGGAACCTTCATGCCTGTGAAGGGATGGACGGCGTAGGATCCGGTAAATACGCCGGTCTTCTCGCGGGTCGTGGACATACGATCGATATCGGATGCTTTACGCGTGTAATCCTGATACTGAGATACTCGCTCACGGCAAGCATCGGTTGTTAAACGATTACAAAGCTCTGACTCCGGAGCGACGACTACGTATGTGACACCCATCAGTGTATCTGCACGTGTCGTGAAAACCTCTAGCTTTAACGGCTCCTGCTTGTCATCAAGCACCGGACTGCCGTCCTTTTGACAGAAAAAGCCAACGATAGAACCTTCAGAACGGCCGATCCAATTTGTCTGGATCTTCTTCGTCTTTTCCGGCCAATCCAGCGAAGGCAAACAGTCCAACAGCTCCTGAGCATACTTAGTAATAGAAAAAAACCATTGTGTCATATTCTTCTTGATCACTTCCGAAGAGCAGCGCTCGCAAGCTCCGTCGATGACCTGTTCATTCGCGAGAACCGTACTGCATCTGGGACACCAATTGACCGGAGCATTCTTGCGGTAGGCCAGTCCCTTCTCGAGTAGACGAAGAAAAATCCATTGATTCCAGCGATAATACTCCGGATCGCAGGTTGCGAGCTCGTAATTCCAATCAAATGTCGCGCCCATTTCCTTGAGCTGCTTCTCCATGGTTCTGATATTTGAAAGAGTAGAGTCCTGCGGGTGAATGCCGGTTTTTATGGCATAGTTCTCAGCGGGAAGACCAAAGGCGTCAAAGCCCATCGGATGAAAAACATTATAACCCTGCATGCGCTTCATTCTGGACCAGGAATCCGTTAAGGAATAATTGTACCAGTGTCCCAGGTGCAGATTTGCGCCTGAGGGATACGAAAACATTTCCAGACAATATAGCTTCTCTCCGGAAGCCTCGGGATCAAATCGATAAAGATTTGTTTCTTCCCACACTTTTTGCCATTTCCTGTCAATATTTACAGAGTAAGCCATGCTAATTTGCCTCGCTTGTATAAAAAATAGTTGAAAACAGCATCCAACCCGATGAAATTATAGCAGAACAAGAAAGATAAAAACAGAATATGCAGGAGTAATTTCAGGCTGTTTCATTTTTGTTGGAAAAAAAATGAAAATACAGCCTATAATATGTATAGAAATAGTCGAAAAATTCATAAAATATATATCTATCATAGAGATTTTTATAGAAGATTAAATGAACAAATAACGTGAAAAATAAGGCAAATGTTGTGCAATTCTCATGGAGCAAAAATGATTTATCAGACAAATTGTATAAAAATGAGAGAAAAAAGTGTTGAAAGTTATCAACAACGCCGATATAATCATAGCAGAACCGCTATCAAGCGGGAATTATTAAATTGGAGGGACTAGAAATGACGAAAAAGAAAGTTATCGCAGCCACATTGGCAACGTTGATGCTTTCGGGTGTAGTAGCTGGTTGCCAGACGAATCCGCCTGTGACAAGCAACGAATCAACTACAGCCCCGGACGCAACAACAGCAAAGCCCGAAGAGACAACCACCGCAACCACAACTGCACCTGTAGTTATGGGAGAGGGTGAGTTACTCAGAATTTGGTCATTCACGAACGAGATCAAGATTATGTCTCTTGCTTTCCAGAAGAGCAATCCGGACATCGCAGTGGAGTACACCATGATTCCGATGACCTCTGGTGAGTACCAGTCAAAGGTTCAGGCTTCTCTCTCGACATCTGACATCCCTGACGTTGTTGTTCTCGAGAATTCCTTTGTTAAGTCTTACGTTGAGAGCGACATCCTGGCAGACATCGGCTCTTTGCTTCCTAAGGCAAAAGAGATGGAGACATTCCAGTACACGATCGACGTCGGAACGTATGAAGGCGTTACCAAGGCATTGTCCTATCAGGCAACCCCCGGTGGTTATTTCTACCGTAGAAGCCTTGCTAAGGAATACCTTGGAACAGACGAGCCGGATAAGGTTCAGGAGTTCTTCAAGGACATGGACAAGATGACTGAGACAGCTGCTCTTATCAAAGAAAAGTCCGGTGGCAGCACCTTCACAGTCTCCTCCATTGGCGACTGGACAAACGTTTTCTATGACAATCGTACGAGTCCTTGGATTGTTGATGGCAAGTTCGTTATCGATCCTGCTATCGATGAGATGATGGACGTTGCGAAGACATTCCGTGAGAATGGATACGAGTCTCAGGCTACACAGTGGGAAGATGGCTGGTTCAACGGAATGAAGGATACTCTCACTGATGCAGAGGGTAACCTGCAGAAGGTTTTCGGTTATTTCATGCCTACATGGGGTCTTTCCTATACTCTTCAGCAGAACTGCTACGTTGAAGACGAGAACAAAGTACAGGTTTCCACAACTGCTGGAGACTGGGGTCTCATTCCTGGACCGATGTTCTATCGTTGGGGCGGCACATGGGTTGGCGCTATGCAAGATGCAGCAAACCCGGAGACAGCTCTGAAGTTCGTCGAGTTCGCTACTCTTAACGAAGAGCACCTCACGAACTGGGCAACCGGTGTTTACACAAACGAGTACCTCAAGGCTATTGATCCGTCTGTTGAAGACACACTCAATCAGCCTGCCGGTGACTTTGTAAGCAGCCTTAAGGTTGTTAATGCCATCTCAGATAAAATTGCAGAAACACCTGCTACTGCATTCCTGAATGGACAGAATCCTTATCCTATCTTTGCCGCAATGGCTCCTAAGTGCAGCGGCGCTATCAACCAGGGATCTGATGATGAAATTACACGTGGATTCAACGATCCTCTGAAGAATTACGTCACTGGCGCTGCCACGAAGGAAGAAGCTATTCAGCAGTTCAAGGACGCTGTTGCTTCCGCTTTCCCTGAAATCGTTGTTGAGTAATCTTTTTTAACGAATCGTGTGTCGGGAGTCTACGGTGGTATCTTGACTGCTGTAGGCTCCCGATAATCTAAACGGGAGGGACATGCTCATGCCTAGCACAGCCACTAGCCAACAGATGCCGGTGAAGGGGAGCATAAAGCTAAAAAGGGGCGGAAAAGTTCAGAAGGATTACACGGCTTATTTGATGATTGCTCCGTTTATTCTGGCTTTTTTAGCGTTTGGTTTATATCCGATGCTCAATACTTTCTATTTAAGCGTTACTAATGCTACTCTCATGTCCAGGACATACAAATTTACTGGAATCGATAATTTTGTTACTGTTTTCAAAGACAAATTCTTTTTGCAGGCTATTTTGAACACATGGAAAATATGGTTGTTAAATTTCATTCCTCAAGTTGGAGTTGCCATGTTGCTTGCTGTTTGGATGACGAATACCAGACTTAAGATTAGGTTGGTTGGATTCTGGCGTGCCATTTTCTATCTTCCTAACCTTCTTATGCCTGCTACGGTTGCTGTTCTTTTCTCCTCTATCTTTGACTTTCATGGAGTTGCCAATCAATTCCTGGTCGGAAATCTTCATATTATCCCTGCAGCAATTGAATGGAAGATCAATGAATCCTTTATGCAAGGACTCGTTGCCTACATTCAGTGGTGGATGTGGTTTGGAAATACTCTTATCATCCTGATTGCCGGCATGAGTTCTATTTCAGAATCTTTGTACGAAGCTGCAATGGTTGATGGAGCCAGTAGTGCTACTATTTTTAGAAAAATTACGTTACCGATATTAAGACCGGTTCTTGTCTTTACACTCGTTACGTCTTTAGTCGGTGGCATGCAGATGTTAGATATCCCTATTCTGATTACAGATGGTCGTGGATCTCCGAATGGAGCATTGCAAACATTGATGATCTTGCTCTATATGAAGTATAAGAGCTCAAAGGGACATATCGGTATGGCTTCCGCGGTTGGTGTGTATATCTTTATCATTACCGGTATTGTTGCGCTGATTGTTTTCTTCCTTCTGCGTGATAAGGATGAGATCGCTCTGAAGAAAGAGCGTAAGCGCTTCCAGAAACAACGCGCAATGCAAGCGAAGGGGGGAGCTGCTAGGTGAGTAATCATGTTAAAGGAAATACAAGTGAAGATCTGCGAAATCGCGTTTCGCTGACTGCTGCGAGAGTTTCTATCTATGTTATCTTGATTATTATTACGCTGATGTGTGTTGTGCCCATATGGTTGATGTTTGTCAACGCTACAAGAAATACTCCTCAGATTCAGTCGGGAATCTCTTTGATTCCGGGAGCATATCTGGGGTTCAATATGCAGTTTCTTCTTGATAAGGACCTGGATATTGGGCGAGGACTTTTTAATAGTGCGGTAATCAGCTTTGGAACAACCATTTTGTCAGTTTATTTTGCGATGATGACTGCATATGCTATCCAAGTTTATGATTTCAAATTGAAGGAGTTCATGAAGGGTTTCATCTATATTCTGGTTTTGATACCCACTCAAACTTCCATCATTGGATTCTATCAGTACATTGCCAAGTTAGATTTGTTAAATAATTTCATACCTCTTATTCTTCCTGCCATTGGTGCAGCCGGATCGGTGTTCTTCGCGAAGCAGTATCTTGAGAGTGCCATTATTATGGACTTGATCTATACCGCGAGAATCGATGGCTGTGGAGAGTTTGGTATTTTCCACCGCATCATGATGCCTATCGCAAAGCCTGGAATGTTTACAATGGCAATATTCGCATTTGTAGCATCCTGGAACAATTTCTTTACTCCGACGATGTTGATTACGGATAAGAATTTGTACACTTTGCCCTTAATGGTTGGTACTTTACGTGGAGATACGTATCGTCAAGAAATGGGTGCTATTTACTTTGGATATGCAATGTCCGTATTCCCCGTTGTTCTTGTTTATGCGATAATGGCAAGACAAATTGTAAATGGATTGGCTTTGGGATCAGTCAAGGAGTAAACCGCATGTAGCATCTGAATTCAGTTTTGGATGTTGACAACAGTAGGGGTTCCCGGTATTCGTGTTGCTTTTCTGATTGTGTCTATAAATGGAAAGATGGCATTGAATACCGGGCCTTTTTATAGTTGGTTGGGCAAATATGCTTGACATCGTCATCTATAAAAGAGAAATGAAAGCTCTTTTTATAAGAGCAGTCAGTTTGTGTCGATGATTGGACGGCCGTTGGTGGCTGGCAAATCTGGGCGGCCGTCCGGTCAAAGATACGAGAAGAGACCATGATAGACGAACTTTCGAGTTCGTCTTTTTTTGTGTATATTTCAACAGATACTCTTCGCGAGTTTGTGTTGGTGCTATAGTAAATTGATTCTGGGTGTTTCCA
>CAZOFY010000082.1:0-1611 GCA_964579245.1 uncultured Mageeibacillus sp.
TGCTCGCGTCAGCCGGATATTTACTTTATCGCACTACCGCCTCTCTGTCAACCCGAAAAAACCAATTTTGCGAAAACTTTTTATGTCATCAAGGAGTGTCCTTCGATCTGAACTTACAGACCATCATTGATTCGGTCTGCATTTAATGCATTTAATGAATATATATAAGCGGGAATTGGCAGTCGCTTTCTTCTGGCAGATGGATACTCATCCTCGTCATGTCGTCGGGTTGGTTTGGGGTCCGCGTCGCCGGGAGAGGTCTGTCTGCGGATTGAAGATGATGTGTATTACAAACTCTATCGGCAAGATGTCTGTGCCTATCTTGCAATACTCGAAAAGCAACCGATCGAATCCCTTTCGCTCCGTTACCTCCGATTTCATCAGAGAAACGTGTTTTTTCCAAACCTAATCGTGTTTTTTACTAGAAAAGCATTGCAATCAACGCCTCTTTTTTATAGAATACGCATTGCTGGTTTTTTGAGTCTTTTATCCTTGTTTCGAGTATAATAAGATTAGAGTTACGATTTCGGGCATCAGTATGCAATAAATGCAATGAACATCGAATAGTACTGTCAAAATCCTGCGTACTGATTATTTTATTCGAAAGCCGCCCGGTAATTGCCGAGCCGGCAATTTTACGAGAGTGGGTGAATGTATGAATAAAAAGCACGGTTCTAAGGTTGCGATCATCGGAGCGGGAGCCGTTGGATCGTCGATTGCATTTTCAATGGCAATTCAACAGATGTGTTCAGAGCTGGTTCTGATCGATGTTAATCAGGATAAGGCCAGAGGAGAAGCCCTTGATATCAGTCATGGTCTTCCGTTCCTTGGACAAATGGAAATCTATGCAGGCAGCTATGCCGACGTTAAAAATTGTGATCTCATCATCCTGACTGCCGGAATTCCGCGTAAGCCTGGCGAGACCCGTCTGGATCTGGCCAAGAAGAACGTCATGCTCGGCAAGACAATCACATCCAGTATTATGGAGCATTATACAAGCGGCAATATCCTTGTCGTATCCAACCCCTGCGACATTCTCACTTATATGGTGACCATGTGGTCCGGCCTTCCCAGAAATCGCGTACTTGGTTCCGGCACGGTTCTCGACAGCGCCCGTTTCCGTACGCTGTTATCTGACAAGCTCAACATCGACGTTCGTAACGTACACGGCTACATCATCGGAGAACACGGAGATTCACAGCTTCCCGCATGGAGCGCCACCAATATTGCCGGTCTTTCGATCGATGATTACGCCAAGACGACCGGTATTTCTTTCACTCAGGCAGATCGTATCGAGATCGCGGAAAAGACACGCAATTCCGGTGCTGAAGTCATCAAGCTTAAGGGCGCTACGTTTAACGGAATTGCCGTTTCCGTATCGACCATAGCGAAGTCCCTCTTGAAGGGTGAGAACACAATCCGTACAGTCGGCAGCGTTTTGAACGGACAGTACGGCATTCGCGATGTTGCGACGAATGTTCCCACAATCATCGGCTATGACGGCGTCGAGCGCGTTCTCGAAGTTGAGCTGGATCCGCAGGAACTTCGTTTCCTACAGAATTCCGCGGAACAGGTTAAGACGATCTTAAACGAAGTCAAGGACCTGTAATT
>CAZOFY010000082.1:1711-8664 GCA_964579245.1 uncultured Mageeibacillus sp.
AACAAGGGCTCTTTTTCATGTGTTTTCTTGTGTACGACGTCTTAAACGACCAATTTACGGGACCATTTGAGGCAATTCTTATTACTTAATGTGGATTCTTTGTGTTTGGGGTGCAGGAAATTCAGTGATACGCTTTTGTTTCGCTGTATCAACCAGAAATCAAGCGATTTCCTTCACATGAAGCAGCTGGTCAGATTGGTTTCCCTGTGTTTTTTCATGGAGTTTGTTTATGTTGTAATCCATGAGTATTAATAGGAATTCGGTTCGGACATTTTTCTTTCTCCGCATCAGCAATCTTCGGAATCCGTTGTCTTCTTTTATGACACCAAATGTGCCTTCAACCGGAATGGTCCTATTCATTCGAAGAAATTTCCTTTGGGCGTTTTTCTGTTTTATAAGGAGTTTTGCCGTAGTTCGGGGAAAGGGCTTTGAATTTTCTATTTGTCATTGATTACCTACTAAACAGGTAAAAAACGACTTTTCGTATGTGCATCAATGAGCAACAATGAGCTTATTCATCAATAATTACCTACTGTATCGTCGAAAGCTGGTTTTAAGTATGTGCATCATTGAACAACAAGGCCGTTATTCGTCAATGATTACCTACTTAACAAGCGAAAACATCGAATTAGTAGGTATCAGAGCTTGTGAAGCGATATGTTTTTTCAATGAATACCATCAAAATCCTTGAGAATCAGTCATTTAGAATGTATTAGAGTGTGAATTAGCGTGATAATATCTCTTTTCTTATCAATAATTACCATGCGAGAAGCCTGTTTTCTGCCTTTTGGTATGTATAACTATGTGATGTCCCTATGATGTTTTCAATGATCGATATCTACGTTTACTTAAATAACAGTGCGAAGACCTTTATACGGCCGAACAAGTAGTACGTCTCTTAAAGGAACAAGTTAAAACGGCCGTTGCTGCAATATTGCATCACGCATTAAAGAGATACGATTACAAATGCCGAACTGGCATTTGCTGTAAGTGCTTGTACGAATGTGATAAGCCAGCGCCTTTAGACGCAGGTAAATAGCAGAGGCTGCTGCATCCTGAACTTTACAGTTCATTTTGCAACAGCCTCATTTTTCATGTGGGCAAAGATACTTATACTCTCGAAAAGCGGTACTCCGTGAATGTCTCGAAGACCTCCCCTGCCTTGATAACCGGTTGCCGAAAATGTGCGCGGTGAATTGCATCAGGGAAAAACTGCGTTTCCAGGCACAAGCCGCTATATCTGCCGCCGCCTTCACCGTTCGGGAAGACATAATCCAACAGGAAATTACCTGAGTAGAATTGCAATCCCGGCAGATCTGTATAAACCTCCATCGAAATGCCCGATACAGGTGCGGTGATGATCGCTGCCGGGTGCTTCTCATCACATCTGAGGACAAAGTTGTGGTCGTAGCCATCACAGACTGGCTCCTCCCGCGCTTCCATACTCTGAGCGATACGCTTCTTTGTTGTAAAGTCAAATGGTGTCCCGTGTACCGACAGGATCTCTCCGGTCGGAATGGACTCGCTATCTACAGGGGTATAAAAATCAGAAGCAATCATAAGCTCATGATCCAGGATTTTCCCGACACCCTCCAGATTGAAATAGGCGTGACTGGTCAGATTGGAAATCGTGTCTTGATCGGATACGGTCTGATAGGTGATTCGAAGACCATTTTCCCTGGTCAGCGTATAACGGACACAAACCTGCATGTTTCCCGGATAACCCTGATCATACTCTTGGCTGTCCAGGCGAAACTCGACACCGTTATCGATCTCTGAACCCGAAAACAAACGATTATGAAAGCCCTGTCTTCCGCTATGAAGATTGTTGCTGCCCTCATTTTTCTCCAATTCGAAGCTCTTATCCCCGATCACAAAAGAAGCACCGGCGATCCTATTGGCATTTCTTCCGCAGACGGCCCCGAGGAAGTAGGTGTTCTGAAGGTAGTCTTCCAACGTTTGAAGTCCTAGCGCCACAGGAATTTGCTTGCCGGTAGGCGTTGTAATCAAGATCGAACGGATTGCTGCGCCATATTCGATCAGCGCCACTTCAACTCCTTCTTGAGACAAAGTAAAGGAATATACCTCCCGTCCTTCAAAAACACCAAACAACTCTTTCTTACTATTCACGACATTATCCTCCGCTTTTCTTTATAAACCATACGACTTGATTTTACCTCTCGACTTCCGCCCGCACAAGAAAAACACACCCCTAAGGATGTGTTTTAGTATGCGTTTTTATCTCTTTTATTCGAATTTATCTTGATCCGGTCTCAGAGTCTGCGGATGTTTCCATATCCCTTTCTTCTTCCTTTGCTACGGTTCGATAGGATGTAGACGATTACCAGAGAGAGAATGATCACAATCAGAACGAGAAGAATGATGCACAGGACGAGATTCTCCCTGAAAAACCTTGCCAGGAAAGCTTCGTCTTCCTTCTCGGGAACAGGTGTTGCCGTAGCCTTGGCCGTAGGTTCAGGTGTCGCTGGAGCTTGCGTTGCTTCCGGAGTCGGCTTTGTGGTTGGTTCCTCGACTACCGCTGAGCCCATCTGCTCTCCCGTCGGAATCATGGATGCGGGAGCATTAAACGGGCGATTGTCCACGACATTCCCGGCTACACGAACGACTGGATCTTCCTCGAAGCATACTCTGCCGCCTTCGCTGACAACCGACGCTACATAATAAGTCTGACGAACCGCTTTTTCGTACGGTATACCGCAAACTACCGTTATCAACTCGTCTCCATTCTGGCTGACAGAAAGGAGTGCAACCCCAGTACCACCGTCTATTGTGGTGCCTGTCTTCCCGCCGACGATTTGTGCCAGCTTGGCAACATCTCCTACAATCCACGGATCCATGAGAAGACAGTTTGAATTCTTCACAATGCTCCATGAGTCAAAGGAATGTTCCGGTATATTCGTCGCCTTGAATACATGGGTAGGTGCAGAGACTACAGTGCGGAATTCATCGTGCTTCAGTGAGTATTCGAAAAGCTTTGCCAATTCAGCCGCCGTCGTATAGTGATTCGGATCATGGAGTCCGCTCGGATTCAAAAAATTCGTGTCCTTCAAGCCAAGTTCCTTAGCTTTGTTGTTCATCACGTCGTTGAACAGAGACATCTTCGAACGGTCCGGGTTCGCAGGATCAGTATATTTGGCAGCTGTAACGACAGCTTCAGCGAGAACATTGGCCGCATCGTTGCCCGAAGGCAGCATAAGACCGTAAAGCAGTTCGGAAACCGTGGTCTCTTCTCCAATCTTTAGCTTCATCAAAGACGAATTCGGTGTGGTCGCATTGATAGCTGCATCGCTCACAGTGAGGACTTGATCCGGATCCAAATAGTCGAGCGCTAATGCCGCCGTCAGAATCTTCGTCATGCTGGCGGGAAATATGTGCTCATTCTCATTCTTCGCGATTACTATCTTCTGCTTGGTTCGATTGTATACGATATAGGATGCACAATCGACTTCGTCTACGGGGAGCAGATCAATCTCCTGCTGTCCCAAATCCGCGAAAACAGGAAGCCCGATTAGCAAGACAGTCACAAGCGCCGCCGATGCAATTTTGATGGCTATTCGGCTGAAGGAGGCCTTCCTATGTGTCCTCGCCGCTTTCTTCATAAATAGTTTTTTCATCATGTAACTCTCCCAGACATAGATTATCCTTCAAAAAGGACGTGCTCTTATTCTTGCGTACCTGACTCCTCTTCCTCGTTCTGATAAGCGGAATCATTTGCCATATCATCTCCAGGGTCTTTCCCGATCAGCTCTTCTTCCGTATCTCTGAGCTGTATCCCGTCGGCCGGGTTGCAGAGATCTATGGAGTCTTCTTCTGACTCAGGGTCTATTTCCTCATGGTCTACAATAGCAATATCGACCACACGGCAATCTCTGGTACGCATCAGGGTAACTCCCTGTGTTACGCGGGACAGAACCGGGATTTCAGCAACCGACAAACGGATCACTACTCCGGAATCGTTGATCAGCATAACATCCTTACTGTCATCTACCAGCGCAATCTGAACCAACGGTCCAGTCTTTTCTGCGATGCGATATGTGATCAGTCCCTTGCCGCCGCGAGTCTGAATACGATACTCATCCATTTCTGTCCGCTTGCCAAATCCTTTCTCGGAAACGACAAGGAGATTATGGTCATTAATGATGGGCGCCATCCCGATGACCTGGTCATCGTCGGTAAGCGAAATGCCCCGTACGCCCATCGTGTTTCTGCCTGTGTCGCGAACATCCTCTTCGCTGAAACGAATGGACATTCCTTTTCTCGTGACGAGAACGATGTCGTTATCACCGTCTGTCAGGCGAACACCAACCAGTTCATCATCCTCGCGCAAATTGACAGCAATCAGACCGCTCTTGTTGATTCGTGAATAGTCTGAAAGATCCGTCTTTTTGACGATACCTCTCATCGTAGCAATCATCAAATACCCGCCCTCGTCAAAGTTCTTTACCGGAATAACGGCCTTGACCTTTTCCTCCGGGTCCAGATGCAACAGATTGACAATTGCTGTTCCCTTCGCCTGGCGGCTTGCCTCCGGTACCTGGTACCCCTTCAGTCGGAATACACGTCCTCGATTCGTGAAGAACAGGAGGATATCATGCGTCGATGTCGTGAGGATCGTCTCAACAAAATCCTCCTCGCGTGTCGCTATCCCCGAGATCCCTCTTCCGCCACGGTGCTGACTCTTGTATGTGTCGACCGGAAGTCGCTTCACGTAGCCCAGATGTGTCAGAGTGATGCAGACATCTTCCTCGCGGATCAAAGACTCATCGTCAATATCATCATCCTCACCGGCCTCGATCATCGAGCGGCGGGCATCTGCAAACTTGGTCTTGACGGCGGTCAGTTCGGTCTTAATCACGTCATGAAGAAGGGCTTCGTCATCAAGTATCCGGCGGAAATACTTGATCTTCTCCCCCAGATCCCGATACTCGGCTTCCAGCTTCTCACGCTCAAGTCCCGTCAAACGGCCAAGTCGCATATCTACGATATGCTGTGCCTGTTTCTCGGAAAAGTCAAACCGTACGGTAAGTCTCTGCTTCGCCTCATCTTCCGTGCGTGAGCTACGGATTATGGCAATGACTTCATCTATGTGGTCGATCGCCTTAAGAAGGCCCTCAACGATATGTCTTCTGGCCTCTGTCTTCTCTAAATCAAATCGTGTACGACGGCGAACGACGTCCTCCTGATGGCGAACATAATGGGTCAGCGCCTCAAGCAAGGTAACAGTCTTCGGCTCGAGCCGCCCCAATTCATCCGGTACCAGAGCCAGCATATTGGCATTAAAAGCATCCTGTAATGAAGAGTTCTTATAAAGCTGATTCAGAACAACGTTGGCGTTGGCATCTTTTCTCAGCTCAATGACAATACGGACTGCCTCGGTACGATCCGATTCATCACGCACGTCAGAGATACCGTCGATTTTCTTGTCCTTGACAAGCTCCGCAATCCTCTCAATCAGACGGGCCTTATTAACCATATATGGAAGGTCACGCACGATGATGCGCTGACGATTATTCTTCATCGGCTCAATGTCCGTATGTGCGCGAACGACGATTCGTCCCCGTCCTGTCATATAGGCCTCACGAATGCCCCTCTGCCCGAGGATGGCGCCGCCTGTCGGGAAGTCGGGTCCCTTGATGACCGTCATAAGATCATCGATTCCGACATCGGGATTGTCGAGAAGCATGATGACGCCATCGATCACTTCACCCATATTATGAGGAGGAATATTCGTCGCCATTCCGACCGCGATCCCGACCGCTCCGTTGACCAGAAGGTTCGGAAAACGAGCAGGCAGAGCAATCGGCTCCATCTCGTGCTCGTCGAAGTTCGGACGAAAATCAACGGTATTCTTGTTGATGTCGCTCATCATTTCCATCGCTGTCTTGGCAAGACGGGCCTCCGTGTATCGGTAGGCAGCCGGCGGGTCACCGTCCATGGAACCGAAATTACCATGTCCGTCGACCAGCATGTGGCGCATGGAAAAATCCTGAGCCAGACGTACCAAGGCATCATAAACCGAAGCGTCACCGTGCGGGTGGAATCGTCCGAGCACGTCACCGACGGTGGTTGCGCACTTACGGTACGCCTTGTCCGGCGTGAATCCTTGTGTAAACATGGAATAAAGAATTCTGCGGTGAACCGGCTTCAGTCCGTCTCGAATATCGGGAAGCGCACGATCAGAAATGACACTCATCGCATAATCGATGAAGGACTTCTTCATTTCCGCTTCCAAGTCAACGGGAATAATCGTGTTCTGTACGGAACGAAAAACCTCGTCGACCTGCGCTTCCTGCTGTTTACGAAGGTCAATGCTCTCCGAGCTTCCGCGATCTTTCGGACCCGATGAATCTGCCATTTATATACCCTCCTGAAATCTTGCAAAAAACAATAACAGAACTATTATACCAAAAAATCTCGCGCACGCGCGCATACACGCGAATAATACATATCTAATCTCTTTTGACATTAACATTCGAAAATCAGCACGAGTCTGTTATATTTAAATCCGATAGATCCTGTCTTTCATTGACATGTTCATAGCACTTTGAATTCTGTTATATTATGATTATCTGATAATTTAAAAATTAATCTTTCTTTTGTAACAAAAACTGCATGTCTTACGTCTATTGTATGTGAGAGGTTAGAAATATGTACACAGAGCAACCATCTGTGCCGGATGCCAAGGCAACGACACCATTGGATATTGAGGAACTTTTTATATCATACGGCAACGATATCCTTCGAGTCTGTACCGTTTATCTCGGGAAGCGCTCGTTGGCAGAGGACGCTTTTCAGGACGTTTTCGTAAAGGTCGTTCAAAAGGCTGATACGTATCGAAATGATACTCCTGTCAAGTATTGGCTTCTGGCCATCGCACGAAATGTATGTCGGGATTATCTTCGCTCCTCGTGGCTTACAAGAGTTATCTCTTT
>CAZOFY010000083.1:0-8623 GCA_964579245.1 uncultured Mageeibacillus sp.
CCGACATTGTGTGTTTTACATATGATCTTCTATATTTTACCTCAGTTTGTCAAAATCAATAGGAAATAGCAATCCTATCTTGTCTTCCTGTAGCTGGTAAGGTCTCGTATGGGAGAAGATGCTGGTAAATTTATCCTAAAAATTGTTAAGAAATCTTGTAACAAAAACATGCAAAGGTTCGTCTATTTATTGGGCAGGGAAACTGTCAATTTATGGAGGAATGTATTATGAAGAAATCGAAAATAATTATTGGCCTGATGGTGTTGGCAATTCTTGCCTCGAACACAGCTTGTTCGTCGAAGAATAATGATGAGCTCATGGAGAGCTCCACAGTGATGAGCGAGACGACGGCAGCGACTGAGACGACCACGGAAACGACTCTTACGGTAACACCGGAAGTAACAACGGAAGAAACACAGGAAGAAACACAGGAACCGACAGAATCGAGGAGCGAACTGGAGAAGCGTATTAGTTACATGAGAGAACTTCACTCCGTGCAAATAAAATACACAACGTATTATCTTAAGATTGATCAGGAAGTACATTTACGTGATCTGCAAGCTGCGGATGGTATTCTTTCGGAAGATCTGGGAACAACCACTCTTGTTGCCGGAACGGTGTTGACGCCACTACTAAGCTCTGGTGAGGCGTCGATGGACTTGTCCGTTGATACGATCTTTGTATTGGTTGACGGGCGTTGCGTGACCTTTGATATTACGACAGAAGAAGATGGTGCGCTTCGTGTAAACGGCTATCCGACGGAAGAAATCTTCGGACACTTTACCGGAACGGATGATGGAATATATGAAATACTTACCGCAGGTGCTTTTCTCTATGAGGATCAAGACGGAAATCGAATGATCATCGATTCGTATGATTACTGCAGTTCAGATTACGCAACCTTTGTGTACACGTATGATCCTGAGAAATTTATCGCCGTCCAAGAGTTTGGAGGTGTCTTTAATATCGTAGATGGGAAGATGATTCTCGAGAGGAACAGTACTGTTCTTGGGAACCTGGATACTATGATTTATCCGGTTACAATCGCGGATGGCCAATTCATGGTAGCGGAAAGATCCACAGAGATTTACTGGCAATCGAGCTGGAATATGGATCCGGATTCCTCTGCTTATCCCAACTTTTACAGCTGTACACTTCAAGACATTACAGCAGAGAGATTTGTTCTGGTGCGCATTCGGCGGCTGATGACAGGAGAATGGGCGAAGAAAAACAGTATTGATTCCTAGTCTGATGGCTTACATTCTTTTCAATTCATAATGCGAGAATTCGAACGCCGAATCTTCGGCTCCTTCGCTCGCGGAGACGGCCGATACAACGGTCGATTCCGCGAGCTAAGCAACGACAACACAGATACGAATGACTGCCGCAAACCGATGGTGATACAATAGAAATGGTTATAATTCCGACCGGCATACCGGTCTTGCCGGATATCGGAGGAATGGAGACATGCGGAGTCGACATCTGAAATCGAATATATTACTTCTGCTAACGGCGTTGATCTGGGGTTTCTCCTTCGTTACACAAACGGTCGGACTCAGACTACTCGGACCGTTCACATTGAATACGCTTCGTTTCCTTCTTGGTGCGATCTCACTTCTGCCGATTCTATACTATTTTCGACGCAAACGAGGTCGGCAAGAAGAAAAGTCGAGGATTTCTGATGGATTGAGTCATGAGAATACAGATTCAGCGATCATCCTCAGCGAGCAGAAGCAGACCGCTCTGCCGGGAAAAAATCCGGTCCTTAACGGGCCATCCGTTCTTGCAGGAGTTATTATCGGACTTGTTCTCTTCACGGGAATCTCGTTCCAGCAGATCGGTATGCTCTATACTTCGACGGGAAAAGCGGCGTTCATCACGGGTATGTACATCGTACTTGTCCCGGTTTTTGGGCTCTTCCTTCGTCAGCGTCCGCGAAGAAGCACGTGGATCGGCGTTGCGCTGGCTGTAGTCGGCCTTTTTCTGGTGAGTGTCCGTGAGGACTTTACCATCGGCTTCGGCGATTTACTCGAGATCATCGGTGCCGGATTCTGGGCTGTCCATATTCTTGTCATTGATCACTACGCGAAGAAGTTCGATACGATATTTTTGTCTTTTATGCAGTTTGTGATTTGTTCGATATTAAGCTTTACGTCGGCGCTCCTATTCGAGACGGTCACGCCGGAAGCTCTTCTTGGGGCGACGCTCCCGATCCTCTATGGAGGGTTCCTCGCAGTCGGTGTCGCGTTCACGCTCCAGGTCGTCGGCCAGAAGCATGCCGATCCTTCCCACGCCGCAATCATCTTCAGTCTCGAGGCAGTCTTTGCCGCAATCGGCAGTACTCTGCTACTCGGAGAGAACCTAGGTCTGCGCGGCTATGCCGGATGTGCTCTGATGCTATTAGGGATGGTAGCGACACAGCTCCGCTGGGAGAAGAAGGAAGCGAAAGCGTTTTAGCGCCTGAGGCGATGAGGCTTACTTACTACAATCAAAGCAAACGAAGTCAAGCTTTTTATCCAGGACCATCCCGGCTGCCCGCCCAGATCCCGGTTATCCCTCAGCTATTCAGCGCTCCTGGCGCAGAACGAGTATCATAGAGAAAATCAAACCGATTGATATCGGTAATACACTGATGGTCATGATACCCCGGGCGGAGAGAATATCGGAGATGATCACCATGAGATTGGTTCCTTCGAGACCATAAGCCGCCCTACCTGATGTCAGCATGTAATTCTCAAAAAAGACACAGACACCCAGAAGCAGAATGCTGATCGACACAGTGGCCGAGAACCCGAACAACTTGAATTCCGTGGCCGCGAGACGATATATCTTATATACCGCAAAAAAGAGCAAGGCTGACATCCCGAGTTGAACGGGCCATGCAAAGGGAAGAAAAAGGTTTGGGATCACCAGAAACCATGGTAAGGTACACAGAGCCCCGATAAGCAAGCCGGCTATTATACCGCGAAAACGCAAAAATGCCCTTCTTCGTCCGGACTTCTGAGCGGCCGCCTTCACGCTGTCGCTTTCCTCCCTGAGAGCTCTTGCCATATTATCATGAAGCTTGTCACGGCAAGCGTTGCACATCATCGCTCGAAAATCACCGATCGTGTCAGCCTTCACACAACCGTCGTTATCTCCGCAAACAAAGCATCCGCTGCGCACCTGGAAGTCCTCAGCCCATATCTCCAGTATCTTCGTCACACGAAGCAATGCCTGCCCCAAGCCTTCTGACACTCGAACCATCACACAGACGCTGAACTGGTCAAATCTCATGTTGTTTTCGCGAATAAACAGCTCAGGATCTGCCCGTAAACGCTCCTTCAGCACGCGTTTTGCTTCGTCATCCAACTCTGCTGCTGCCCAGAAAACCCCGATCTGGTTTCTCGACTCCCAGTATTCCATGGCGACATGGTGCCCTGCGATTTGCCCGGCAAAAAACCCCGCATCTTTCTCCTCAAGTCCTACAGCGCGCAAGATTTCAAAGGCTACGTCGACCATTCCTAAATCCTCCGTCCATTTCTCAAGAATCATTTAGGATAAGATTACGATTCAATTCATTCCGCGTCAAGTAGAATGGAATTTTCGATCCGCTGAGGATCACGCTCTCTCAACACGAAACATCAAGGGGATTTGCTTGCTATTGCGACGTTCGATTTGATACAATTTGATTATATAAATCCAGCATCGGTAGGATAATTTCCCGCTTTCAGCAGTATGTTTTTCACATCCGACGCTTCTCGGTTACCTGTGACATTCCGGAGGGCCGTCATGCTAAATGAATTTATTCAAGGAATTGGTCTATCCATTCTGTATTATCTCGTTTTTGCATCGGGAGCTCTTTTGTTGCGCCGATTTGTCACCATTCCGAAGGAAGTGTTCCGCAAGACCCTGCACATGATCATGCTGGGTTCGATTTTTGTATGGACATACGCATTTCAGACCTGGTGGATCGCCGCTCTTTCGACTATTCTTTTTATAGCGGCTGTTTATCCCACTCTTCTCCTGGCTGAGCGATTCCTGCCCGGGTATTCGAATCTGCTGACGGAGCGCAAGGAAGGGGAAGTGAAGTCCAGCCTCGTTGTTGCTTTCACGATGTTTGCTATTCTGATCACGGTCTGCTGGGGCCTCCTCGGCGAACGCTACCTCGTGATTGCGTCCGTACTTGCCTGGGGCCTGGGAGACGCAGCGGCCGCGCTGGTCGGCAAACGCTTTGGCCGGCATCACGTGGAAGGCAAGATGATTGAGGGTAAGAAGAGTATAGAAGGCACGCTTGCCATGTTCGTCGTCTCGTTTCTCGCCGTTCTGACTGTCCTACTCATCAAGGGCTCGGTGCAATGGTTCGGCTATATTCCCATCGCGGTCATTACCGCCGTGGCCTGTGCCACTGTCGAACTTTTCACAAAGAACGGCATGGATACGATCACCTGTCCCTTAGCCGCAGCGAGCGTCCTGATTCCTCTGATCTTTCTTCTGGGGGTATGAATCATGCCAAGAAAAACTGGTGAGCGTACTCTCCTGGCTTCTGTGCTTCTGAGCTCACCCGGGCCGATCGTGATGGGATTGGGACTACTTGCCGGAGGCTCCTCCACACAGCTTGCTGACTTCACGCGCCGCACCGCCGAGCTTGTAGCACTGCTTGTCTCGTACTTTGTTTTCCGACATCTGCACAAAGCCGGCGAACCCGATCCCGCTCGAAAAGCATCTCTCGAACGTACCGTAAACGCGGTCGTCGGCATCGCCATGTGCCTGTCCGGAGCGACGATGTTGCTCATCGCAGTGCTCTCGATCGGTTCAAAGAAAGGTAACGTCATCCCGGGTCTTATCATCGCGGTTCTCGGCGTCATCACAAACACCTGGTTCTGGTTGCGCTACAAGAAGCTCGATCGCGAGAAGCCTGACGCCATACTTGCCGCACAATCCAAGCTGTATCGCGCAAAATCACTGGTTGATATCTGTGTCACGATCGTCCTGATCGTCGTTGCTGTTGATCCAATGTCAGAAGCAGCCCGCTATATGGACCTCATCGGATCAACGGTCGTCGCGGGATATCTTCTCGTGAACGGCGTATTGATGCTTAGAGGAAAGCGGGCTGCTGTGAAACAGACGGCGGAAGAGGATGCGAAAGAAGATCAGAAAACTATGGTTTGATTTTGTCGTTCATTCGCTTGATTTTCTTATTCCAAAAGAGATACTGAATCACCCAGACAACGATAAAGATACCGATGAATATACCCATATAGATCAGAAATCCCATGACGGAATGCTCCATCCAATTGGCCAGATAGGCGATTGGCATCATAGCCAGGGCAGTGACGGCAAAATAGGTCCCGGTCTGTCTGGCGATACTCCAACTCTCGATTTCCCAGATTATCGAACTCATTGCAAATGCCGATCCGAGCAAACCGCTTAGAATTGCCTGCAAAAGGACCGCGTTGTTCTCGTTCCCCATTGTCTGAACCAGACTCGGGACACATGGCGAGTACGTATCCAAACCCGAGCTGAAAGAGATTAAAATTGTAATGAAATATCCCATGCTGATTCCGAGAGGAAAACCTAAAAGTCCGCGAAGTAATATTTTCTTTTTCATATGGATCACCTCATATTCCCAATACTTTTTTAATGTCAGCAACATATCTTCTGGAGACATAGCTGACCGCTCCGTTGGAAAATTTCACGCAGATCGTACCGACAAGATTTAAGTCGAAGCTTCTGACTTTATGTAAATTGATGATTTCCGAATTTGAAATACGCACAAATCGGGATGACTTCAGTCTTTCCTCCAGTTCGTAGAGACGGGACTTGATCACATATTCGCCGTCTCGCGTCACGGCGAAGGTTTTTCCCGATAAAGCGAAGATCCTGAGAATATCCGACGGTTCAAGGAGCTCGGCCATGTCATCCCTAAAACCGACCAAAACCTTGGGGGCATCGTCAGACAACCGCGCCATAATTTTATTGACCTCGTCGTTTACCTCATTGGTATAAATGACGACACTTATTTCCTTGCACGACGGGTCCGTAATGATTTCGATTTTCAAGTTCTTGCACCCCCTTGATGATTACAGTATAGAAGAGCGGAATCCGTCCCGCCAGCGGTTTTTGATTGTTGGTCGTTTTTCGCATATAGACGGCAGGGAATGAAGGCTGTGAAGGGCATGGGATCCATATTCTCTGGGCATACTCCTTTTCCTTTTCTTTGTTTTGTCCCTGAGACGAAGCGAAAACAGTTGCTAAACCACTTCGACGATTACAACGATAAATCCAATCCAGTTCAGCGTGTAGTAACCGACCTTCAATCGTCTAATGAATGTGATTTGAAAAGCATCCACCAGATTGTAGCCGGACCCGGGATAGAAATCTATGGTGAGCTGAACAGGGGGCTTCTTTTTGGGGCTTCGACTGATCGAAGCCGGCCCCGGGATAGAATTCTATGGTGAGCTGAAAGGCGGGTGCTGCTTTTTAAAGTTTGGGATCTGTAAAGATTTTTACGGGCGGAAAGAGTTTTGATATAATGCATGAGAAACACAAGATTTTCGAAAAGGCTGTTTTCGGCTTTCCAATATTATTAAACTGACAGTTAGTTGTCTGTCAGTCCGCGATAATAGGTCCGTCCTCACCAGAAAGGAGAATTCTATGCTGATCCGCCCGCCGACCGCTGAAGATTTAATCACCTGGCACCGGGCGGCCGCACAGTTCCGCCCGTATCTAGAGCCGAACCGCCGCAGCGCGGAGGATATTTTGACATATCTCCGGGCGCATTATCCGGTCGCGGAATCTGAGGACCAGCGATTGCATGACGTTGTCGCGCAGAATGTTCTTCTGAATTCGTTTTTTGCACGGAAACTACCGACCGATTCCCGCCCGGAGACTCGAGTCGTTCTCGTCGGTGAAGAAGGTGCGGGTGCAGGTTTATATGCCCGTCGGGAGGATGTCTTCAAAGGTTCTCCGATTATTGTCGGCTTGGAAACTCACTCGGCATTTCTCATGACGGAAGGGAGCTCGGAGCTGCATGACGAGCTGGTCGCATTCGCGGGGCTTGATGCTGCCGACATTGAGAACGACTTTCTTGTATGGGAGTATGTCGATTGCCTTCGGAAGTTTAAGCCGGAAGATCCTTTGCTAACGGGCGCGGTTTAAGGTGATCTGTATCCCTTTGATCTTGTTGGACACGATTTTCTTTTCGTACCTTCATGGAGCATTGCTATAATATACATTTTTCATCTCGAAAACGGAGGTCCAGGTATGCTCGTCAACTACGTTGAAACTATCCCTGTTCAAGACTATATTCGTCTGCGCGAAGAAGCTGGCTGGGGCTGTGTTCCAGAGGAACAAGCATGTAACACTGTTACAAATGCTGCATTCGCAGTCTCTGCACGAACAGAAGACGGAACAGTCATCGGAGTTTCCCGCTTGCTATGGGACGGAGGTACAACGGCTTATGTCTGCGACGTTATCGTATCGCCCGCCTACCAGGGGCAAGGCATCGGCAGAAATCTTGTTGCCCGCGTGATTGGTCATATGAAGCAGAATATTAAGCCCGGATGGCGTGTTTTCGTCTCCTTGGTTGCCGCGCCGGGCAAAGAGAATTTCTACTCGAATTTCGGTTTTGTCCGACGCCCGAACGATACCCAGGGCGCGGGAATGAGCTTTTATCTTGAAGGAGAGTAGCGAGCATCCCCCATGAAATTCGCCGTTTTCAGATTTGAAGAATCATAAAACGCTGCATCTCCTATACTTGTCACGCTCTCGAGGATAGTGATGCTCGTCATAGCGGAAGCTTGACAGGAAACGAACTGTTTTTTACCATATATAGAAATGAAAGAATCGGGTAAAACATGAAAACATTGAAAAGCGTTGGCTTCATTTTTCTGGTTCAAGCCGGAATCATCGGGCTGATTTTCGGATTTCTTTACCTCTTGAAAATATCTGGAACGAGCGGAGGTTATCGGACACAGGTACTGCCATTCTTTATTCTTATCGGCGTTACAGCCCTAATGATGAAAGTTCGAAAACATTCATTTGCGGATATCGGGCTTCCGGTTTCGCTTGGAGTAATCCTTACTTCGACTCTGTTTCTCGCGACAGCAGTGATTCCGTTTTTTACCGGACCGGTCGTTGCACGAACAAAAGATCCGCTTCTTTGGAACATCGCGTATTTCTGCCTTGTTGGATTCTCGGAGGAGCTCTTTTTCCGCGGATATATCAAGACTGAATTTAGGGATGCTAATCCCTGGATCTGGCGTATCGTTTCCGCTCTCGCATTCGCCTCGCTTCATTTCATCTCATCCGAGGAATTGACGGTGATGCTCTTCATTCTTTTGACTTTTTACGGAGTGATTTTCGCGATTCTTCGCGATCTTCTCGGCACAATCGTCCCGTTAATCGCGTTTCATGCGGCCTGGGACATCTTAAGCAGCTACAGCGAAAATTACGGGAATGTTTTGTGGATGTTCGGCGCATGGGGCATAATGATAATCGCGGCTTTCCTCTACAATCAAATAGTGAAGAAAAAGCAGCAGATACTAAATGCATGATTAATCCACTTTAACATGTTTATTTCCTTGCGAAGCAATTGTCCTTACCTGACTCGCTTTTCCAGGACGTCATTTACATAAGCAAG
>CAZOFY010000084.1:0-4928 GCA_964579245.1 uncultured Mageeibacillus sp.
CGAAGGGAATTAGGGTAAGAATAAAGAGTATCGAAATACTGATTGCCACGAATTTTTTGATGATAGTAAGCCCTCTCTGCTTCATTGTTCAGTTACCCCCTGTTTTCGAAAACTAATACACCGCCGCACTAATCATACGCAAATTAACGCATGGTCATCAACGCATAAACCACTGCACATTAATAATTTGTCCTAATAGTATCACAAATAATTTCTATATAGAATAATAATGATGCAATGAGAATATTACCTTATTTTGCTGTTGTTGCACGGAATATGCGGGAGATTTTTATTTCCGGCTCAGCAACGGTACAATACGTTAGCCCTCGGCAACGGGTAACGTATGCTAAATTTTATCACACCTCTTGATGTTCGATTACTGTCATCCACACGGTCGTTTTTATTCACGGGATTCATCCTAAAAGCGATGTATGCTGTGTGACTCAATATTTGATTTTCGAAAATTCTTCGCGTTTGAGCATCTGATTTAATGGATTACTTCGTATAATGTTAATACTACAATAAGATTATATGTCTCATACCTTAAGGTCAAATCGCTAGAATCAAATCAAATAAACTTCTCTCAAGCCGTATCTCAATAATGTCTGTCTTTCTTCTAACGCAAGCAACCCAATGGAGGAATCATGAGCAACTCGTCAATCTCGAAGAAACTGGCCGCCATTATCACAATAGTCTTATCCGTCATACTCTCCCTTTTCGTGCTCTACACCCCGTCGCCCTCCGTGGCGCCGCAGCATTTTTCGAGCGAGCGCGCGCTCGGTTACATCAAAGAGATTTCCGGGGAGTCACATTCGGTCTTTAACGCAAAAGCACATGAAAACGTGCGGCTGTATATCAAGGACACGCTGACTCGTCTTATCGGTTCTGCAAATGTCCGTGAGTATAATTACCCAATTTCGAGCTTCGCGACTGAAACGGGCGAGGTAAGAAACCTCCTCGGCGTAATTCCGGGGAAGAGTGAGACAGCGATTATGCTTGTCGGACATTACGATTCTGTTGATGAGTCATACGGAGCAGCTGATGACGGTTACGCCCTGGGTACCATGCTCGAAATCGCCGATCTTTATAAGGATCAGAACCTCGAGAACACGATCTATTTTCTATTCACTGACTCGGAGGAAATGGGCCTCGACGGTTCTGCTGCCGTCGTCGAGGAACAGGATCTTATGTCCAAGGTTGGATTTGTCATTAACATCGAGGCTCGTGGCGTCAGCGGCCCGGCGATTATGTTCGAGACCTCGCCGAACAACAAAAAAGTCATTGATTTCTACCGCAAGGCAAACCTACCCGTATCTTACAGCCTCGCTACCGCGATCTATCAGGTCATGCCCAACGATACCGATTTCACTCTTTTTCGCGAGATCGGATTGAACGGCGTAAACTTTGCCGTCGTAGATGGAATCGACCATTACCACACGCCGCTCGATAATTACAACGAGCTGGATTCTTCTTCTCTTCAGCATTACGGTGAGCAGATTGTACCGCTCGTCGACGATTTTGTTCGATATAAAGAGTACAACGATGTCCGCTATTTCGACGCCGACGAAGGAAGCGTCTTCTTTACGCTACTACCGAACATATTCGTCAGCTATACCGGGACGACGGCCAATGTTCTTCACTTTGTCGTTCTTGCGATTCTGATTGCGGTGACGGTCTTCATGCTACGCAATCTATACACAACTCGCGAAATCTCTCGAAAAGCAGCGCGTCTTTCTCTTCTTCGGCATTGCTCTACAGCTATCGCTCGCCATACTAACCGGCTTTGTTATGCCGGGCGTATCGTTCCTGTTTTTTGTCCCGGCACTTCTGGGAACATTGTCTCTTATAGCCTCAGTACAGCGAAACAAGATCTTGAAGCACCTTGCTTATGGCTTAACGACGCTGATCTCCCTTCTGCTGATCGTGCCGACAATAAAGATCTTATTTCTCACGCTCACTGTCGGCTGCGCGCCGGTTCTGGTTGTTATCCTTCTAATCCATCTGACGGTGTTGATACCGGTTATCCGACTGCATATGCAAATGGGAGATGCTTTTGAATCGAAGAGCAAAGGCTCACCCGATGCAAGTAAGGTGTGAAGATTTCAGTTTTCGCATTCAATCATTGAATATACGCTTAGTCAGCGTTCTAGCGGTTCTCTCACACTCGTCCCACGGCCCACAGAACCTGATCGATCATTCGTGGTGTCCAGATTTTTGTCCCGAATGCACGATTGAGTTCGTCTGCTTTTTTCTTCATCAGCGTGATGATCAGAACACCAGCATTGACCGTGAGCGCTTCCGGTGAGAGGCTGGCGAGCTGCGCATGTTCCGGAAGTCCCTCGATGCTGCACAGCGCTTTGACGACGAACTGGTCGACGGTCCCAAATGCCTTCGGGAAAAGCACCGCAAGAAGGCCCGATGCGCCCGCGGTGCCGAGCCCGTGGATTTTTATCGCAATGGTAAGACCATCTGCGATATCGTCAAGATTAAAATGGAAAAGCTCCTTTTGAATTCTTGCCAACTCGCCCATCGAACCCTCACGCCTGTATTTCTCGAGCGCGTGTCTTGTCGTCGCCAGACGATTCTTGGCCGTGTATTTCCATACGAAATATGCATCATGAAGAAAGTCGTAGAATTGCGATGCGCTCATTTTCTGAATACTGTCGGCATCCAGATTGTCGAAGGCACGCTCAAGACGAATATTGCCCGAAGAGACGGCCTTCCAATAGTTATCGAGGGCCTTCTCCCATTCCTGCTTGCTACCGGAATTCCAGAGCTTGCTGATTGGAACTCGTCTCGGTTGTGCGTCCGAATCGTGCGGGGGAATCTTCTTCGCAGGTTCCTGGCTTTGTTTCTGAAGACCTTCCACTCGACTTGTTTGAGGCCTCTTTTCGTGCTTCGGTTTAGTAGTCCGAGGCAATTCGACCTCTGTAACAGCAAGATGGCGGACGCCGTTGGTCCATTGCCCTACCTGCTTATAGTCTGAGTTGATTTTGCGGAGGATCGGCCCGGAGTATTTCTGATTTCGTCCCAGGTAAATATATCGCGAAGGTTCTATATACTCGAAAAGATTGAACTCGAGCAAACTGGGATTGTTGAGCTTATCGAGGTTAACTAGATTGTAACAATAGTCACTGGGAATGATGCTTCCCTTGTTCACATCGTGCTTTGCCAGAACGAGCTGTACGATTTCACTGCGGCTCATCTCTTCGCCTCTGCGTACATTGGCAAAGCTTGCCTGTACTTTATCTAGAATGGTCATGGTTTGGATCCCCTTTCAGCCTGTAGTCGTACTCGTAAGTATCGTCACAGGATTCCCTTTACCTCAATGTTTACATTAAAATATTTTTTTCCAACGATATCCATCGACCATGACCTGATCAAGATAGGTTTCTTTCAACTTTGTAGTTTTCATCTATATTGGAATCAATATTTCCAATCACATCACATGTCATATTCTCTTTTTGCCCCCGTTTTTATTTTATTCTCTTTCAATCCTGTCCGGAAACATAGCGCATTCCCTTTATTTCTTGAAATAGGAAAGAGTATTCACAAGGATAATCAGAATCACAGAGAGTACAACAATGAGAATCATTGAAGCAACAGAAATTGTCATGTCTTTCGATGTGATAAATACAACGGGTATCGACAGAACCATAAGAAAAATGCCTACAAAACGGCCTACTTTTCTGACGTTAAAACCTTGTTGTTGGTCTGATGTATGGAAGCCGGCAAGGAGAGATAGAAATTTCCCTGCACAAAGAAATAACCCAAGCACAAACAGAGGTATGGCGAATAGTAACCCAATGACTTCTGCAATTCCCATTTTCAATACCTCCTAATCAAATTCTACCACAAGATAAATTACGCGTTCGTCCATGTGACAGAATTGATGTGCGATCACTCTCCCGAAGCTTCCAACTCCTCATCCTGCAAGACGCAACCTATCTTCCGGACAGACCGATACGCGAAAAGCTTGTTCAAGAAGAAATTTATCGGCACGGATATAGGAATATTGACCATCGTGATCAGATAATACGGCATTCCCAGAAACCTAGTCTCCAACTCAGTCAGTAAAGGAATGAGGATGAGTCCCGTCGCAGCATAGGACAGATAGACTTTGAACAAAGGTCGCCAGAAAGGACGTCTCCCCTCAACATCGTCACGGAAGACAAAGCGACTGTTCAGCATAAACGAGATAAAAACCGTGATGATCCATGTGACAATATTACTCGGTTGCTCGCCCCATCCGCCAAGGTAGAAGAAGGCGTTCGATATCCCATATGACAGGCCGGTATTCAACAAACCAACGAGACCGAACTTTACAAACTGAACCAACGCCGGTTGACGGTTGAGAAATGCCGAGATTTTTTTGAAGCATGAAGTCAACATAGATTTGAACAAGGAGTTGTTGTCGGAACGCATCACACTTGAACCTCGATCTTCCTGAGAAAGTCCTATGCATTCTTGAATGCGGCTTACGTCGAATGATTAGACGAATCAGCAATCACACAGTCTCAATCGCCAGTACCGTGGACAGGACCAGAACCTCGTCCGCCCTGCCGGATATGTCAATCTGGTAACTGTCTCCCCATGTAAAGTAGGCTTTAATTATCGAAGCCACGCTACCCTCTGGACCCGTAATCTCGTAACTATGCTGCCAGAAATCACCGTCAACCGTCCAATCCATACCTTCGATATTGTATTTAGGTGTGAAAAAAGTGAATTCCTTCTTAACCGCAACAGCCAAAGTACCGTTAATATACACTTCAAAAAGGGGGAGAAACGTGAATAACTCCTGCTTAATGAAGGCAACTTCCCTGTGATCCTTATCATAAACATGTAGCTTATGTCCCCAGGAGAACAGTTCCCCCTCCACAAAATATCTGTCGTTCCCAAGCTCATCCTTAATGGTAAACTTATCCGAC
>CAZOFY010000084.1:5028-8091 GCA_964579245.1 uncultured Mageeibacillus sp.
TTCGAAAAGCATCGATTCAGACCAGCTATTAAATGTTAATCGCTTTTTGTGGACGATAATGTAATCTGCGATCCGTTTCGTCGGTGCATTATTGATCATCACCTCGCGCTGGGGAGATGGCGCACCGACGAAAATGCTTTCTGCGATCTGTTTCGTCGGTGCATAAGCGATCATCGCCTCGCGCCGGGAAGATGGCGTACCGAAGTACTCCCCAATTTCGCATTAGGCCGTTTATAGGATTTATTTACAATAAACTCGTCAATGCAGTCGGATGTTGCAAGAGAACGTTGGGTAGTCTGCTTTCTAACGTAGATGAAAGGCATCGACAAAATATACCGTTCGCGTTATCTTGAACATACTGGTCTATTTGATTCTCATCGGGGTACTTGTTCATAGCGCATCTTCCGCAACGAAAGAATCGGAAGCCGAAGACACTGTCCCTAAAGCATGGCCGTCATCGGTGTTCTCTGCTACTATCTCCTCAAATGGGTGGTCAAGAGAGACGACGAGTGATAGGATGCAAATAACGAGACGGTGTCTCAGGTTTGAATCTTTTCGAGTGAGAGAATTAAAGAGCAGGGGCAACGCTTAGGCGCAGGACTGTCAAACAATCACAACTCCGTCAGTAAATCGCGAACATAGTCCAATTTTTCTAAATCAGAATTCTTCTTCATCAAACCTTGTAGGAATATCAATGCCAGATTGCGATTCAGAGAATAGAAATACGCGGTGTTTCCATCGCCGTTCTTGTCGAACGGCGCATAGATCTCATTCGAATAGGAAATAATTTCTTCCCGGAATTCCTCTGTCTTCACCGGATTCTGAATGAGAAAATACTCGCAATCTACTTTGTGGCCTTTCGCGTCCTGCTTCTCTTCCGGGAAAAGATCATCAGGATGCAAAGTAGGATAGGCGCTTGACCTTGCTTTACTTAGTGCCCAAATCTTCGCATCATGTCCGTGAAAAATAACGTCTCCTTTGCGAACATCAATTATAGGATTCGAACCCACGTTTCTAACACTCACCGATGAATCAGGAGCCCAGATATATTCGCCTGCATGCTCGCGATCAAACTTCTTTTCCTGGAACACGAAAAAAACGGATCGTTTATCGGGATCGCGAACCACCTTCTTTGGCACGGCTTGTCGGGAAGAGGCTTTCGTAGCGACCTTCTTCTTCAACATCGAGTTCTGAAGCTCTAACTCGTTCGCTTCCTGCCTCTTGGCCAATGTTATCCGATCCTTCTCCTGCCGAAAAGCCTGAAAATCAGCTACATCTTGCTTGATATAGTCATTTACATCCTCGTCAACTGCAACCATCAATTTCTCGAAGATGGACGGATAAAGAAAAACCTTCTCACCCATCTTGAACGCGACCGTGATCACGTCGTTTTTCATTGCTTTGACTACACCATGTCGAAAAGTATTATGTATGACTTCCTTACCGATAATATCCATTCATTCCTCCGTGTGTTAATAGAGATGAATTATGCTCTTCTATCTTAACACTACCCGAGAATCAACGGGCGAATTCCAGAAGCTTTTTATCTACGGCATATTCGTGCAAATGCTTTCCGTCACTTATCATCATTCTCATATTTGTTCTATCTCATATATACCCGAGTCATTGCTTTCATTCCTCGAGCATTTATCGACTTGCTTCCAAGAGGGTTATACTTGGGGGCTTTTGCTCATATTTGACAGCCCTTCCCCACAAACTCTCTCCACCGCCGGCAAACATCCCGGATCGGCTCATCCAGGTAACTCCAAGCCTTCTCCCGTATCCACGTCGGAATTCCGTACGCGGCCTCGGCAATACTGCCCGTAATTGCCGTGAGCGTATCACTGTCGCCGCCCAAAGAGATCGCATTGCGAATCGCATCCTCGAAATCATTGCTCTCGAGAAAAGCAACGATCGCCTGCGGCACGGTGTCCTGACTGCTCTCATTAAACTTGTACGTCGGCCGGATCTCGTCGAGCGTCCGGGACAAATCGTAGCCGAACTCCTTTTCGATCCGCTCCTTCATCTCTGCCTTCAGCTGATCCATCGTCCACTGCTCGCAGAAATCAAAGGAATGCCCCCCTGCGTAGAAGCGAGAGAGGAAAATCGCCATTGCCGTCGCCTGAGCACCCTTAATCCCTTCCGGATGATTGTGCGTCACCTCGGCAGAACGCGTTACCAGTTCCCAACCATTCTGCGGCCAGCAACCGGTTCTGGCATAAAAGCCGCAGTCCATGACCCAAGCGCACGGCGCCACACGCATCGCCGACCCGTTGCCCCAGCTGTTATACGACTCACGATCCTCCGACACAAGCCATCCGGCGAACCTGCCGCCAAATCCGGCATCCGGATACATCCGTCCCCACTTCTTATATGCATCGATGAAGTCATCCTTTTTGCCGCCGTTCATCAGCGCCTCCGCTGTTGCAACAGTCATCACGGTATCGTCCGTGAAGAAACAGTCCCCGCGAAAAATATCGAACTCCTTCGTCTTGATATTGTTCCACTCATAGACCGAACCGACTATATCACCGATGATTGCACCTAAAATAAAATGTACCTCCTCTTTCAATTGATCCGTATCAAATCCATTATCCTTACTATTCTTTCTTCTCCGGCAACTCAGAATTTCGGAAACACCACTCCGGAACACCCTTCATCCCAAGTTCATGAAAACATCTCGCGTCCAGCGCCGTATTAAAAAGATCAATCCCATGCTCTTTTCCGAGAGCAATAATATCCTCGGCAAGCATTTTTGATTCGAAGAGTTCCTCCTTCAGTTTGGTATATTTCTTACCCTCAAAATGCATCGTAAGAAAGAAAAAGAAAAACGGATAATATGGGAGAATAATCATCGAGATTAGCGTAATATTCAGCAGCCATTCCATTTGATGCACAGCGCCGACAATAACTCTATGGGCCTGACCCGGCAACAGATCGTCAACGAAGAGGCCGATAGGCGATGAATCTGTCAACTTTTTTAAAACCGGAGATTCCGGCTTATCAATCTACTGAAAGAATTTTGTTTCCTTGAGCACAGGATAGAAGATATCCTCCTGTTTT
>CAZOFY010000085.1:0-7866 GCA_964579245.1 uncultured Mageeibacillus sp.
AAAATACGGCCTAGATCCGCGTTTTGGCTGTTCTAGGCCGTAAATTCTCGTTCCCAACCCATCCGCTGGCGCAAAAATACGGCCTGGATTCGCGTTTTGGCTGTTCTAGGCCGTAAATTCTCGTTCCCAACCCGTCAGCCGGCGCGAAAATACGGCCTGGATTCGCGTTTTGGCCGTTCTAGGCCGTAAATTCTCGTTCCCAACCCATCCGCTGGCGCAAAAATACGGCCTAGATCCGCGTTTTGGCTGTTCTAGGCCGTAAATTCTCGTTCCCGAGCCCGTCCGCCGGCGCGATAATAACTTGCGTGGTCTTCTGACTTACCCTTAACAAAAACCTTTTTGCCTATGTCCTGACTAAACCGGGAAGTTTCCTTTTATACCCCGTACCCGTTGTTCTGCTCACATCTCGGTATTCATTCATGATGGCCGCTTCCGCCCTTCTAGTATTGTTCACAGAAAAGACGCTCTTCGGTCGCAGCTTCGGTTTGACTCAACTTGCGGATATGATTTACTATTAAATAGGTAGGGTTTTTCTACACGAAGAGGCACTTTTCACGAGCTAACGAAAAGGTTATTGATAGAAAGGATGGGTTGTCAGATGGGTAGACTATTAACCAAGAGTGGAAAAATCGGTCAATTAGAAATCAAAAACCGCATGGTCATGGCGGCAATGGGTGACCTGATTGCAAATCCTGACTGTACTGTGTCCGATGCAGCGATTGCTTACTACGGCGCCCGTGCGAAGGGTGGCATTGGCCTCATCATCACGGGAATTGTCCGGGTCAACGATACCGACGGAGCTGCCGGCCCGAATCAGCTCAGCCTTGCTGACGATAAGTATATTCCCGGCTTCAAGACACTGGTCGATGAGGTCCATAAGTACGGGGCGAAGATCTTTCCGCAGATCCAGCACTCCGGCCGACAAGGTGTAGCCGCTTTCACCGGTAAAGATCAGCTGGTGGCCCCTTCGGCCATTCCCAGCATTGTTATGCAGCAGCCGACACGTGCTTTGACGATCGACGAGATCCACACGCTGGTCGGACAGTTCGGCGACGCCGCCCGTCGCGCATTGGAAGCCGGCTGTGACGGTGTTGAGATCCATGGTGCGCACGGCTATCTGATCAATGAGTTTCTCAGTCCTTTTTCGAACAAAAGAGAAGATGAATACGGCGGCTCGCTCGAGAACCGCATGCGCTTCTTGATTGAGATCATGCGCGATGTCCGTGCCAAGACCGGGAACAAGATCCCGATTTCCGTTCGTTTCTCTGCCGACGAGTTCTTATCTGTTGTCGGAATTCCGATGCCCTACATTGATATTGCAGAGGGTGTTCGAATCGCCAAGGAAATCGAAGCAGAGGGCGCTGACGCGATCAATGTCTCCTGCGGCACCTATGAGACGATGAATATGGCCATTGAGCCCATTTCTTTTCCACAAGGCTGGCGCAGGGATTTTGTGAAAATGATCAAGGATGCTGTGAGTATCCCCGTCATTGCCGTTGCGAAGCTACGCGAACCCGCGGTTGCTGAGGCAATGCTTGAAGATGGTGTAATGGACTTTGCCGCATTCGGCCGGCCGCTTCTGGCTGATCCCGAATTTGCCAACAAAGTGCTGGAAGATCGCGACGACGAGATTCGTAAATGTATCTCCTGCCTCTTCTGTTTTGACGAGCTTAACGCCGGAAGTCACGTCGTCTGCGCCGTCAATCCCGTTACCGGATTTGAGACCAAATATCCGGCAAGAGAGAAGACAATGTCTCCAAAGACGGTTGCTATTATCGGCGCCGGGCCGGCCGGCCTCATCGCCGCCGAGACACTGAAGCTTCAAGGCCATAATCCGGTTGTTTTTGAGATGGCAGGAAGTATCGGCGGGCAAGTACGCATCGGTAAGAATCCACCGAAAAAGGAGCAGTTGAACTGGCTCATTGAGTATTTTGAGAAGAGGATTGTCGATCTTGGCATCGACCTTCGCCTCAATCAAGCGGTAGATGCCGAATCTGTAAAATCTATTCGCCCTGACATCGTCCTCATCGCAAGCGGTTCAAAGCCGATCATTCCGAATTTGCCCGGTGTTGATGCTAAAAATGTCTTCACTGTCGAGCAGGTCCTGAAGGGAGAGACCAATCTATCTGAAAAAATCGTCGCTGTAATCGGCTCCGGCCTGACCGGTCTCGAGACTGCCGAGACACTGCAAATGCAAGGTAACACGACGATCATTGTTGAGATGCTCGATAAAGTTGCCCCCGGCGCGTATATGCAGAATGTGCTTGATGTCCAGGGCCGCTTGCTCGCGGACAAGACAGAATATCTTGTGTCCCATCAATTGATGAAGGTGCTTGACGGTGCCATTGAGCTGAAGAACACCAAGACAGACTTAGTGACAACACGGCCCGTTGACGCCGTCGTGCTTTCTGTCGGCTATCGACCGGATCAGGCTTTCATCGATAGCTTACAGGACACCGCCCCTGTCGTACTTGCTATCGGAGATGCACAGAAGGTTAAGAATATCGGAACTGCCATGCGCTCCGGCTATGCTGCGGCGTATGAGATTTAACATATAACGGAAATCCTTTGGGCAAGAAGATTCCCCGCTTCCGGCGAATCGGAAGTGGGGATCTTTACGTGCGGGGTTTTGTCTTCTCATCGCGAAAAAACAAGATCGTCTCGTGAACGCACCGAGACTTCAATCCGTGAGAAGAATTTATCTTCGTCTGCCTTTCTGAATAACTGTAATCGAATAGGTAACATTTAGAACAAACCAAATAGCACAAACACATACGACAGGGAAAACTCCCGCGTTTATAATGATTTGCGCAAAAATCGTAATCATCCAAACGACCAGACAAGTCATGTTTGCAGCCTGATACGCCTTATATGATGCCTTATACATCGCTTGCTTCTCGGCTTCGTCGCTGCTTGCTTCCCATTTCTTGTTAAAACGAAAGTCGAAGATACTGCCTTGTTTCTCAGGATTCAACTTCTTCTGGAGATCAACAACAGATTTGTATATAGCAGTGTAGGCAATGATTCCCGCAAAGAGAATCGGAAAGCCTCCTAGTAAAGAAATTATGCTTATCATACTAAGCTCTGAAAGATTCGTTCCGGCACTTCCCGGAAACCCGAAAATTCCCGATACACCGATAAGCAGTGCGAAGGAGAAAAAGCTAAAAATCATAAGCAAGTTATTCCATAACAACGCGATATTCTGTCTATTATCAATGGCATCCATGACCGCTTCGTCCTCGCCGTTCCATGACACGGACATTTTCTTCGCCTGCGAGAAATTATACAGTGCTGCTGCGATAAGAAAAACAGTACCGGCGACAGAAACAGCCAACGCAATCAGTCCCAAATAGCTCTGAAATGCTCCGTCCCTGCTGTCCATATTTGCAATTATCCATTCCCTCGCGAGCACGGAAGAGAATCCGATCCCGCCCCCAATAAAAAGACATATACATGTAATTCCAATGAGATTTGTGAGGTGTTTTTTATCCGTTTCTTTCTCGCGTTGCATTCTATCTATCTTCTCTTCCTGTCTCATTTACTGATCCTCCTCATATGTAAAAATCTCTTCCACCGTTACTTTGCATACCTTAGCGATTTTCAGTGCCAATACAACAGACGGTGAATAATCTCCTCTTTCGATCTGGCTGATTGTCTGTCTGGATGCACCGACCAATTCGCCCATCTCCTGTTGATTGACGCCGAGTCTGGCACGGTACTCCTTTAATCGATTGTTCAGTGGCATTCTCTCATCTCCGTTCTCTTTACGATTCGCTATCTATTATCTGCAATTGTTTGACGTCTTTTCTTTGCATTATGACTACTATTCTTGTCATATTTATATCACTGACAAGAATCCTTGTCAACATGTATCGAAAATATTTTCTTAGTAAAGCGAATTTCAGCTTGAAAACATCTTTGGCCTAATTCCTCCGTAGTATAATATTGGTTCGGTATGTATAGTGAATACGCGAGTTTTTCGATAACGTAATGAAATAGGAGTAAGGGCTTGAAACGATTTGCAAAGGTTTATCTGGAGATCACGAATAAGTGTAATCTCTCCTGTGACTTCTGCCCCAAGACAAAGCGGGCACCGGCATTTATGTCCGGTGAGACCTTTAGCATTATTTTGGATCAGATCAAGCCCTTTACCAGTTATCTTTATCTACACGTCAAAGGCGAACCGCTTCTTCATCCAGAACTGGATAATTTCCTGGACATCGCTCACGAGAAGGGGTTTCAGGTTAACATCACGACGAACGGGACGCTCATCAGCCGGCAGCAGGAAATGCTTTTGTCAAAGCCGTCGGTTCGGCAGATCAACTTCTCTCTCCACAGCTTTGACGGTAACGAAGTCTTCCAAAGCAGAGAGGAATACATCGGAGACATTCTGCATTTTGCAAAAGAAGCACAGGAGAATTCGCAGATCATTGTGTCCCTTCGCTTGTGGAATCTATCAGAGAATTCCGGTACGAATTTCGACGCCCGAAGAAATAGCGAGACGTTATTTGCGATCGAGAAAGCGTTCGACCTTTCTTATCGAATTGAAGATGAAGTCCTTCCCGCTAGGGGCATCAGGCTAGCCGACCGCGTTTACCTGAATCAGGCGAACCTGTTCGAGTGGCCGGATCTCGAGGCAAAAGAGTATCCCGGAGAAGCCTTCTGTTATGGTCTTCGGAACCAAGCCGGCATCTTGGTCGACGGAACCGTGGTTCCCTGCTGTCTGGACGGCGAAGGCGTGATTGACCTCGGAAATATTCATACGACATCTTTCGTCGATATCATTGACAGCCCGCGAGCGCGAGCCATTTTCGATGGTTTTTCGCGAAAAGAAGCGGTCGAGGAACTTTGCAAGAAGTGTGGCTACCGACAGCGATTCAGTCTATAGTAGATGGAAGTCCTGAAAATAAAGAATAACCAGCGATTTGCACGAGGAGTGTTGGAGTACGTGAAGTTTTATCTTGCGCCCATGGAAGGCTTGACCGGATACGTGTACAGGAATGCCCATCATGCTTTTTTTTCGCATATCGACAAGTACTTCTCTCCCTTTATTGCTGCTAACCAGAGCAATCGATTTACGACACGAGAGCTTAAGGATGTGCTTCCTGAAAACAATCAGGGGATCCCTATGATTCCCCAGATTTTGACCAATCAAGCGGCAGACTTCCTACACACAGCGAAGAAGTTGAACCAGCTCGGCTACAACGAGGTCAACTTGAACCTGGGTTGCCCCTCCGGAACAGTCGTTGCCAGAAACAGGGGTTCCGGCTTTCTCTCCCAAAGAGACGCTCTCGATGCATTCTTAGAAGAGATATTCACGCACACGACCGCAAAGATCTCCATCAAAACGAGAATCGGTAAAGATCACCCCGACGAGTTCTATCCTCTCCTCGAAATCTTCAACAAATACCCACTCGAGGAGCTGATCATTCATCCCCGCATCCAGAAAGATTTCTACAAGAACACGCCGAACTGGAACGTTTTTCAGGAAGCGACGCTTCTAAGTCGCAATCCCGTCTGCTATAACGGCGATCTGTTCACCGTCAAAGAGTACGAGGCCTTCGTCTCGGCGTTCCCCACCGTCGACACCGTCATGCTGGGCAGAGGAATCATCACAAATCCCGGACTTGTCAGTGAGATCCAGCACCGGGCCCGCATCGAAAAGAAAGTCCTCCGAGACTTCCATGACAAAGTCTATGAGGACTACAAAAAAGCAATCGACGGCGAGAAGAACGTCTTATATAAAATGAAAGAAATGTGGCTTTATATGATCCAGCTTTTTACCGAGCCTGCGAAATATTGGAAGAAAATCAAGAAGGCGGAGCGGTTTACAGACTACGATGAGGCCATCGTTGATCTTTTTCGCGACCAAGAAGTCCTGGCTTAAGAACGCGTCAAAGAGACAATCGCTTTCGGGCTTGTCCGCCCAAAAATCCCTTGTTATGCGCCGATATTGATGACTTTGTCAGCCCATGTCTTGTAGAAAGACGGTTCGTGCGTGACGAGGATAATGTTCCCCTGCCAGCGAATCAGCTCTTTCATCAGTACTTCCTTCGCGTCAACATCCAGGTGATTGGTCGGCTCATCTAAGATGAGCAGATTCGCCTTGGTCAACATCAACATGCAGATCTTGACCTTAGCCTGCTCGCCGCCGCTTAGGGAAGAGATCGGCTGCATGACATTCTTGGCCTGCACTCCGCACTGCGACAGGTACTTTCTGATCTGGCTTGTAGACAGCTTCTGATACTTATCCGTCATGATTTGAAGCGGTGTCTGTTTGGGGTTCTCCCATTCCAGATCCTGTTCATAATAAGCGACCTTCACATTATCGGCGAATTTGAAATCACCGGATATCGCGGGCACTTGCCGGATCAATGTCTTGATCAGCGTTGACTTGCCGATTCCGTTGAAGCCCGTGATGACGACCTTCTGTCCCGGAGCAATATGGAAATTCATCTTGGGAAGAAGCGGATCGGTATAGCCGATATGCAGATCCTTGACGACCAGCGTTCTCTGCGTCGAAACAGGCAGCGACGTAAATTGAAACGCAGGCTTCGCAATGGCATTGGGAAGCTCGATCTTATCGATTCGGTCCAGCATTTTCTGCCGGCTCTTTGCGCTGCTGGCGGTCGAGGCTCTCGCCCCGTTTTTCGCGATATAATCTTCGTACTTCTTAATCTGCACCTGCTGCGATTTGAACTCGCGCATCACGCCTTCGCGCTTCAAGTCCTTGATCTCCAGAAACTTGGTAAAGTTGCCGCAGTATTTGGTGATCATCCCGAATTCAATATTGCAGATGCAATTCGTGACCTTGTCGAGGAAATCGAAGTCATGCGAAATGACAATAAAAGCACCCTCAAAATCATTCAAGTACCCGATCAGCCATTCAATATGTTCCTTATCCAGGAAGTTCGTCGGCTCGTCTAAAAGAAGTACGTCCGGATGCTCGAGCAGAAGCTTCGCGAAAATAACCTTCGCCCGCTGTCCGCCACTCAGCTCGCACAGCACACTATCCATACCGAGAACCGCCACGCCTAGGCCGTTTGCGACCTTCATAATCGTCGTTTCCACTTCGTAGAAACCGCTGTTCTCCAACAAATCCTGAAGATTCGAAGCCTTCTGAATCAACTCGTCACTGGAATCCTCCGCCATCATTTCATAGGCACAGTTGAGCTCGGATTCTCTGTCATACATATCCTGAAAAGCAGTCTTCAGATAATCGAAAACCGTGACATGGTTATCAATCTTCGCGTATTGGTCGAGATAACCGTATTTCACATTCCGCTGCCAGACGATGCGTCCGCCATCCGGAATCAAATTCCCGATGATTGAATTGAGGAGTGTCGTCTTGCCCGTGCCATTTTGCCCGACGATGCCCATGTGCTCGCCCTTGAAAAGCTCAAACGAGGCGTTCCTATATAACGCGTTGTCACCAAATGCGTGCGAAACTTCGATAATATCCAAAAGGCCCATGTGTTCTGTTCTCCTACACGAAAAGCGTGTCATAAGGCGGAAAAGTCTCATGTGCTAATCGTCGCAGGATCAATAAGGCAACACTAGCCAGCAATAACTTTTAGTCATCATTTTTACAGACGCGAGTTATGATTGTAGTACATTTTCTATGTCTTTACAAGAAAACAAGCCGCGCCATGCGCTATAATCGATAGAAGTGATAAATTATCGAGGTATTTGTATGGTTTTCAGGCAAGCGAGACCGGAAGAGATTCAGCAACTTTTCGAGGAGGCCTATCCGGTATGGCACCGGGGCAGGACATTTGCACAATATTGTGAAGATAACCGAAAGGAAGAAGCCTACGGAACGCGCTATGTGATAGAGAACAATAAAGAAATCGTAAGCTCATTGAT
>CAZOFY010000086.1:0-7765 GCA_964579245.1 uncultured Mageeibacillus sp.
TTCTTACCCTTTACCGTTCCACACCTAAACTTTTCACGGAGTTAAGCAAAGAACCGAAAGAATCTCCCCGTTGACTGAAAGGCGGTTCGCATGATATGATTCTACCCGTTGATTCTCAACAGACGGCGCCATAGCCAAGCGGTAAGGCAGAGGTCTGCAAAACCTTTATCCCCAGTTCAATTCTGGGTGGCGCCTCCACATTTGCGGACCCGAAGACTTTTAGGAGGCTTCGGGTTCCTTTTTATCCTTCCCGATCGATAAACAGACGAACAAGCAGCAGGAGGACTTTTGACATGGACCCACTTCGCAGAAAACAGGCGGAAATGCTTTTTAGTGAATACAACCGTGAACTGGCCAAGGTTTACGATCAGATCCTTGACGGAGTAACGAGCGAGGCGGATTTTGCCGCTCCGGACTTCCAGAGCATGCTGCAAAATGAAGTCTTTAATAGCCTCCAGCCGTGGTTCTCGAAAAAGCTGGATGGTCTTTCTGAGGACACGCCGGAGGGCTTTTTTGATTCGCTGATCACACTTGACGACACGATGGAGGTTTTTGCCATCGCCGCTCACATGGTCGACGGAGATCTGCCGGATCTGCTGATGCTTCGTCTCGGGGCATTCGGAGAGGAAGCTTCGTCGCGATTGTTGGAGCGGGCTTTGGCGGGAGAATGGACCCGGGCCGAGGGCGTCGAGGACGATGCTTTTCGTGACGGGATCCTCGTTAATATGGCGGCCCTTCGCATACTTGGATTATGGAATATCGAGGCGGCCATAGATCCGGTTCTTGCGCGCTTTCTTGCGATTGATTCGCCGGACGAGCTTGTGGCGGAGAGCGTTAGGGATTTCCTGGTACCGTACGGTGAGTCTGTCGTTCCGCGTCTGATTACTTGCCTTGATGGGGGAAGCGAGGGCGGCCTTGTCGGTCCGTACGAATATTTAGTCATCGGCCTGACGGAGATCGGAAAGGAAAATGCTACCGAGGAGATTTTCCAGTGTCTTCGACGCGTGTTCCGCTCGATGGAGCACAAGGTCATCGCATCCGTCTGTCTCGGAGATTATGGGGACGGACGGGCTGTTCCGCTCCTGAAAGGCTATCTTGACCGTCATACACATGATGTCGACCGTCAATTCTTCTATGAGACCCTGTCGGCGATTAAGCGTCTTGGCGGTGATATTACAGATGTTACGGATCCGTTCCGTGATTTCTCGTCGAAGAAATGAGCAGGTCCGGTCAATGGGAGGCGGCATAAGCCGAACGATGAAATGGATCAAGAAGCGGTTGACAGACTGGAAAGAACGATATTTTCCCATAAAAAGGAACCCTTTATTCCAAGCTGCGCATGTTCCTATGTCGAGTTGTCCCGCAAAACCGCGGATCCGCAGCTGACTCCTGAGGGCAGGGCTCTTCTGGCACTGCTTCATAGAGCGTCCGAGCAGGACGTTGTTCTTTTCGGGCATCAGAATGCCGGACATATCGGTATCTCTTTGCGCGCGAACGATGGGACGGATTCGGATGTCAAGCGCATCTGCGGCTCCCATCCCGCAGTCGTGGGCATAGATGCGCTGTCGCTCTTGGGTTTTGAGGGACAGATGCAGCAGACGATTGAGGTAACGAAGAACCTCCATCGTGAAAAGGTCATCATCACACTTTCCATGCATTCTCCGAATTTTCTCCTTTGCGACGAGAGCTTTGCGGGCTATTCTCCGAATGTGAAGGAACCGCCGGTGATCGACGCGATCCTTCCGGGAGGCGCCTTCAACGCAAAATATCTGCGATACCTTGATCTAATCTGTGACTATGCAGCTCGTTGTGTTGATGAGAAGGGACGTCCGATCCCGATGATTTTCCGGCCTTTTCATGAGAACAACGGAAACTGGTTCTGGTGGGGCGCGGATTCCTGCTCACCGGAGGTGTATAAGGAGCTTTTCCGGTATACAGCATGGCATATCAGGGAGCAGCGCGGCATTCACTCGTTCCTGTATGCCTATTCACCGAACGGCCCGTTCCAGAGCGAGGAAGAATATCTCTCCCGCTACCCCGGCGATGATGAGATCGATGTCATCGGATTTGACTTGTACCATGACCGTCCGACGATCGACGACGAATGGATGCTGGTTTTTCGTGATACTTGCCGCATCGCATCTGCGGTCGCAAGAGACCGACATAAGGCGGCGGCTGTGACGGAAGCGGGACTTCGCATGCTTGATACCGCTCCGGACGGGAACGTGTATGAAGGACTTTGCCCGCGCGGGAATCCGAGAATTGAATGGTTCTCCGAGTGCCTGGACAATATTCTTGCGGACCCGCTGGCCGGCCGGGTCGCTTATTTTCTGGTATGGGCGAATTTCTCGAAAAGTCAGTTCTGGGTGCCGTACATGACCGATGATAGGCACGGTCATGAGATGGTCGACGCCTTCACACGCTTTCTGAACCGGCCGGAGGTCATACTCGCGGATCAGCTGTGAATCCGCGTATGACAGAAAAGCGCACGGATGAATATGCATAAACATGGTTGACAAGATCACGGTGCGTCGATATAATACATCGTGCGTGCGGGATTAACTCAGTGGTAGAGTGTCACCTTGCCAAGGTGAAAGTCGCGAGTCCGAATCTCGTATCCCGCTCCATAAAGATCCCCGTAGCTGTAAAGTTGCGGGGTTCTTTTTTGCTGGCTTAAGCACGTTTCGCGCCAATGAGCAACAACGAGGTTATTTATCAATGATTACCCACGCAATCATCGCAAACAGACGATCTCGTATGTGCATCAATGAGTGATAAAGCTATTATTTATCAATGATTACCCACGCAATCATAGCAAACAGACAATCTCGTATGTGCATCAAGCGTGTGAGGACGAGTATCTTGTCAATAATTACCATACGAAAAGCCTGTTTTCTGCTTTTTGGTATGTATAACTATGTGATGCCCCTGAGTTAATTTTCATTGGAGCATATCATTTGCCAGGCCCAGGTAAAAGAATACGACGACCCTTTTAAGGGTAGCAAGTAATACAAGAGTCCCTTCAAGGGACATGCCAAAGTGGCAATTGCTGTAGCGTTACATCGCACAAGAAGATGCCACCGCAAATCCCCAAGCTGCAATTTCTGTTGAGCCTTAATCGATAGTAATAAGCCGGCGCCTTGACACGCTGGCAAGTAACAAGGGCTTATAGCCCCAGAGCAAACCACCCGTTTGACGGGTGGTCATGATTTCTGAGGCACGAAGAAATGTACGACAGAGAACTTTTCGAGCATCAGAGAGACGTCCGCAAGAGGACGTTGACAGCATTTACCAGAACCCGGCAACGGATCCGGATTTGCTGCCGCGAGACCAAGCTCGCCTCCGAAAGGCATGATTAAGAAGCGTGGCTTCGTTTACGAAGGAATGATTCGCGATTATTTTTTTCGGCATGGCAGCTTCGAGAGCCGACTGTATTTTTCACTTCTAGAAGAAGCGTATCGTCATAAGAACGTTTCTCATATTGACAAAAATTGATTTGAGAGGTAGATTTAAATCATATCAAAATATTTCGATATGAGGTGGCACTTGGAAAACGATTATCAGAACCAGGCAAAGATATTCAAGGCCTTCGCCGACGAGAATCGACTCAAGATCTTGTCCTTGTTACGCGACGGTGAGAAATGTTGCTGCGTTTTATTGGAGCACCTGGAAATCGGTCAATCCGCTCTTTCCTATCACATGCGCATCCTGCTCGAAGCGGGCGTTGTGGAAGGCCGGCAGGAGGGAAAATGGACGCATTACAGCATCCAGGATAAGGGAAGCAGGAAAGCGGTGGAGTTATTGTCTGATCTCACGAGAACTAATTCGGGGTCGTGAAAATAAACATATAGTGGACAGACCAACAGAACAAAACGAGTGAAAGTGATTATATAAATGGAAACGCTAAAACTGATCTGGGACTTCTTTCAAAACGAGATACTCGGCATGAAATGGCTGAACCGATTGTTTGGAAGCCTCTTGTCTTCGCTGGGCCTCGATATTGCCAACCCGTTTGTCGCCAGCCTTCAGTTTTTTCTTTATGACGTAATTAAGATTGTTGTCTTGCTTTGCCTGTTGATTTTTATGATCAGCTATATTCAAAGTTACTTTCCTCCCGAGCGCAGCAAGAAGATTCTGCAGCGATTTCACGGGTTAGGTGCAAATGCGATATCGGCACTTCTTGGGACAGTAACCCCCTTTTGCTCCTGCTCCTCGATCCCCTTGTTCATGGGCTTTACATCGGCCGGTCTTCCCCTGGGCGTTACCTTCTCGTTTCTGATCTCCTCGCCGATGGTCGACCTCGGTTCCCTGGTTCTTTTAATGAGTATCTTCGGTGCGAAGGTGGCCGTCATCTATGTTGCCGTGGGACTTGTGGTCGCAATTATCGGCGGAACGATGATTGAGAAGCTGCATATGGAAAAGTATGTGGAAGACTTTATTCTGAATGCCGGCAGTGTTGATCTTGCCTCTCCGAATTTGAGTACAAAGGATCGCCTTTCATATGCCAAAGAACAGGTGCTGTCGACCTTCAAGAAAGTTTTTCCTTACATATTGGTCGGTGTCGCGATTGGTGCCTTGATCCATAACTGGATTCCGGAAGAATGGGTAACGGGCATCATAGGAGGCAATAATCCCTTTGGCGTCATATTGGCAACTCTCGTGGGCGTGCCGATGTACGGGGATATTTTTGGTACTATACCGATTGCGGAGGCCCTGCTCTCAAAGGGAGCACAGCTGGGAGCGATTCTTTCCTTCATGATGGCTGTCACGACACTCTCGTTACCGTCGATGATTATGCTGAGAAAGGCCATCAAGCCGAAGCTGTTAGCCTTGTTCATTGCCATTTGTACCATCGGAATTATTATCGTCGGATATCTGTTTAATCTTTTACAGCCCTATATCATCTAGGAGGAATCATCATGAAAAGAAATCGAATCATCAGTATTGGCGTCCTTGTTGTCACCATACTTATTGTTGTAGGAATTTATTTTGTCAAAAATGCGGATAAGCAACCCGTTGTTCCAAAAGAAGTTCCGCTGGTCACGGACTTTGCGACGGCTGGGACCAAAGCCTCGACCGCCTATGCCTTGCACGCAGAATCGATCGATCTATCGGCAATGCAGAAGGAAAATGTGCCGATACTTATCGATTTTGGCAGCAAGACATGCGGGCCGTGTATTGAGATGGCTCCCTATCTGGAGACCATACATGAGCAAATGCAGGGGAAGGCTATTGTCCGGTATGTTGACGTCGAAAAATATCCTGAAATCACAAACGAGTTCCCGATCATGGTCACACCGACACAGGTTCTCATCAACGCGGATGGGAGTCCTTATGTTCCAAGCGAGGAGCTTGGCATCGAATTCGTGCTGTACGACTCGAGGGAAACCGGAGAGCATATCTTTACCGTTCATCAGGGTCTATTGACCGTCGAACAGATGCGATTGATACTGGAAGACATGGGAGTCAAAGCATGACAGAGTTTCTGGATCATATATCGAGGATTATCACGGATAGCGGCTGGCTGGCCCCTTTGTTGGCGATTCTGGCCGGTATTCTGACCTCTTTTACACCATGCTCCCTGTCGAGCATACCTCTGGTGATCAGCGTGGTGGGGAACACAGAGCGACGCGATACCAAGCGAGCGTTTCTCTTGTCCCTGACCTATGTGGCCGGACAAGCCATCACTTTCACGGTGCTCGGGATTGTCGCTTCTGTGATGGGACGTCTGATTGGGAATACCGGGTCCTGGTGGTACATCGTACTGGGTATATTGATGGTGCTGATGGCGCTGCAGACCTGGGGGCTTTTCGAGATCATTCCTTCGAGCTATCTGGTATCGAAGAACACAAAGAAAGGCTTTATCGGAGCATTTCTGGCAGGAATCCTCGGCGGAATATTCTCTTCGCCTTGCTCCACGCCGGTCCTGATCGTTCTTCTGGCCGTCGTCGCGGGCCAGGGAAACATACTGTGGGGCGGACTTCTCTTACTACTTTATGCTGTTGGTCACGGTATTCTTGCCCTAATCGCCGGCACCTCGGTAAGCTTTGTGCAGAAGCTCTCCCAAAGCAAGAAATATGGGCCGCTTAGCATGGCGCTGAAAATCGTGATGGGTATCCTGATCTTACTGATTGGCTTTTATATGTTTTACTTGGGATTTTGATCGAAAAGAAGGAGGCAAACCTATGGCGTTATTCTGGAAAAAAGACAAGAAAGAAACAGAGGCTGCACAGCAAGGCGGGCACGCACCGAGCGAGTCGGTTGCGGGAGCAAAAGTCAAGGTATTAGGTAGCGGCTGTGCAAAATGCAATCAACTGGAGCAGGCGACAAAATCAGCGCTTCAAGAGCTTGGGATGGACCCCGCTATCGAGCACGTAACGGATTTTGTTCAGATCGCTTCCTATGGAGTGATGTCAACTCCGGCCCTCGTAATGGACGGAAAGGTCCTATCCTACGGAAAAGTTCTCAGCAAGGACGAAGTGGTGAAGCTGATCCGGGAGGCTCAGGCGTAAGAGCATATGCGTAAGGATGAGAAAGGAGAACGGGCGGCATCTGCCTTCTGTTCTCCTTTGTTGTTGGCTTAAGCCCGTTTCGCGACAAACGTGCGCGAAATAAAAAACACCTGCTATGCGGGTGGTGGGCAAGCTGGGATACACAGATTTGCTCTTCGTAATTCAGTTGAGCGCCAACGAGTGCGCCCCCCCACCCGCGCTACGTGTAGAGGGCAAGAGGAGACACCAATAAACCACCCACTCTGCGCGTGGTGGGCAAGCTAGGATACCAGAAATTGTTCTTCGTAAGCCCGTTTCGCGACAAACGCTTGCGCCCCCACCCGCGCTACGTGTAGAGGGCAAAAGGAGATACCAATAAACCACCCTGCTCCGCGCGAGGAGGGTAAGCGGGGATACCAGAAATTGTTCTTCGTAAGCAAGCTGATTGCAACGAGCGCGAACCCCCACCCGCTCTGCGCGTGGAAGGTAAGCTTTGTCTAATTCTCTGGTTGTCGTAACATCACCCCACCCGCTCTGCGCGTGGAAGGTAAGCGGATATGCAAAAAACTGCCCTTTGTATTAGTGTGGAGCTGTTCAAGCCTCTAGGAACAGGAAATAAGTCCTAAACCTATTTTCTCTCAATGAGCACCTACTAAATTGGCAAAATATGGCTTTTCGTATGTGCATCAATGAGTAATAAATGTGTTATTTGTCATTGAGTACAGACTAAACAGGCGAAATATGACTTTTAGTATGTGCATCAATGAGCAAAAACGAGGATATTCGTCAATGATTACCTGCTAAATCGCGAAAAATGTTGAATTAGTAGGTATTAGGGCGTGCGAGACGATATATATTGTCAATGAATACCATCAAAATCCTTGAGAATCGGTCATTTAGAATGTATTAGATTGTGATACAGAGTGATAATGCGTCATTTCTTATCAATAATTACCATGCGGAAAGCCTGTTTTCTGCTTTTTAGTATGTATAACTATGTGATGCCCCGACAATTAATATCAATTATTGATATATATGCATCAAAATTAATTTGGAGACCATTTTGAGCGAAGCAAGTAATGCAGGAGTCCATTCAAGGGAAAAGCCAAACCGTCATTTGCAGCCGTCTTGGATCACACAAGAAGGAGATGCCACCACAAATGCCAAAGCGACACCAGCTGTACAGGCTTGAACGAATGTGAAAAGCCAGCGCCTCTTGACGCTGGCAAGTAACACGGGCTTTCAGACGCCGGCAAGTGTCAAGGATTTATTGC
>CAZOFY010000087.1:0-1191 GCA_964579245.1 uncultured Mageeibacillus sp.
GATCTCGACGGGATCTCCCGAGCCGTATATCACATAAAGAATTCCTTCTACATCAAAAAAGTAGATTGTCTCGAAATCCGATGAAGCATACACGGTTGCAATGTCTTTGTCTACCGAGATCTTGACCGGTTCACTCTTCTGATCAGTGTAATTCGAGTAGATCAGAAGGTCGCCGTTAGCATCAACATAACATAGAGACTTATTGTCCCTGGAAACCTGAATGCCACATTCATGGTATGTATCGCCGAATGACTCTATCTCAGAGAGTTCATACGAAGAATTTAAATAACAGATCATGGTGCTCTCGTCCGATATCATCGTTACAAAGTTGTCCTTAAAACTGGTCACATCAATCCGTCTACAGATCGGATCAGTAGGAAATAAAACATTGTTCGTCTTGTAAGGAAATTCAATTGAGTAAATTTGATACGAAGAAATCTTCTTCACTTCTGCTTCACCGATAGATAGATACGTCGCGCCATCGCCGGCACAGAGTAGTTCCGAATAATCCTTATTGAAGAATAAGAAACTATCCCACTCGAGCTTAGTAATGATCGACGCATTGCCATTTTTCGAAACATACAGAGTTTTCTCCAAATTCTCAATGTCATTCACAGTATAATACATATATCCAGCCTTATCCGAGATTGATATAAATACGATGTTATCGCCAAGTTTCTCGGCATCTGCGCCATCCTTGACCACATATCCAGTGAAAGAAATGATGTAGTCGTGATCATTTTTTATTGCATCCGCTGAATACCCGATGGACTTACCGTCCGGAGATATAACATATTCATACTTTGTCGATACTTCATCCGCAACCTTTTCGCTCGTCCCGGATGCCACATCATAAGAAAATAGTGTTCCTGTTTTATCGTCCCAATCTACATCAGAAAGATAAACGACCTTAGATCCGTCATCACAAATCTTGAAGGAAAGTACTTCTGTGGCACCCTCTAGAAGAACCTTGCCATCATAAACGAAAAGCGAGAATAGTCTGTCATCTCCCTGGTCCATGGCAATTCCCATGGTCGTCCCGTCGAAGGAACTCTCTTTCATAAAACAAACGCCCTGAAGCTTCACCGGTTCAGAATCGCCGCTGTATATGAGTACTCCACCAAGATAACTGAAAGCAAGATACGGCTGACCCTGAGATGAATCACCCTCAACCTCTACCGGCTCAGAATC
>CAZOFY010000087.1:1291-7750 GCA_964579245.1 uncultured Mageeibacillus sp.
AAGTATACGTGTCACCAGTGACATCTTCGTCTTGGCCGTCTTTGTTGGTTCTCCCGAATTTGAAATATTCATGTATTTATTCCCCTACATACAGTTTCCCAAGGGAGCATATAAATATTACTTTTTAGAAAATTGTAACATAAATACAAAGGATCGCGTAATGGATCAATTTTATTCTGATACCGCCCCCCAAACATCAGACATGAGACCGGAGCAGCTTATATTTTACACTCCAGACCCTACTTCCCCTCCTCATACATTCTCCAGAAGCTCTTCTTCTTCCCATGCAGTAGCAAGAGCCTCTCCATGAAGCTCTGATGATTCTCAATACCCTTCGCCTCGCCCGCCTTATCACACTCGCCCGTTACACCTAACGTCCCTGCCTCTCCTTCTTCACTGCCCTCACCACCAGGCTCTCCCTTACCACTCTCCGCAACCACTCTAGCCAAACGATCGAGCTTTATTAGATATTTCGCTGCGTGCGGGTAGGCCTTGAAGTACGCTCTCTCAAGAATCGAGAGCAGCAAGGCCCTGTAGACGAGGCTCGCTCCTATGGTCCGTCCGGTCAGAACCAACGCCTCGGCAACCGGAATCCAGTAGGAATAATACTCACCGTCGATTTCGTCCGCGTGTCGGATCAGATATTCTTCCGCCTCACGTTCCCGGACGCAATCGAGGAGGAACTGAAGATCCTCATGGGAGAATTTGTCTGATCGCTGGATGTCGTCGACCGCCGCTGCCACCATCTTGTCGCGTCGATCTTCACCGACGATCTCCAAGAGAGCTTTCATTGTCGAGACGGATCGGTTCGACTGGAACCTTTGCTGCAGAAGCTCCAGCCGCTTCTCCTCCCACCCCAGTTGTCGATATATGTCGAGTAGTAATGCGTAGCGCTTATCCTCGGTAAATATATCTTTATCCGATATTCGCATGACGCGCTCGTACGCCGTCTCCGCATCCCCGGCCGACAGATATTGCCGCGCGATGTCGATCCACAGGGCCGGCCATGGTTTCTCCACACCCTGGAGCGTTGTCTTCTCGAAAAGCACCGGATCTCCGACCTGTTCTGCCAATGAAATGACAGCGAACTTTGCTGTCCGCTGATCCGTCTCTTCTGTCGCTTCGGTCCCATATGCTGTATAACGGTCGATCAGTGCACGAAGCTGAGGCTCGTCCAACACTTTGCCGGCGTGCTTGATCAGCGTGTCCCTTACACCATAAGGATCGCGAAGACTTAGGTCGAAGATGATTTCGCTCACCCGTTTCTTGTCTTCACATTGTGATCCGTAATGCTCGAAAAGCTCCCTGGCGTCCATACGATAGACATCTCCTATATTGCCGTAGGAATCATCGCATTGGCTGATCACCGCCTCATCTGTCTTGTAGAAAGCCTCCACGAGTGAAAGGCCGGTCTTAGGATCCTTTATGTCCGCGCGAATATCCGCAACAAAAGAGAACAGATCGCGGGCAAGATCGGACGTCTGCCGCCAGTCATAAAATCGGTGGCCGCGCTTGAGACTTGAGATCTTGGCCTTTATCCGGCGCAGATCCTCGTCCTGTAATGTGCGAAGTTGATTCATAGCGGAGCTTAGGTTATCTGATTCTTTTCGCGTCATAGGGTACCTACGATTAGGTTCATTAATCTCTCTAGGCTCGAACAAACCATATCAAACGTTATTTCTCGGGCATACTCATATTTTTTTTGATAAATCTGCCAACTTTGCTCAAGAGAGTCGCTTGATCTTATTTTTGAGATATTCTGATCACTATCATTTAACACACTTTGGGAGCCTCGATACTTGCATGTCTCGGCAACCGCCGTCTCAAGTGTATCCGGATCAATGCTGTTCCACTTCATTTCTGTCAATGTATATACATCATAAAAATCTCTCATTCGCGTGTTTGCGATGCTTCGACTTAGTATCGTCTCCAGTTTCTCGGCCAATATAGTCTCGAGATTATAACTGAATATTTTGACTGATCGTTTTTCAAGTAACATTGGATAGTCAAATTCGATTTGTTTGGGTGTGATACGATCTCCTGTTGTGATATCCATCTTCAGCGGAATCCTTGACTCATCCAGATAAGCGGTGAGAGAAAGACGATACCCATTGTATTCAGATTCTTCATGAATATTTTCGATCGAATTGATATGATAACGAATGCCGTCATCCATTTCGATCCCGATAACTTCATCCATCATTCTCATGAGACTACTCGTTTCCAGTGGGAAGTCCTTTATCGTTGCGTCCATATCCAGTGTAGATCTCAAAGCAATACCGACATGCGCCGCAATGAGCATCCCACCTTTTAGAATGAAACATTCTTTGTATCGTGTGAGAGAAATTCTCTCAAGAAGATGCTCCATCATATATTGTCGAATTAAAATTTGCGGATCGACACCGGTCTTATGAGATAAATTTCGAATCAGATCCTTGACTTGTTTTGCTGTCTTCACAACAACACCTCCAAGTAGCTTCTCGCGAGTTTCTGAATGCCTAGCTGAGCGGAATAATCGAAAAGTAACGGTAGGTTCATCTTACTGCTTCGAATATACGATTTGAATGCAGCATTTAATAGTGAAGGATCCATTTGCGAACGACTGCGAAGCAAATCGCACAAGGTTCGCTCAAGATTGTAACAATAGACCGTTCGACCGAATGCTGTTTTTACAGCCACTTTGCCCAAGTCAAGGAGCTCTCTTTGAATATAGAATAACTTGATCGGTTCTCCGGCAAGATGGCGAGCATTATATCCACTGGGCACTGTCATCATCCCAACTTGCGGCTCTCGGTCTGACAGCTCTTGAAGAAAAAGAGCGGTTTCATGAGAATAGACGCCTTGCGAGCATCGAAGATGCAAACGAAAGAGCCTGTCTTCAAATGCATTCGGTGAAAGGTAAATGCCCTGGGACAGTTGTTCCAATTTTCCCATGCGTGCCAACATCGAAATGTATTTACGAGGAATGCCTGCCTCTTCAACATCCTGTGTTCTGATCATCCCTTCGTTATCATCAATGTATTTTTCAAGTCTATCCATAAAATTCATTCGATCATCCTCTAAATCAATCTTTCGAATTAATCTCACTCACAATTCCCGTTTGCTCTTATATTGTAATCCATATAAGAGCATTTGGGAATTCTATTTTATCGACATTGTGTAGAAAATGAATTTTCTATTTGTTATTCATACAAACAGTCCAGTCATTCCATCAAACGCTAAACCTGTCAATCCATGTAATCTTCCTCCCCCACCAACCATTGTCTATGATAGAATCAAAGCAACAGTTCACCACGCAAGAGAGGTATCCGTATGCAGAAATTGACAGGACGGGTCTGGGCTTCTTTTCTGGTTATCGGCCTGATCGGGCAATTCGCCTGGACGATCGAGAACATGTATTTCAATGTCTTTTTGTACAACACAATCTCCACGGATCCGGACTACATTGCCATTATGGTTGCAGCAAGTGCAATCGTCGCAACATTGACGACACTTCTCGTCGGAGCTCTCTCGGACCGGATGGGTCGCCGCAAGGTCTTCCTTGTCGTTGGCAATCTTCTCTGGGGCGGATCCCTTCTCGCCTTCGGCTTTGTCCGTGTCGACCTGATTGCCGCACTTTTCCCCTATGCCAACGCCGTCGCGACTGCTGCGATCATTGTCGTTGTCCTCGACTGTGTTATGACGTTTCTCGGATCGTCCGCGAATGACGCCGGATTCAACGCCTATGTCACAGACACGACGTCTGCTGAGAATCGAGGCCGGGCGGAGTCCGTCCTCTCGATTCTGCCTCTTGTCGCGATGTTGATCATTTTCGGAATATTCGATCCGCTGACACGAGACGGACAATGGCAGCTCTTTTTCACGATTTTCGGCGTGGCGGTCTCCGCTTCCGGTATTCTCGCGATTTTTCTCGTAAAGGAGACGAGAAAGCCCCCGACATCCACATCTTTTCTGCGGGACATCCTGTATGGATTCTCTCCGTCGGTCATCCGCGCCAACAAGACGCTCTACATCACGCTCTTTACTTTTTTCCTCTTCTCGGTCTCTGTCCAGGTCTTCATGCCTTATTTTATCATCTATATGCAGAATTATCTCGGCTTTGACAACTATGCGATTGTGCTCGGCATTGTCCTGATCGCGGCTTCTGTTGCCAGCGTTGTTGCCGGCCGATTCATCGACAAGGTCGGCAAACTGCGCTTCCTTCTTCCGGCCGCAGCCGTCATGTTCGCCGGTCTGATCGCGCTCTATTTCACGCGCACATTCGTCCCGGTCATCCTCGCCGGCGTCGTCATGATGTCCGGATACATGATATTAACCGCAGCGCTCTCGGCTATGATCCGGGACTGTACACCGGTCGATAAGGCAGGCCATTTTCAGGGGATCCGTATGGTCTTTGCCGTCCTGCTTCCGATGGTCATCGGCCCGGCAATCGGATCTCTGGTTATTAAGAACAGCAACAGTACCTATGTCGATCTTGGCGTCGTCAAGCACGTGCCGACCCCGTCGATCTTTCTCGCATCCGGTATCGTTCTTCTGTTAATCCTCGTCCCGATCTTCTTTTTGCGAAAAAGAACGCGCCGCGAAAAGACCGCGTAGCCCTTGTTTTCGACAGCAACGAACCCTCGATCTTCCTCTTTGGGCGAAAAGCACGCATAGTCGTTAATGTCGACAACATCAGCCTTCGATATGCCTCTTGGGCGAAAAGAACGCACCGCCCAAATTACGGCACCTTTCAAATTTCGATCACCTTCTTTTCGAGAAGACGCAGCGAAACGGAGATTCATTTATGCAAACAAAATGGGGAATGTCGCTTGATCCTCAACATGTCCTGCCGGAGTATCCGCGTCCACAACTGGTGCGCGACAGCTTCATGAGCCTTAATGGGTACTGGGAGTACTGCATAACGGAATCGACGGAAATGCCGGACGCATTCGACGGTCGGATTCTGGTACCCTTCTCACCGGAAAGTGAGTTAAGCGGCGTGTCGAAGACACTCTCGCCCACACAGACTCTCTGGTACAAGAAGGAGCTCACGCTTTCCGAGGACTTTCTGCACGGCCGGACGCTCCTTCATTTTGGAGCGGTTGATCAAGAGGCAACGGTCTATCTTAACGGCATCGAGAGGTACACGCACAAAGGCGGATTCACGCCTTTTACCGTCGAACTGACGCCCTTTATCACGGACCCACTCACCATTGTAGTCCGTGTGACCGACGGCACCGAGACGAGCGGACATGCGCGCGGCAAGCAGTCGTCCAAGCGCGGCGGCATCTGGTACACGCCACAGAGCGGAATCTGGCAGACAGTCTGGATCGAGAACGTTCCGGATAACTATATAGAAGACCTTCGGATTACGCCCGACTATGATGCCATGTCCGTTCATATCAGGATTTATTCCGAAAAGTCTCTCCCGGCGACGATTACCCTGAACGGTACCGACTACTCCGCGAAAACGAACACAACCGTCGATCTTCCCCTGCCCGTCTTCCGTCCATGGTCACCAGAAGATCCGTACCTCTACCCCCTGACCATCCGGCTCGGCCTTGATCTCGTAAAAAGTTATTTCGGGATGCGCAAATTCTCTGTCGAGCCCGACACAAAAGGCATTCCGCGCCTCTTCCTCAACAACCGCCCCTACTTCCACAACGGGCTTCTCGATCAGGGCTACTATCCCGACGGACTACTGACCGCCCCATCCGACCAAGCGATGATCAACGACATCCAGCAGGCCAAGAACATGGGCTTCAATATGCTGCGTAAGCACATCAAGATCGAGCCGCTCCGCTGGTACTATCACTGCGACCGGCTCGGCATGCTCGTCTGGCAGGACATGATCAACGGCGGCGGCGAATATAGTAAGCTCCTCATCACCTATCCGCTGTTTATTGATCATCCCATGAAGGATAACCACTATCGGCTTTTCGCGCGAAAAAATTCCGAAGGCCGCGCGCAATACAGGGCCGACCTCGAAGCGATGCTCCGCCATCTTATCAGCGTCGTTTCCATCGCGGTATGGGTGCCGTTCAATGAGGGCTGGGGACAGTTTGACGCGACACAGATCGCCGCGTGGGTCCGCGAAACCGATCCTACCCGTACAGTCGACCACGCCAGCGGATGGCACGACCAGGGAGCGGGCGACCTTAAGAGCCACCACGTCTACTTCCACCCGTACCACTACAAAAAAGATCGCAAGGGCCGCGCTGTCGTCCTCTCAGAATTCGGCGGCTACAACTATCGTGTCGCAAATCACGCCTGGAACAAAGCCGATTTCGGCTACAAACGTCTCACCTCAAGCGAGGAATTGATCCGGTCCTATCGGCGCCTCTATGAGGAAGAGATCCTGCCAGCGCGTGCACAGGGACTCTCGGCGGCCGTCTACACCCAGTTGACCGACGTCGAGGACGAACTGAACGGTCTTCTCACCTACGACCGCGAGATTGAGAAGATTCCGGAGGATGT
>CAZOFY010000088.1:0-7458 GCA_964579245.1 uncultured Mageeibacillus sp.
TTCTTAGGACGTTACTAACATTCCTTTTGGTTCACTTTTCGGGGAGCAGGTCATTCGTGATATACAAGTGCACAGTCAATTACAACCGGAAGCACGTTAGAATGGATTTCTCGGGACACTTAAATGTGGCTCTCGTGCACTGGTTTTATGTTTTCTTCTTTATCTTGTTATATATCCTCTGACTAACTGCGTTAATGTCATGTGTGAAACTGGATAATGGTAAGATCGATATCCAGTTATCTGACATCGCCAGGTCGGAGCTCAATTTGTCAGTTACATAGCCGTATGTTAAACTGTACTAACATGAGTGCCGATATGAATGACCAGACATCGACAATCATTTACTCACGGCATCATGATTCTGACGTTATCCTGTCGGTATATGTTGACGTGGAGGTAAAGTATTGCGTTTATGGATTGATAAATTAAAAGAAGTCTTCCTCTCTGTTCTGCCAATATCCCTGTTGGTTGTTTTTCTGCAGTTTACCTTTGTCAAACTTGAGACATCTCTTTTCATTCGATTCATTATTGGTGTCATTTTCATTATTATCGGGTTAACAATTTTTCTTGTCGGTGTCGACCAAGGCATAACCCCTTTTGGTAATCAAATGGGCGGAGTTATCATTAAGAAAAATAAGCTTTGGATTGTTGCTGTTGCCGGGATTCTGTTTGGATTTTTTATATCTATTGCTGAACCGGATTTACACATCCTGGCTAACCAGGTATCCGCTGTGACAAATGATATTATTGGAAAGTGGAGTCTTGTTGTCGTTGTTTCTATTGGAATCGCGCTACTTGTCGCAGTTGGTATGGTTCGTATACTTTTCAACTATCCATTGTATAAATTGCTGACGATTCTATATGGCATTATTCTCATTCTCAGCTTATTCACTTCACCGGAATTTCTGGCTATTTCATTTGACTCATCAGGCGCTACTACAGGAGCCATGACTGTTCCTTTTATCCTGGCGTTAGCAATTGGTATCGCTCTGAAAAAGAAAGACAGCAAAGCATCTGAGAAAGACAGTTTCGGGTTAATTGCTATAGCATCTTCCGGTGCTATTTTGGCTGTTCTTGTATTAGGACTGCTATCGCCCAAAAATAACTTTGTCGGAACCGTTGATTTCACAACCGAACACAGCGGTTCGGTTCTCGTCATACTCATAGACCAGCTTCTCTTGCAAATGAAGGAATCCGTTTTAGCGATTGCGCCAATGTTTGTTATCTTAGTCGTTTCTCAGCTATTGTTTCTGAAAAACAAGAAGAAAACATTCCTGAAAATGTCCAGAGGGCTCTTCCTGACATTTATTGGATTATCATTGATTTTTACCGGCGTTCATGCCGGGTTCATTGAGGTCGGAAGAGAAATCGGATCCCAACTGGTTCTCTTGGAAAACAAATCGCTCCTGGTTATTATTGGCTTTGTGCTGGGTTTCCTGACGATCCTGGCAGAACCGGCTGTTCACATTCTGACAAACCAAATTAAAGACGTGACCAGTGGCTCCGTGAAGAGGAAAGCCGTTCTGCTGGCGTTGTCGATTGGTGTTGGTACTGCGGTTGCTTTATCCGTACTACGGATTCTAATACCACAGCTTCAACTTTGGCATATTCTTCTGCCAGGATATGTTGCATCAATTGTTCTTGCCAATATTGGTTCAAAACTCTTTGTAGGTATCGCTTTTGACTCCGGTGGTGTTGCTTCAGGTCCTATGACCGCAACCTTTATTCTTGCCTATACACAAGGTGCTGCCAATTCGCTTCGCAGCGCAAATGTACTAATCGATGGATTTGGCGTTATTGCACTGGTAGCATTGACACCAATCATTGCCTTGCAAATACTAGGATTGGTGTATAGAAAAAAGGCTTTGAAAAAGGAGGGTATACAAGTTGCTGAAAAAGTGTCCTGAAGGTTTAGATTTACAAATACTGTCTGTTATCGTGGATCATAATCTCGGCAGTAAAGTACTAAAAATTGCTCGCCAAGCAGGAATAACCGGCGGGACGATTGTTCCTGCCCACGGAACACAGGGAGATAAATTCTCGGAATGGTTCGGCGCTTACGAAGTTCGCAAAGAAATAGTTCTGATGATATCGAGCGAGTCGATTGTTGATCATTCAATGGATCAGTTAATGCAGGTCATGAAGTTTAACAAACCCAATCATGGAATTGCTTTCATTATATCCATTGCTGATTTGTTGGGGTCGACACACTGCAGAATGACGGATAAGCCACTACAGGGAGGGGGGAAAAAAGTTATGCAACAGGCCATTTTTGTTATTGTTGATAAAGGACTGGCAGAAACAGTTGTCAGTTCCGCTGAAACTGCAGGCGCAAAGGGAGCAACCGTAATCAACGGACGCGGAGCAGGTGTCCATGAAACAAGCAAGCTTTTCTCGATGGAGATTGAACCTGAAAAGGAGATTGTTCTAATCATTGCTAAAGTTGAGTGTATCGGTGCCATCACAGATGCTATCAGTAAAGCAGCACATCTGGATGAACCGGGTCAGGGTATCCTCTTTGTTGTCGACATTCAGAAATCCTATGGCTCGTTCGATTAAGCTGTCGTTGGATCAGGTCTTACGAAAAACAGGATAAGTAATTTTTTTTGTTTCGGGGAAGCCGCCTCTTCGTTGTCCGATTTGCCGAGGAAATCTTGCCGCCTACAATCGAAAACACGTAAAGTGCACATTCTCTCTAGCGTTGATACGTCAATTCATGTTTGACCATCGCCAAGATAATGATACTCTCTACGTGTTTCTCAAGTCTCTCTTCAAGTTCTCCTGTAGAAGATTAATATTTAATAAATCTGTCCCCGGAAACACCGCAGATGCTGCATTTGTCCGGACGAACTTTCTCAATGTTACCGCAGACAGGGCAGAGGTAATAGAAAACTTCCTCCGTCTGGTCGAGATTCTCTAATGCATCCTGATACAGACCCGCATGGACCTCTTCGGCCTTCATCGCAAAGGTGAAAGACATAAGAGCTGCTTTGTTTCCTTCTGCCTCGGCTTCTTTTACAAAATCAGGGTACATTTCCTTGTACTCATGGGTCTCACCTGCTATGCCATCTTTAAGATTTTCAGCGGTGGAATTGACTTTACCGGCAACTTCAAAATGCTTCAAAGCATGGATGGTCTCCGCATCAGATGCAGCCTTGAAAAGCTTAGCAGCATTGATATTTCCATCTTTTTCCGCTTTCTTTGCATAAGCCAGGTACTTTCTGTTTGCCTGGGATTCTCCGGCAAAAGCCTCCATTAAGTTATCAAATGTCTTGCTCTCACTCATTTCTTCGTCCTCCTCATTTTTGAATAGTGATTCTAATAGCTTTTCCACAGCCTCTTTGGGGAAGCCTTCGGGTTGCGTTTGATCCAGAAGTGACTGCAGAAAATCCTTGGCGTTTTGACTTTGCGGAATCATATAACCCGCTTCACGAATGATATCCTCTGCCATGATGTGATTGGACTTCTCGATGGCAACTGCCAATTTCCCAGGCAATCCTGAAGCAATAGCTTCCTGCTCCGACTTGCTGCGCATCAGCGCCTTCATCACCCCGATCACCGCATCACTTTTATTCTGCTGCGGGGGGTATTCCATAGGAACCATTGAAATCGCACCGGCTGGACAAGCATCTGCGCAATCTCCGCAACCGATGCACTTTGATACATCTATAATGCTGTTTTCGGTGTCTGTTGCCCCGGTAGGGCAGACGTAAAGGCACAAGCAGTCTTTCGTGCACAGCCGTATATTTCGTACCGCATATTTCTTAGACATTCTCATGCCCTCCCTTCAACTTTTTCAAATTTCCAATTCGGCACCTTACATACCGGACAAATATCCGGCAGGGTATCTCCTATGTAGACAAAGCCGCAAATGGTGCAAACGTATACACCGGTATTTTGCAGCATGAGGTCGCCCTCTTTTTGATATCGGACCAAAAGAGCTTTTAAGATACGGGTAACCTTCTCACTCCACACCAGAGCACGGAGTGCACCACGATCTTGGGCATTCGATGCTACAGCATTGGCGTTAGGAAAACCGTCCGTAAGATCCTTTTCAATAAGATCAATCATTTTATCCACATTAGGTTCTTGTGCCGGTGCTGATGAAGTCTTGAAAAAACCGGCCAACTGGTTGAAAAGTGCCGCTTCTTCCCCTTTGTACTGCTTCTCACACCCACGAGCCAGATTCGTGCATAACGCGCTGATTTCCAACGGAGACATCTCTCTCATATCGCTTGCTGGCTCGATGTCCGCTGTCGCTTTTGTCACTTCGGAAGCAGAGGTCTCACCCTGCTTCACAAAATCCGATTTTGCTGCGCCACAGAGAGGACAAACCCAGTCCTCCGGCAGGTCTTCCCACTTTGTACCCGGTGCAATGCCAGCCTCAGGAATTCCCATTGCTTCGTCATAAATGTAACCGCAAATGGAACATACATATTTACTCATGCAACCTCCTCCTTTTCACGACTGATGAAAGAATAATCATTTACTTAATACTAACAGATAAGTCCAAAGAATGGACATGTCGGAGTGCCTCCGATGAACAGTATCTATGTTCTTTATGCTAAAAGATAATTCTCTTGAGACGCAAACACTATTTTGTACAGGTTAAAAAAAGCACTCGTTTGAGTGCTTAGTTTAGCGAAGAAGGCTTCGCTCCCGTTGTTATCCTCCGGCGTACAGGAAGGGCTTCATTGTCCTGTTTTTCTGTCTCTCACTTCTGACCGAGTTTTCAACGTACTACAGGGTTTGAATATGAATCTGAAATTATGCCTCATCCTTCCATGCAAAAGGAGTGCTCTTCCAATAATAATTGCATTTCTCTAAAACTTGCTGATACCTCTTCAGGCTTTTGGGTGAGTCCGCCCAGGCAAATACGGCACCGGCATAGTAGCTGTATCCGAACTCTTCCCAGGAAGAGAATTTCGATTTCGTTAATGCTCCCACATTTCGTAAATTCTCTAGGGCTTCCTCTTTTTTCAGAAGCGTTTCGTTATAAGCGACTCGCGTTAAATAAGCATATGTACCATAGTCAAAAGCAAGGATACTATTGCTGGAGAGTTTGGGATAGGTCTCTCTTACAAAGGCTAATTTCATCGCGTTACAGTTTTCCCTGCTTGCGATTTCTTCATCTGACAGATTCGGATATTCCTTAATCAAGTTGACATAACTGTCATACTTTTTGCAGCGTTCACCCGCTTTGTATTCATTCATGAGCGCATCGTAATCTTCACGGTTGGCAATGCCCCAGCTTTTCTTAATTTGACCGGAATTTCTCCCGGTATATGGCCATACTGCTAACGAATTGATCAAATTGCCGTTCAGCGCGCTCAAAAAACATGAGAGTTTAACGCACCAGCGTTCGTATTTTGTGAGTGCCGGATTCGTTCTCATGCTTTTTCTGTATTTCAAAATGCCCCATAAGAGTCCAATCACACAGACCACAATCAGACCGATGGTATAAAACTTACTTTCCTCCGACATCCCGTTCAGCGTGTCACTAATCGCAGCCCTCACCGTAACTTTCATCATTTCATCCATTTCATCAAATCTCCTCTTAATAAATTACGGGAACTGTTGATATGTAATATCATAAATCGGAAGCTTACTCGTCCATTCCCAAATCTTCTAGTCCGATTCTGCCGCATTTGCATCAGAGATACTTCTCTTAAGTCAAATTCCCTAATAAAACAATGCATTCCCATTTTCCGCATGTTAATGATTTTTGTCATGCCGCAAGTTTTATTTATATTTGAAGTTTTGCCTGGGCGGATCTTTGTTGCCGATGAGTCATCAACTGCCGGAGGTGAATGATTCCTGTAAACGGCACAAGATGAAGCGACTCCTCGCAAGTCAAATCATAGATAATTCCATCTTGATTCTCTTGATAACCCATTCACACATTTGTCCAATTGCCGTTATCTGCATTATGCTTTTAGCATGCTACTCCTCCGCAGGTTTCTCAAACAGTTTGATCGGTGAACAGGCTTTCATCTCATAAAAATTTCGCAAACATATATAGAGTACTGTGATAGACGCACGCCGGGGAGACGGCGCACCGAATCATCAGATAAAGCTCTTACCCTCTTGGGCAAGATCCACGATCTTTTCGATTCGATTGATTCGTGTTTCTTCGTGTTTGCTTTGGGTTATCCAAGTGACCGCTTGTAACTTATGATTATTGGGCCATGTAGAGAAAGTCTCCATTGCTTTTTGGTTCTTCTCCAACGCTATTTTCAAATCGTCCGGAAGCTCTGGTGCTACTTTTGATGAATAGGCTGTCTCCCACCGTCCATTGGCCTTGGCTTCGCTAATTGCTTCCATACCTGCTGTCATCATACGTCCTTCATCAATCAGTTCTTCGGCGCGTTTGTGATTGATCAGTGACCACATGCTATTCCGCCTCCGTGGAGTCATTCTGATAATGTATTTGTCACCGTCCACGCTGAACATTTTTCCATCGATCCAGCCAAAACATATAGCCTCATCTACGGCTTCCCGCAAAAGAACCCCTGTGTCTTTTGATTTAGTTTTCCTTATTTGGAGCCATACCCCGGATTCCTTCAGATGGTTAACTTTCAGCCATTGTCGCCACTCGAACGCATCACTACAAATCAGCCAGCTTTCCGGAATATTCTTATCTTTCAAATTAATCACCTCTTGAAATTGCGAAGTGCTTCTTCATTGTTTCCGATAATCAATTCCGGCCTTTCTGGCCTGCGAGCACAGATCCTTTACCTGAAGCAGAAACTCTTTGCCATCCTTTACAAAATGCGTACCGCACTGCCGGAAACAGAAAGCTGTCTTTTGTCGCACACACTGTTCCCGTATCGAAAGGGCCCATTCATAGTGAAACGGCCTTGCGTTGCGATCTGATTCGCCACCGACCACAACAGATTCTATGCCATCCAGATATCGCTCAATATCGATCGCCTCAAGCAGCGGTTGCGCCGTGATCTGTTTGTGCCGGATCGGCAAGTTCTGAAACACGGAAAGCCTCTTGTCCGCATGCATCTGATTCTCAATGGTACAACAAGTGACCACATTCTCGTACCCGTCGCCCCAATCAGCGGGCACACATTCCATAAAGCGCTCAATGCGTTTCGTCAGAAACAAGAACATGCAGTCCGAGCGTTCCCGAATGATTTTCCATGCTTCTTCTCGCCATGCATCCGCATCCTCGAGAAGAAAGTCGCTGGAGAAGCAAAGATAGACCAGACCCGGAGCCATTTTATACTCTCCGTTCTTCTTTCTGTCTATCGGGTAGGTAAACTTTTCGCTACGCACGATGTTGTCTGTATCAATGCCGCGTTTCGCGTCACCCTTATGAATGTAGCAGAATTCACAACCTTCGCTGCATCTGTGACAGCCTCTCCATGGATCCCATCTCGACATTGTTTCACCGTTTTCTTTCGCTTGGATTGGGCTGCTCATCCGTTAACTCGAAAAGCACATCTC
>CAZOFY010000089.1:0-5712 GCA_964579245.1 uncultured Mageeibacillus sp.
AACGACGAGGTTTTTCGCGCATTCAGGTAAAGGCCAAGGAGTGCACATCCGACCCCGTAACAAACAAGATCCTTACCATCAAACACAGAGCCGATCAAAACCTTCATGATTGTGTTGTTTTCAACACCCAGTATATGCACGAAGTCAAAGTATTGTAAGGTCTCAACAACTGCAGCAAACACAAAAATATAAAGAGGCAAGAGCCTTATTCCATCAGGCCTGATGATACGGACAGCCGCGTATAATACGATTACCGCCAGCACATCCCCTATATATGGGCGAATGAACTCATCATGAACAAACAGCGCAATAAGGATTTCTATCCCCAATAACACGAGAAAAGAAAGCAAGTACAGAAGTCTTGCTTTTCGCGTATTCAGTCCCTTGCCTGCGGCCGCCTCTCTGTTCAAAAAATTCCGTACTTCCATAAGTAGCATTCGAATGGTTCTTCTCAAGCTAAAATACTTTCTTCGCACTTTAGATGAAGGAAGATCTCAGTTCCTCAGCCGACTTCGGTGAGAGGTAGGCCGGTGCGATATCCACGACCGTTTTCGCGCCATGGACGCCTTCCTGATTCAGGCGGGCCGCTGCACGTGCGAAGGCTAGCATGACGTTTGCCGTGAAATCAGGATTCGAATCGAGCTTCAATCGATACTCGATTGTATGATTATTCTCGTTATTGATGCCTGTTTTTCCCGAACAAATGACAAGACCTCCGTGAGGCAGTCCCGCATGCTCCTTGTTGAGCTCCTCCTGCGAGATGAAGTTCACCGTCGTATCATAGTCGGCAAAATAGTCCGGCATCGTCTTGATCGCACTCTCGATCTTTTCTCTATCGGCGTCTTCTCTGGCCACAACATAGCAGACTCTCTGATGCTTCTCGCGAGTGGAGAGTTCCGGCATTTCGCCGCTCTGCACGGCTGCAACGGCCGATTCGACCGGAATCGTGTACTGCTTGCCGTCCTGAACTCCCTCTATACGGCGGATCGCGTCAGAATGGCCCTGGCTGACACCCTTGCCCCAGAAGGTATATGTCTTACTCTGCGGGAGAATCGCCTGCGCGTACACTCGATTGATAGAAAACATTCCCGGATCCCAGCCGCTGGAGATGATACAGGTCTTGCCTGCCTCCTTGGCCGCCGCATCCATCTTCGCAAAGAATTCCGGGATCTTCGCGTGCGTATCAAAGCCGTCGACCGTATTGAACAAAGACGCAAAGTGCGGTCCCTGCTCCGGAACGTCTGACTTACTGCCGCCGCAAAGAAGCATCACATCGATCTTGTCCGTCATGCTTTTCGCGTCGTCCAGAGAAAAAACCTTGCTGTCTATTAAAAGCGTCTTCACAGACGAGGGGGCACGTCGCGAAAATACTCCGACAAGCTCCATATCCGGATTCTGCAGAATGCCGGCCTCCACACTCTTACCGAGATTACCGTAGCCGACGATTCCGATTCTAATCTTATTCATAATAACTGCCTTTCGAGAAAGGATTTGATTGGGCGGTAATATCTCGCTTCTCATGAGAGATGTTTTACTCACACTTTCATAAATTTTATATAAAAGTATAAGCAGGCAGTTGTCAAGGAGAATTCTGTAAATCGGACGAAAGACTGGAGTTTACATCTTGCAAATCGAGAGTTTTTTCTCGATTGCATATGCCTCTCCCTGTCCCGAAGAGAAGAATCACCGTCAACTCCCAGAAAAATGAACGGCAATGTTGATTTCCGGTTACGCGCCGTAAGGGCTGTCGTATTCATTTTGTGCTTTCTCGACGGCGGCCGACATGCTCATGCCGGCAAACGCCTGCGCAGGGATCCATCGTCCCGATTTCTTGTCATCGAGAAACACTCCGACAACGATTCCCGGAATCACACTCTCCGGCGCATTGGTTGCCTGTGGGCCGCCTAAGTCCGTCCGGCACCAGCCAGGATCGGCAAGATTAATCATCACATCCGTCCCCTCGACAGTGGATCCTAAATCAATCGTAATCTTGTCAAGCGCGGCCTTGCTCGCCGAATACCCTGCCTGATGCGGGTCCAAACGAATCCCGCTCGTCGTATTGACTATCCTTCCGAAGCCGTTGGCGATCATCTTGGGAAGAAAGTGGTAACAGATCATTGCCGGCGCTATTGTGTTCGTCAAAAAGCTTGTGGTAAAGTCCTGAGCCGAAGTCTTGAAAAAATCCTCCCGGTACGCGACTTGAAGACCGGCATTGTTCAAAACAAAATCGATCCGGACACCAAGATTATCGATCTCTCGAAGCATTTTTGCTACAGCGTCATTGTCCGACAATTCGGCTTCCACGGCATGGGCTTCTATCCCTAAGGCACGGAACTCCTGAAGAGCAGTATCGCAATGAGATACTGTTCTGCTGTGCAGAATTAAGTTGCAGCCTTGTAAAGCCAAATATTTAGCCGATATATAGCCAATACCCCGGCTCGCACCCGTGATCAACGCCCATTTGTTTTTTACATCTACCATCTGTTTTCTCTCCCTTAATAAACGTCTCTCTGGCAAAAGTCTCCTGTCGCAGCCGATTGCTTTTCTTCAGTCTGTATACTGCTATGTGCCGCAGCTTACGTGAATATCGTGGCCTTCAGCGTACTCGATTCCCCATCGGCTCATCTGGGTGAAGACATCCTGCAATCGTTTTCCATACTCCGTACTCGTATATTCTACCTTTGGGGGAACCTGTGCATATACCTTCCTCTCAATCAGATGATTTTCTTCCATCTCCCGCAATTGTTGCGTCAGCATTTTTTGCGTGATATCCGGGATAAATTTCTTGATTTCATTGAATCTTCTGGTCCCGCCGTTCAGAAACCATAGTATTGTTATCTTCCATTTCCCGCCAATGACATCCATCGTTAGCTTGATCGGGCAACTATATTCGCTTTGTATCTGCTTCATTCGTTTATCCTCCCCCGCCAGCAGCATGGTATCTTTTGGGGTACTATAGCACATTTATGTGCGTAATTGTCTTTCCGGCGTCTAATGACAATAATATAGTAATAATCAGATATGTTTAATACATTTTTCGAAAGATACCGGCCAACAATTGATTTCCCTCTTTGAAAAGATCGCAAGGTGGAGGTACATGTCAAAATGAAAATAGTATGGATCAATGGCAGCCCTCGTATAGACGGAGCGTGTTCAACCGTAACAAATACTCTGATGCAGAAATTCGAGAACGAAGAACACGAGATCCATCGGTATCACTTGAATTCTTTGAAGATTCATGGCTGCCAGGAGTGCTTTTCCTGTAGGAGAAGTAAATCAGATCGCTGCGCAGTGAAGGATGATCTGTCAGAAATCCTCGAAATGGCAAAGTCGGCGGATCTGTTGATCTTGTCCACGCCCGTGTTTTACGCGGATATCAGTGCGCAGTTGAAATGCTTCATTGACAGAACCTGGTCCTACTATGGAAGAACAGGCTATTCAGCCGACCATTTGCCCCGAAACAGGAGCCTTGTGTATATTCAGGCTTACGGTTATACGGACCCTTCAAAATACGATTCGCTTTTCGAAAAATACAAGATCTATTTTCAGATGTTCGGATTTGAACATTGCTATCAGATCAATGCTTACGGCGCTCAATGGAATACGCCTGAGATCCTGAATGAGCGGGAAATCGAAAGCACGATCGAAGAGATCGTGCCTCGTATAAAAAGTCTCTATTCGTGACTGTAAGCATTCGCGGAAAGCTCTTGAACGGGATTCTACTCGTCAAATCACCCTGCGCAGATTGTTAGGGAAGCTTGCTCAATGCTACCGCAATCTGAGCACCGACCCTTGCATTGTTATACACAAGCTGAATATTGGAGTCCAAGCTTGCTCCGTCTGTCAGTTCCTTGACCTTGGCAAGCAGAAACGGTGTGCTCTCCTTTCCCTTGATCCCCTTCTCTTCAGCCTCCTTGACAGCAGCGTTGATGGCCGCATTGATCACGGCAGGATCCATCTCATATTCCGCCGGTATCGGATTTGCTATCACGACACCGCCGTTCAGTCCGAGATCCCACTTCGTACGAAGTGCCTGCGCCAGTTCCTCTGTCGTATCAATCCGATAGTCTACAGGGAAGCCGCTCTTCGATGTGTAAAAAGCCGGCAGCTCATCCGTCCCGAAGCCGACAACGGGTACGCCCTGCGTCTCCAGATATTCCAGAGTCAGGCCGATGTCGAGAATGGATTTGGCGCCCGCACAAATAACCGCGACATTTGTCTTGCCGAGCTCCTGTAAGTCAGCGGATATATCAAAGGTCTCTTGTGCGCCCCTGTGCACTCCGCCGATGCCCCCTGTCGCAAAAATACGAATGCAGGCCAAATCAGCGAGGATCATTGTTGCTGCCACGGTTGTTGCACCGGTTAGACCCTTGGCGAGTATGAAGGGGATGTCGCGGCGGCTGGCCTTGACTGCATCATGACTTTTCCCAAGTATCTCAATCTCCTCCGGCGTCAAGCCGATCTTAATTCTCCCGTCGAGTATCGCAATCGTTGCCGGAACAGCACCATTGTCGCGTATCATTTGCTCCACGGCCAGAGCCGTCTCGACATTCTTCGGGTACGGCATACCATGAGAAATGATCGTCGACTCGAGGGCTACCACCGGTCCTCCCTCAAAAATAGTTTTCTTGATCTCCGGGTTGATATCCAAATATTTCTCTAACATAATTCAAGCTCCTTCATTTTTTTCTGAACATTTTCCATGGAAACGTTCGGGTTGATTGTTTCTTCGCTTTCGAGGGCCAGAATTGCCGTCGCCATGGCAAAACAGGCGCTTTGCTCCGTATCATAATGGTTAAAATAACTGCAGGCCAATCCTGCAACGAACGCGTCCCCGGCGCCGGTCGCGTTCACAACGTGAACCCTTGGATTTGGGATTAGTGCCCAGGATTTCCGGTCATGATAGAACACTCCATCTGAGCCAAGCGTGATATATACTCGCTTCACGCCTTTTTCGAGAAGGACTTCAGCTGCCTTACGCATATCATCCTGTGTGCGGATGGAAATGCCCGTAAGCATTTCCGCTTCAATTCGATTCGGCTTTATCGTATGAAAATGTCCAATCAAGTCGCGAATCTTCTCAGCCTTCTTCGTTGAGACCGTATCGAGAAAGAAGACAGTATTTCTACTATGTTCCAGAACGTAACGGAGTACATCCTCCCGGATATTTGTATCTAATACAGAGACACGGGCATGCTCGATGATCGGTCGCTTTTCCTGAATAAAATCAACAGTGAGTTCTTCCGTAATATCCATTTGATTGACAGCCGCAACCATGTCCTTGTTCTCGTCGAGGATTGCGAGGTATGTCGATGTTGGTTTGTGATTGACAATGAGGCTGTCCTTCATGTCCAGACCAATCTGATTCGCATGATCAAGCATCTTCTTGCCGTACACGTCCTCTCCCAGAACGGTAATCAGCTTCGTAGGAACACCGAGTCGGACTAGGTTCTCCGCGATATTTCTTCCGACACCACCTATCGTCAGCTTAATCTTGCCAGGGTTGGAGTCTGCCGGGATGAGCCTCTGTGATGGTGATCCGATAATATCCATGTTCGCGCCGCCAAGGACGCAGACATACTCTTCATCCTTCAGGATATAACCCTTGCCAAGAATATAGCCTTTCTTAGTCAGGTTCGTGATGTGGACAGCAACCGAAGAACGGGCAATCCCAAGTATATCTGCCAGTTCATTCTGCGATATAGCCGGATT
>CAZOFY010000089.1:5812-7313 GCA_964579245.1 uncultured Mageeibacillus sp.
AATAGTATGACATGGAAAATACTCGCACTCACAGTCTTGAAAAAATTGATACGACATATTCATCCTCCAATCTTGCCGATGATATCGAGATCCTGACAGGTGATAATGCGAACGAAGCACGTTTTCTGATATCATCATACAATATTTTCTCGTCGCTCAAATTCAAATCTCCGATTCTAATAGAACAGTAGGTAGAAGTATTAATTTTGAAACATTTATCATAAAAATGCGATGCGTAAAGAATTGACATGAGGGTCTTCCTTTTGTTACATTTGTTTAAAAGCTCTTTAAAAACCTTGTATTAATTACAATGTAATGCTATCCATGTTATACCGTTCTATTCAAATGAGCAATCACAACTGAGGAGGCACCATGCAAAAACCACAACGAAAGATCTCTCGACGCTTCTTAACGTACTCAACAATCCTTGCCGTGCTTTTTGGCTTGGCTGTTGGTCCCATGCTTCTTGCTTTCACGGCCTTCAGCAAGTCATATTCGATTCCCAACATACTGAGTGAGTACCAGGCTTTCGTCAGCAATAACATGACAAGCAACAATCATTTTGTTGGTTCTATTGTTGTCGGCGGCTCTTTGTCCGGAACGCTGAATTTTGGTGAGGCTCAAATAGCCCCATCTTATGTTAATAACGTCGTGCAATTCAGTAACTTTAACGCAAATACGAATTGGGTCGGAGCAAGGAAGAATACAGAGTTCTTATACACTTCTGCCGGTACAAGTGTTCAAGATTGGCAGCAGTCATCCATGACCCAGATCAGCAGCACAGACTATATCGATGTGACCGCTGCCTTTTCAGACTTGAAAGCCCAATCTCTTATTTACGCCAACACAGGGACCTCTTCGGGGACAATGGTAGGAAGCACGTTACAAATTGAGCTATCCGGTGCGTCAAAGCGTGTGACGATCTCTGCACAAGATTACAACACAGCCACACGGGTTCAGTTGAACGGCGTATCCGTCTCGGATTTTACAAATGAGTATGTTATCTCCATCGTTGGTATTAATGGTTCTTCCTTTGTCCTCAACTCACAGAAAATTTTCTTAGGCAATGCGACTGAGCCAATAAATAATGCTTTAAAATCTTTACCAACCACAAAAGAGAATGGCCAAGTCAACTTAGGTGATATGCGTCTCTTATGGAACATGCCGGATGCGACCGGTAACGTTACGGTGAACTTCGGTTCCGGACACATTGTGGCCCCAGGAGCATCCGTAGAAATGACCGGAGGAAATTTCGAGGGAGGCATAATCGCAGCGAATCTCATCTCCATTTCGGAAGCTCATTTCTACCCATATTCCTATGCAGTCAATGATTTCCCACTCGAAACAAACCCGACGGAGTCTACCGCTCCGACAGAGTCCACCGCTCCGACAGAGTCCACCGCTCCGACAGAGTCCACCGCTCCGACAGAGTCTACGCTCCCGACGGAGTCTACGCTCCCGACGGAGTCTACGCTCCCGACGGAGTCTACGCTCCCGACGG
>CAZOFY010000090.1:0-6186 GCA_964579245.1 uncultured Mageeibacillus sp.
CGATGCCGGTGTAGCTCTGGATGATTTTGACGACTTTATTGCTGACGTTCTCGTCTGTATAGTCCGGCACGGGAACACCTAGGTCGCCGTTCGCATTCATCGTGACGGCGACTTCGACTGCCTGAAGGATCTGCTCGGTCGTGATGCCCGCGATGATGAAGTTGCCCTTGTCCAGAGCCTCCGGCCGTTCGGTGGAAGTGCGGATACAGACGGCCGGGAAGGGGGCATGTACGGAGAGGAAGAAGCTTGACTCTTCCGGCAGAGTCCCTGAATCGGAGACGACGGCGAAGGCGTGGATTTGCAGGTGGTTATAATCGTGGAAGCCCAGTGGCTTATTCTGCCGCACGCGCGGATCGAAGACGAAGCCTCTCTGCTCGATGAACTTGGCGCTGCGCGGGTGGCAGGAGTAGAGGATGGGCATGTCGTAGGTTTCGGCCAAAGCGTTTACCGCATTCATGAGGCTCTCGAAGTTCGCCTGTGTGTCGATGTTTTCTTCGCGATGCGCGGACAGGAGGATGTAGCGGCCGTTTTCGAGACCGAGGCGCTCGAGGATCGTCGAGCTGCGGATTTTTTCGAGATTGGCGCGAAGGACCTCGGCCATCGGGGAGCCGGTGACGTAGGTGCGCTCTTTGGCGACGCCCTCGCTGTTCAGATAGCGACGCGCGTGTTCTGAATAGCACATGTTCACATCGGCAATGTGATCGACGATGCGGCGGTTGGTCTCTTCCGGCAGGCACTCGTCGAAGCAGCGGTTCCCAGCTTCCATATGGAAGAGTGGGATATGCAGGCGCTTCGCGGAGTAGGCTGCGAGGCAGGAGTTCGTATCGCCCAGGACGAGGACCGCGTCCGGCTTCAGGTCGACCATCAGCGCGTAGCTTTTCGCGATGACGTTGCCGACCGTCGCGCCCAGATCTTTGCCGACTACTTCGAGGAAGTGATCCGGCGCCCGGAGCCCGAGGTCATCGAAGAAGACCTGGTTCAATTCGTAATCGTAATTCTGGCCCGTGTGCACGAGGATCTGATCGAAGTACGTGTCGCACTTCTTGATTACGGCGGCCAGGCGGATGATCTCGGGACGGGTCCCGACGACGGTCATCAGTTTGAGCTTTGCCATTTTACACCTCTTCGTAGTTGCTCTCTCGCTAATCGGCTTCGAGGCGTTCGCCTCACACCTCTTCGTTGCCCTCCTCAGCCCTCTCGAAAAGCATCGTCAGCGCATTTCAATTCTGCTTCTCAAAATTGTCAAAGAATTCTTCGACTTCAGTCAAAGGAACAAAAAATCTATAACACCTCTTTAACAATCAGCGTTCTCAAGTTGATTCGGAAAATCCATCATTCGAATACCGCCTATGAACTACAATCGAGGAAACTCTATAATTATTACTGACTAATTTCAAGTTTTCTCACTTAAATATAAATCCAATCGGGAGGATATTGACTCTGCCGCTTGTTCTGGCGTAACATCTCCAAGAAAACATTTCCTAGCTTCATCATACACAATTAAGTCTACATTCATGTCATAAATAAGAAATGTCGTTGGTTTGGAAAGCATGTCTCGAAACAATTTTGCTGTTTGATCCTCTGGATACGGAAATGGAAGATAGTAGTTCTCAGGACGTGAGATCTCATCATCATCCAAGCCCGATTCTTTTTCTCTTAAATACGCATTAATTGCATCCATTCTTTGGATATCCTCTGTATCAGATAGAGGGGGGATCACTTGACTCCTCCCATCCATATACAATTCAAACTGCACTCCCAACATCGACTCTAAGGCAGTCTTTTCTATTGGTATAGAACTAGATTCATTGTTGCGAAAATCGTCATAACCCATCTGCACTTCATCTGAAAGAAAAAAAGAGAGAACCTGCCAAGCATCCTCTTTTTTATCAGAAGAATCAGAAATCGCTAGACAGAAATCTGAAGTAAGTAATGGTTGTCCTTCGCCAGCATCAAGCAGTCCGATATAATCAGCATTCCCTGCAAATATCGAAGCATTTACAAGAAAGGAATCGTAGGAGCCTATATCAGAGGGAATAAAAAGAAGATTCCCACTGGAAATTTGATCAACGACTGGAACCTTATCTTCGTAGTATTTCTCTCCGTTTTCCATACAGAATAGAAGCAGTTCCGCGAATTTTTCTTTATCAAATGTACCTTCCCGAGACAAGAATTCCGTTCGGAAACATGGCCACATAGTATCGAATATGTTCCATTGTGTATCATGCTGCATAATATGTTCAATTTTTAAATTTGACTCGATATATGTTGATAAAGAAGAAAGAGAACCTCTAAGGTTAGCATCTTGGCGACACATCACTCCTGACATTCCAAAAAACGGAGTAATAAAGTAGTGCGCTTCATAATTTTTCGACGCATTCCAGACATTCTCGAGATAATCATCAATATTGAAATTTTCATCATTCCCATAAAGAACGCGAAGATCCGTGAGCGCTGATGCATTCTCAAGAACTTCAATATACTCTGAGCTGACACAGAAAACATCTGGCATATTCTGCGAGAGGAGTTCGAGCAAAGCCTTCGCTTGTTTACTTGGATCAGCCGCTTTTTGCGATTCAGTTAGCACTGTCTCAGGATACACTTGAATGTTTAACGACAGATTGGGGTACAATGAACGAATTTTACCAGCATATTTCAAGAATTCTACTAAGGTTTGCTCCGATATACCAAGAATTGCAATATTAAGTATCTCTGTTTCTACAGGACGCGAAGAGAAGGCAAAAAGTCCAATTTCGGTAGAATCAGATCCACTCGACCACAGCGACAGAGCAAGATAGGCTCCATCGTAAGATAAGATACTACCGATTCCCGAAAACCCTTCAAAGCGTTTATCAAGAATTTTATGTACATTATGTTCTGTTGTTTTCCATTCATACAATGCGTAAGGAGAATTAATAAGAATACATGTTTTATTTTCTTCAACAGATGCAGTGATTCGAATTGACATGTAGTTACTCTCAGGAAAATTACTTAGTTCTCTACTTTGAATAATCGTTTTTCCATCATCTTTGAAATTCATCAAGCGTAAACTACTCCCAAACGCAAGAATATATATACTTCCATCTCCAACAGTTGTTACTGCTGTAAATGTTTCATTGTCCTTGCTTTTGTTTTCGCACCTCAACTCCCCCGATGAAGAATAGGAAAAAAGACCCCCAACTGTAGCAATCCACAAGAAATCACGACATGGATCATAACAGGCATCTGATATCGCGTTCCCCTCGAGATTTTCAAGGAGCACCTCTTTATGATTGGATAAATCCTCTGAGAATTTATGTAAGCTCGTTTGGATTTCCCAAAATGAATCTCCATTCGTCTCTGATAATACAATGCATTGCTTATCATTCGTAAGAAAGATGCGTTCTGGTCGTCCTTCACTGAAAAAGGACAAAGATGTAATCGAAAAATCACGGCTTTCTATTTCACCTAATATAAGTTGATATCCATCTTCATTAGACGCAAGCAGCCCTACTCGTCCGTTACAGACCGCTATATCTATAATTTGTATTGAATGATCATTAGACAACCATTGAAACAACGCCTCTGACATCGGCGTTGATCTCTTCTCAACAGCAAATACTGCAGACACATCGTAATCCAAGACTTCCTTTGTTGTCCCGCAACTTGATGAAAGAAACAACAAGGAGAATGTTAGTACGATCGCAATTATATTGACGACCAATGATTTTCGACCCTGCATTTCCATTCAGATCACTTCGCCGTCCATTATATAAATTGATCGGTCCGCCCAATCAGATACTTCTTTGTCATGCGTTGCAAAAAGAATCGTCTTGCCATTTTTATGAAGCATACGAAAGATACCAAGAATATCATTTTTTGTATCAGGGTCAAGGGATCCGGTTGGTTCATCGGCTAAAATTATAGGTGCATCAAATATCAGAGAACGTGCTATTGCAATTCGCTGACGTTGACCACCGGACATCTCGCGGACGAGACGACCCGATAATTCTGGTATCATCAGTCGATCAAGAATAGAGTCTACCTTCATGCGAATCTCTGCCGAAGATACCTTTGTGAATGTCATAGGGAGAGCAACATTATCAAAGCCCGATAAGTTCGGTATCAGAGCGAAATCCTGTAGAACAAACCCGATGTTGCGTCCTCGAAAGTTGTTCAGTTTATCCGCGGAAAGAATCGCCGGTTCTTCTCCCATAATGTGCAAACGTCCTGAGTCGGGCTTATAGAGGCAACCAATAACGTGTAATAGAGTCGATTTCCCCGAACCAGACGGGCCGGAGAACGAAATCCACTCCCCATGTTTTACAGTAAGGTCTATTTCTCTTAAAGCATGTATTCTCGCATTCTTCTTGGGTAGGAAAGATTTCGAAACTTTCTCCAAGCAAATAACTGACTCCATAGACTATTCCTTTCGCAAATCCGATAAATATGGTCGAGAAGAAGAGATGAGAAAACTCGGTAACATAAAAAGAGTAGTTGTTAGCAATAAAAATACGAGACACAAAACCATGTCTTGTGGGAAGAAAATAAGTTTTTCCAAGCTGTTCGATACAAAGCTTCCAGATTCTATTGAAATAAGAAAAGTGATTAATCCAATCACCCAAGAGATGAGAATAACCGGGATGAATGTAAGATAGAACAATCCAATAATTCGAGTTGGTGATACCCCACAAATAGCAAGTAAACAAATCTCCTGATTTCGTTTGCGGATGGAAAGATTCACCGTTAACAGAGTCCCGCAAACACATAGTGCAAGGACAAGTATAACATTTCGGAGGGAGGTAGATATCTCCACTTGATGTGTAGCGCGATACTCAGACAGAAGTTCTTTACCAATTATCGTCTTCCCGGGAATTTTACCTTCAAGCTGAGCAGCAATCTGTTCCGCCTCAGAGGGGTCCTCGAGCCGAAGGATATATTTCGCACCTTCACCACTACTTGTAATACTCTCACCATCCTTGCTTGTTGGTTGGAAAATAATGCCATCAACACATAATTCATTCTCGTCGGAAAATCCCCCGAACCCAGATTCAAATTGTCCAAGACTTATAAAAAAAGTATCGAGAGTAGGGTTCTCATCTCCGCGACCGTAATATAAGACTTGTGCAGAATCGTCAAGAAATCCCGTAATCTTAAGTTCTACATCCTTCATTACAAATGCGGGTTCTCGATTATCAACCAACGAGGGATATGTCTCCATTTGCATTTGAATAATCTCACCTATTTGATAATGATTTCTTGCCTGAGATGCTAATACCACTTCATTGGGTTCATCCGGCCATGTGCCAGACATTAGTTTATATTTAGCGTTCCCGTGCTTAAGATCCGTCAGAATATCAAGTAAAAGCTGTTTGCTGTAATCACTAGTAAGCGCGGCATTGTCAAAAGTCTGAGCGCAAGTAAATGATTCGACACCATCTATTTCCGAAATCAAGTCAAAAGCCGCCTGATACTCTTTTTCTAGGTTCTCGTTTCTCCCAAATGATCCTAATTTCAACTGTATGAAGATGTCTTGGTCGTACTTCGCTTGCTCAGCGAGCTCGATCTTGTATGTGTAATTTTTATACTGCGTAACAGAATATAATATGGCATACGTTAACACCACATAGATTATTACAGCAAATACATACAAGGCTTTGTTCCCGTAGAAAAATTTTACCAACAAACGGAAGCTCATTAAGATATCCCCAATCTGACTTATTGCTAAAATAGGAGCTTATTAAGCTCCTATTTCAGATTTATATAATATCAAGAACTAATATGCCCAGCCGGAAGCTCCATCGTATGGGTCAGTAACGCTCATTCCTTGAATAATTGGAGAAAAGTGAACTAGCCAAGCTCCATAACCTTTTGTACAGTTAGGTTCGTTTGAACTTACGCTAAATGATCTGCTTTCTGCTACCCTTGTTCGCAATCCAATCCTTGATACATATCCATCATCATTTACATATCGACCTTGGTCATTCCAAATCTCAGAGGCAAGTGTTACATCAAATCCATATGTTTGTGCACATTGTTTTACCGTACATGAAACCACAGTATTGTCATCCAACAGTAGAATGTTGTTATAAAATTTGATAGATCCAGAAGAATCAGGTTGTGGTGTTTCAATGGCAGCTAGACTGGAAGTACATAGAACTAGCACAAGCACAGCAACAATAAACGGCAATATCTTCTTCATAATTA
>CAZOFY010000091.1:0-6085 GCA_964579245.1 uncultured Mageeibacillus sp.
TTCGGGGAGCAGGTCAGAACAGGTAAACTTTATTAGCTTACAATCTTGAAAGATTTTAATTAATAGGTATAATTTGTAATATTAATATAATTTTTATCGAGGGAAAATATGTATCACGTCGATTCTAGCCGATTTGCTGCTCTAAGATTTTTATTGACGATTGCCCTTGTGATCGCCTTTTTATGCTCGGCAGTTTCTTGTACGAATACGAGTAGGTCATCATTTTCGAATGATAGAGAGCTATCTGCGGTTCCATTAGAAGGTGCTTTTGAGAATGTTGTTTATTTCAGTTCTTGTAATGATGGTTTTTATTTTGTCTCAACAGACTCTGAGGATAGCATTGGAAGCTCGTCGTTACATTACGATATATTTAATCTCGAAGGAAATATTATCGATAGTTTTATTTCAAAACCAGAGGATTCCTCAACACACATAATTTTGTATGATAGTAATAATCAAGATTCTCTTTATTTCTTATCTTCAAAATCAATAGATAGCACAAAAAACGAATATGAGCTATTTTGTTTTTCGTTGGATACTAAGGAGCAAGTATCATTGATGAAATGTGAACTGTCAGCTTTTTTACCCCTAAGCATGGCATTCTCGACTAACTATCTGTATTTATTAGGCGACGATAATCGCCTGGTTACGATTGAAATGAACGGTAATATTGTAGATGACCAAGTAATGGATTATGATTGTAGTTCTGTTTCCATGCTGGACAATCAGCTGTTGATTGAAGCATATTCTGAAGACAACCGTTTCCTGTTGCTTAAGAATTCTGATAATAATAATGATTTAAAAAAACTGGATGCCGCTTATTTAGCAGACAATTCATATCAATCGAAAGAAAATTCACTGTATTATTGCACCGACGCGGGAATCTATTGCACAGAACCAATTTCCGGTAATACGAACAAAGTCAGTGACTGGAGATTTATGATTGGCCGAATTTCTCCCGATTCCCTGACTTCCGTTATCCCAATTTCGGATAAGAGTTTTCTACTGAAAATCGTCAATCAGGACCTGCCGAAGCGCACTTCATTCTATATTGCTACCATTCTCGATAAAAACTCTTCAATTCCCCCTCAAACAATCACGATTGCTGGCTTCGCAATCTCTTCCGACCCATGTGTTTTAAAAGCTGTCGAGGTTTTTAATACGAGCAGCACATCTTGTAAGGCAGTCATTCGAGATTACTACGAAGGCGTTGAGACAGCAGAAAATTTCGAGATGGCTTACGAGAGCGCCGTTCGGCAAATGAAACTAGACGTACTATCCGGCAATGTCTTTGACGTTTTTTGCGGCGATGCTGCCGATATCGAAATGCTCGCCGGCAGTGATGTGTATGATGATCTGAATCTCTATATTGGAGGCGATACCGAGTTTGACAAAACATTGTATTTTGAAAACGCAATAAATTCTGTTGAACGCGACGGGAGAATCTTATATCTGTATCCTTCTTTCGGTGTCTCAGGCCTTGTAGGCTTGTCTTCCAAAATCGGGGAACGCAATTCCTGGAGTCTGGAAGAATTCAAAGAGATAGCCGCAAACCAAGACAATGCCGTCCTGGCACTCCCGCCTATGGATTATTCTTCACTTTTAGGAACTTTGGTATCTTCTTCATTGCATGAACTCATTACCTTCGATTACCATTCTGTAAGTATTTCCTCGTCATTATTTACCGATATGTTAGATTTCTCAAAAACATACGGAATACCGGAGTCTAAATTGTCCAAGACTCCCACATCAGATATAGAAGAGTTATTGGAGAACGGGATGATTTTATCCGGATCATGCAGCATTCTAGGTGCAAGCTACTATATGAGAACGGAGATCGCTTTTGGCGGACCTGTTTCAGTCGCAAATTATCCATCAGTTGAAAAGAACGCACCTTCATTCAATCCGTCAAAATGTTATGCGATTTCCTCCGGCAGTGATCAAAAAACAGAGGCATGGCGATTTATAAAAACTACAATGGGTGAGGAGGTGCAGGTTTTCGAAAATCAACATGATAATATTCCCGTCATGCGATCTGTCTTTGAAGACGATATTCGGACCGCGAAAGTTGATACGGAGAACGGTCTTGTTTCTATGTCGGAACAAAGTGCTCAGAGGTATCGGTCTTTGGTTAATAATATGAGCGGCGTTTCCGCATGTGATCAGAGAATATTGTCGATCATTTGTGAAGAATCCATGCCATACTTCTATGAAGACAAAAGTGTACAAGACGTAATAACGATAATCAAAAGCAGGCTAGAGATGTTATTGAAAGAATGATGAGGAGGATTATTTATGCAACTGTTTAAAAGGCTATTTATTGTCTTAGTATCACTATTTTTAGTCTTCTCGGTGTACAGTTCTTCGGTCTGTGCTCTTGGGTCAGGTTATGTGATCTATGATTACACTTGGTGTCCAGGAACTATGTCAATTAACGAAAGGTCCGTTTCTACGGGTGAATCAGTTATTTCTGAAAGATTTGTTAAGTATTTGTCTTCTTCATGGAGCAAAGCAAGTAGTTATACATGGTCACGTTCTGTTTCCTTTTCGGGGAGTGTTTCGGCAGGCGTATCATCACAAGTTTCTTCCGATGTTTTAGGATCATTGGGATTATCTCTATCGTACACGGAAACCTATGGACTTGCGACAACTATACCAGCAAATACTAGATACTATACTAAACTAGGTTTTGCAAGCGATTTTCATAGGCAAAAATTCTACTATACTCAAAAAATAAACGGGAAAGAAACTCAGTCATACTCTGGCTACATAGATACGCCAACAGGAGATACTTATCTTGTTGTTTACACAAAATGAAATATGGGGCCCTAATCTCTGAAGGATTAGGGCTTCTTCATGACTCTAGGGAATGCGCTAATATTTCGGACACGATGGTAAGCGAGTTGAAACCGAAAAAAGGAAGACTAAACCATGACTGTGTGCCAGAAACAATACCATAAAGAATTCAAGAAAAACTCTGTGAAAATCACTTACATAAGTCTTAAGAGTGTAAGAGCCTTAGATGAAGACCTGGAAATCGCAGAGAACGTGCTCTTCAACGTGAGAAAGAATTATGTAGCTGAGGGAAGTAAGACACCTATGGCTACGCTGGAATAAGAGATAAATGTGCTTTGACTCAAGAACGCGGGACTGAAAATGGATCGTAATATGTAAAAAAGCAACAGTATACTTTGTAACGCTTGCTGAGAACGTACTAAAGACATTTGCATTGGGAGAAGTACCTATGTCGCTAACCGTATTTACGGGATGTTACGGCGTGAAGGATTCTCCTGCAGCTTCTATAATGTCCACGAATACATGTAAATTCAGGGGTTTCGATGTATCCACATCCGACGACGATAGAGAAGCCTGACAGACAGTCGGATAACGCATGGTGACGGATATCTCAACCTCACTAGAAACTTGGATATCCAACGCCGTTTGAGGTTCTCTCAAGCAACATCATTTACATCAGAAACGAAAGAAGGATTTGATTACCAGTGTCAGACCAATGACGTAACGAGTGGCGTAATACATATCCGGACACACGAAAGCCGATCTGGTGGGTAAGACGATCAAGAAAGTGATTCGACTGTACGAGATCCCCAGGGGCTACCACAATAACCGTGGCAGCAAATATGCACCCGAAGAGGTGATGAATCTTTTGAGCAAAGAAGGACTCCGGCAAATCTTCTCGCGAGTCGGTACCCCGGGAGATATCAGTTGGAGTAAACGCTTCTTTGTAAATTTCAAGAAAGAAACCATACACTGGACACATTTCCAGACACGTGCCGAAGCCAGACAGAAGATCTACGCATACATCGAGGGCTTCTACAACACAAGAAGAATACAAAAACGTCTCGGCTACCTAAGTCCTCTACAATGACTCAAACGCTGGAATCTCGGTCTTCAAACATGTGTTGCTTAGAAACCTGACCGAAATAGTGTTGACGTTCCCATTAACACTTTCAAGTAGCTAGACCATAGCATAGCGCAAACAACTCTTTAGAAGGGTAGTTATGAATGGAGAAACAATGAAGAATTTTATAGTTTTTTGTTTAGTTATTTCGCTATCATTTCTTAATGCGTGTACCGTTATTTCTGCACCCAATAACTCTTTTTTTGCACGGATGAATAGTTATATTGCGATGCCTGAAGATTCCGAATGGACAATTTCGCTAACTATATTTTCAAGCACTAATAATATGAGCAATTTGACAAGTGATATCGTCAATGTAGAATTTGAGGGCCTTTCAACTGTTATTCCTATTAATGACTATTCTTTATCTTATTTAACTTCTACTGACGCATATTCAACATATAGTTTTGAAATAACCTTTTCTAGTACTTTGCCCGGTGTTTTTCAGTCTTGTAATATTGTGTTTACTAAAGGTGACAACTCAAAATTTTCATATGGAATCGGTGATTGGGTTTTTGACGTTGGCGAGAGACCATCAAAATTAGATCTTCTTAATACATATTCGTCTCCGGCAGCGTCTTCCAATGCGGAGTATTTCGCATACTCGTACGAAGTTCTGTCAGGATCTGCAGATATAATACAAATATTTTTTGGAAATAACCTTTCTGTAGAAAGCCAAACTGGACTAAACTTAGAAGATAAATTAAAACTTGAATCTGATTCTCCAGCCGTTTATATTCGATCAAAGATTATTGTTAATTATAACAATAATCACGAAATTTTTTATGGGATTGGATGTTATTGTGGTGCATTAGATTTTGATATGAATGATATCGCTATATCAAAGTCGTATAGTAATTACAGGGAATTTGGTGGTTATAATTAACTACATTTCCTTATTGATTATCAATGGTTTGGTATATATCCTATATTGGCAATTATTTGATTAAATTCCATGACGATTATGCACGAGATTGCGACATTTGCAATAATGGGCGAAGATTAATAAACTGACACACTGCAGCGTATCTAGTACGTACAATGGCCGTAAACAAGAGATGTTTCCTATGCGAAAGATATAATTATAGCAGGATAAGTAAATTGTTTGATTATAGTTATGTTCTATCCCAGATTTCGAGATCCAGCATAAAATTTCAGAATAGATTTAAAATATGAATCTATATATTACTAATGAACGAATATACGCTTTGGGGCTTAAGTGATTGGGGAGATCGCAATATTTCCGCTGTGTTGTAAGGACAATTAAAAATATGCCATATAATTTTCACAGGGAGGATAAAATATGAAGTTTAAGAAAACATTGGTTTCTTTCTTATTACTTTTTTCTGTTATTTCTTTATGTGTTATATTCAATCTCTCTCAATCAGTGGAAAATGAGTCGTTAGATGTCTTCTATTTTGGCGAATATGAAATTGATGGAAACCTAGATAATGGGAAGGAAAAAATCCCATGGAGAGTTATTCCAATAGATGAAAAATCTGTGATAATAATTTCAAATATTGTAATAGACTGTATGCCATATGATGATAATCCAGAGAATGCTGATTGGAATTCATGTTCATTAAATTCCTGGCTTAACACAACTTTTTATGCGCAAGCATTTAATGAAGATGAAAAGAAAATGATATTGTCTTTCAAAATAAAAGACAAAACTGTCTGCGCTGATTTCGCTTCGGCTTCAGATAAAAGGATATTCATTTTAAATTCTGAAGAAATCACTCGTTTCTTCCCAATCTTTTCGGACAGAGTTGTATTAGCTTCAATTTACAGCTGCCAAAATGGTGTCCTTGCTAATTCAGATAATGCTGTTTGGTGGTGGGTACGATGTGACGACGTCGGTACTCATTCTGTGCCTATAGTAGATTATCAAGGAGATATTATTACAATGTCATCAAGTCGTGCTAATAAGGCAGATATAGAGTTCTATGGAATAAGACCAGCTTTTTTTCTACGCAAAGCTTGACCAATTGTGTTTATCACCATTAATTATATTGTTTTAATGATTTATTTAATTATCCGCTTTACTTTCGAGGAGGCGATAGTGTCCATATAATTGGTGTAAATTGATAAGTAAAAATGAGCCGCAAGCTCACTTTCGGTATAATTGTTTTTGCAATAAAACTAAGGAACCGCTGATTAATCGTG
>CAZOFY010000092.1:0-5485 GCA_964579245.1 uncultured Mageeibacillus sp.
GAACGAGATTTTACGGCCTAGAACGGCCAAATTGCGAATCTAGGCCGTATTTTCGCGCCGACGGGCGGGCCGGGAGCGAGATTTTACGGCCTAGAACAGCCAAGACCCGGATCCAGGCCGTATTTTCGCGCCAACGGACGGCTCAGGAACGAGATTTTACGGCCTGGAACGGCCAAAACGCGGATCTAGGCCGTATTTTCGCGCCAACGGACGGCTCAGGAACGAGATTTTACGGCCTAGAACAGCCAAAACGCGCATTCTGGCCGTATTTGCAAGCCGACGATGTGGGATTGAGCGTGTGTCAAAAAACGTGTTTCGATTCGTTTTTCATAGATTGGTATTTTCATGCATCATGTTAAAGACTGCCGCATTAAGACTGCCGCATTAAGACTGACACATCAAGTCTGACGCTTATAGTCTGACGCATAAGCCTTTGCTTTCTGAAGTAAACCCCCGAGTGCCAGTCTCTTCATCCAACCATTAGAGTCTACTTTTACAAATCTTTTGAGACAGCCCCTTATGACAAATGCTTGGATAATGCAGATTCATTCACAGAACAAACTCTTTAAGGTATCCGTACCCTTCTTCATCCATATTGTCATAGGGAATGAATCGCAACGAGGCACTGTTCATACAGTAACGTGCACCGGTCGACGAAATGCCCTCCTCATAAAACACATGACCAAGGTGTGTATCACCGGTTCGACTGCGCACCTCAATCCTCTCCATTCCAAAGGAGTTGTCAACAAGGTATACGAAGGTATTCTCATCGATTCCCTTACTGAAGCTCGGCCAGCCGGTTCCGCTGTCAAACTTGTCACTCGAAGAGAACAAGGGCTCTCCGGTTACGATATCAACATAAAGTCCTTTCTCGTGATTATTCCAGTATTCGTTCTGAAAAGCCGGCTCCGTGGCCTCCTCCTGCGTAACACTGTATTGAAACTCAGTGAGCTTCGCCTTGAATTCATCCCGCGGAGGGCGTGGATATTCGGCCGGATCGACGATGATCCGCGAGGCGAGTTCAAACTCTTCTGTTCCGATATGGCAATATCCGTTCACGTTTTTGTCGAGATAGTTCTGATGATATTCCTCCGCATCATAGAAACTTTGAAGCGGCTCGATCTCCACAACAAACGGATCGGATCGTTCACGCTCAACTTCAGCAATCCGAAGAACTGTCTCTTTAGCCTTTTCATCTGCCCAGTAGACGCCGGCCTGGTACTGGGTCCCGATATCGTTTCCCTGCCGGTTCCTGATCGTCGGATCAATAGAACGAAAATAGGTAAAAAGAATCGTATCGAGACTTACTTTCTCAGGATCATATACGACACGTACCGTCTCCTTATATCCTGTATCTGAAACGGTCTCGTAACGCGGAATATCGCCTTCCACACCGTTAGCGTAACCGCTTACTGCATCCTTAACACCGTAGAGGCTCTGCATGAGCTTCTCAGTTCCCCAGAAGCATCCACCAGCGACATAGATAACTTCCATCCCTTTTTCTTTTACAAACGAATGGTCCATAGGTATCACTTCCCCTTTATTCGTTACATCAGATACTGTTGAATCGGTCGCTTTGTTCGGAGACATACAGCCCCCTAATAAAGCCGTTAAAAATGCCGATATTGCAATTAGTAATAGTTTTCTCATCCTTGTGTCCCCTATCTCGAATGTTGATATGAATACATATTACAACATTTACAAGGATGTAATAAATACAATATGTAAATTTTATTTTTTTACATGGGAATACTCGAGAATCAGATCCCGATCCTGTATAATCTTCCGCTGTCCGTTATTGTGTAGAGCGATCCATCTGCGCCCTCGCAAATATCACGGAATCTCTGTCCTTCCTCGGCAAGGAGCCATTCCTCGGCGGCTACTCGACCGTCTGTCAGGATGATTCGTGAGATATGCTGGCTCTTGAGTCCGCAGATAAAGAGGTTGCCCTGCCATTCCGGGATTTTATCAGAGATATAAAATGTCATACCGCTCGGTGCCAGCACGGGATCCCAATAATATACCGGCTGTTCCATCCCCTCCATTACGGTGAGAGCACCTGGGATCGGATCTCCGGAATACTCAATGCCATAGCTGATCACAGGCCAGCCATAATTCTTGCCGGCCTCGATCAGATTCAATTCGTCCCCACCACGCGGTCCCATCTCGCTGATCCATACATCACCGGTTCCCGGCTGAATTGCAAGACCCTGAACGTTGCGATGTCCATAAGAATAGATTTCCGGTAATATACCGTCTTCTCCGATAAATGGATTGTCGGGAACAGGATCACCTGCAGGAGTGATATGCACGACTTTTCCGTAACCGTTATCAAGCAGCTGGGCATTCGGCCGGGTGGCAAGGTCGGATCGCTCTCCCGTCGTTACGAAGATATTCCCGTCGCTGTCAAATTCTAACCGGCTGCCAAAATGATAACTGTTATCGTAATAGGGAATAGCGCGCCAGATGATTTCGAAATCCTCTACACTCTTCTCATCATCGGCTAAACGGCCGCGACCGACTGCAGTCAGTGAACCTTCAGCAGTCATTTCGGCAAGTGTAAAATATAGCATCCGACTGTTTTGATAATCCGGAGACAGAGTTACATCGAGAAGTCCGCCCTGTTTTCGGCTGTCTACGACAGGGAATCCACCGATCGGATCACTGACACTGCCTTCCGGCGACACGATTCGTAAGCTTCCTGTTTTTTCCGTAATGAGTAACCTACCGTCAGGAAGTGTCGTCACAGCCCAGGGACTTAAGAGGGCTTCGGTCATGAGTGTTATCGTATACGGGGTCGAAGTAACAATACCCGGCGCACGCGTTTGATCTGGTGTTACCGGTGTATAAGTCGTGTTCGGCAAAGCCGTCTCGAACGGGGGAATCAGGACAAGATCCAATAGTTCTTCCGTCGTTTGTACCGTAGTCGATTCAAGCGATGAGACCGCTGTCGTTTCGGTTGGGCTTGTCGATGTGGTTGTAATCGTCGTTTCTTCTGATGCAGATGATATCGTTGTACTGCCCGAAGCAATTGGTTGAGCACTGCATGACGTCAGATACACAAGAGCGAAAATAAGAATGAACATCGAGTATTTGAATGACTTACGCTTGCGTCTTTGTTCCATAAAGCTAACACCTCCAATCAGGGTCCGACCTTAAACATTTTGCTTAGTCATATCCGCCATCTGCAACCGGCATTGCCTCATATTCAGGTGTTCCCTTCATAAAGTCCCTCAAGTACTCCATGATAGCAAGAAGATTCTCTGCTTCCTTTTGATCCGACATCGAAGTCGTACTGTCTCCGGAAAGAAGAAAATCCTTCCCATTCATCCGGTATCGGATCGTGAATATCTCATTCGGCGAAACCTGAACGGAATCGTTGATAATGTTTCCAGAGAGCTCGAAAATTGAGAGCTCAACCATTCTGGCATAGATTGCTTTCAAGTCATTCTTTTCGCACGAAAACGCACTCGAACTCGTACCCTTCGATACCAGATCTTTCTGAATGCTTCCGGTATACGTGTCCAGTTTGTTTCTCTGCGCCGGATCGATCCAGAACTCGAAATCGATTGCAAAGTCGTCCGGCATCGTGCTCGGAAAAGGTGATTCTTCTGGATCGGTCATAGTACTTGATGCAGTAACAGAAGGAAGCACAGAATCCGAAACATTGAAGTTCTCAGAAATCTTTGTTGGAATTGGATCACCGTAGGGCGTACATCCGCTAAGAATCAGTGCGGATAGAAAAAGAGATAGATAAACAGATTCGAATCTTTTTTTTCTCATATGTTCATCCTCGAAAACTTACCGTTATAAGATTGTTACGATATCAAGATTATTTTAATGTATGAAGCGGTAGATTGTCCATAAGAACAATATCATCGTATGAACTCTCCGGATCAACAAACCTGTGTACTATTCTTCTATGTTGGTTCCGGAGTAATGAAATCTTAGGTTTCTCATCCGCTAAGATGAATGTCCATTTCTTATGATTGTTCTGATCATTTTGATAAATGAAACAGAATTACCGATTCCTGAGCGTATCGACGAAAAGTCCTTTCGATTTGAATGCAAAACTCTCAAGTGATGTATACTTTCAGAGTTCAATGATTCATAGATTTGATCTTCTTCGCAATAAAACTATTTTTTACTCATAGTTCATCTCTTCTATTGACATGCCTATGGAATCAGCGCAAAATAACACTGTTAGTATTTATTTATTGTTGTTCTTTTTCTTGGGGGTTGAAATGAGTGATCAAAACGAATTAAACGAGAAGCAAATTCGAAAAAGTCAGAGAGTACGGTCCTACTTTGTACAAGCCGCTAAAGCAATCATACTCGAAGAAGGTGTGGAGAATGTCTCCGTTCGAAAGGTCGCCGATTCGGCAGGATATACTTTTTCAACCATATACAATTATTACGGAAGTCAGAATGAGTTACTCCAGGAAGTTAAAGCTGACATGATCAAAGACCTTATTTTGTATATGCGAGAAACGTTGCCGACAAAAATCTCCGGAGTTGATGACATCAAGAAACAGAATCGATTATACGTCGATTACTTCATCAGGAATCCCAATGTTTTCAGTTTCTTTTATTCGTATCGCCTGCATCCCGTTCAGAAAGAACCCGGGGAGGTACCGGATTTCAGCAGCCAGTATCTTGAGACATACCGTGGATTTGCCGAACAAGGGATCATTCGGGAATCGGAAATCCCTAACTTGGCCAAGACCTTTGTCTACTCTCTTCACGGATTACTGGCACTTTATTTCTCTGATAACGGCATGACTGTTGAGATACTCTATGAAGAACTAGACCGAGTGGCCGACTTCTTACTGAGGGAAAGGAAAACATCGTGAATGTAGGGATCCTGCTTTACTCCCATACCGGACATACACTTCTTGTCGGCCAGAGAATCATGGAATCCCTTCTTGCTCTGGGACACGAGGTCCATTTGGAGAGAATTTCAGCTGAGAATGAAGATCCGAATTCCAGGCAGGTACCATTACTGACTGCGATTCCTGACATCACAGGATACGATACGTTGATTCTTGGTGCTCCGGTTCAGGCCGGCCGTCTTTCGCCCATTATGCAAGCATATCTTGACGTGCTCCCTTCTGTTTGCAATCAGAAAACGGCTTGCTTCGTGACGCAGCACTTTACAGTAAAATGGATGGGTAGTACAAGAGCCATAAAGCAAATCACTCATGCTTTCGAACAGAAAGGCTCTCCGCCCCTTATCTCCGGAATTATTCAATGGTCGTCGAAAGATCGCGATAGACATACCGACACGTGCCGGCAAAGCGGCTCATTTGTCTGCGCTGCGCTCCATTCGGTACCAATTCAAATTTGTAGGCTTGTAGGATTTCCATAGAGCAATTATACCTCAACGTTTTCTAAGAAATATTGAAAATTGCGCTATTCATCCTCGCCCTAAACGACGAGGTTTTTCGCGCATTCAGATAAATCATTGTTCAGCTTCAAGCGGATC
>CAZOFY010000093.1:0-5425 GCA_964579245.1 uncultured Mageeibacillus sp.
ATCCGTCCACGGAAACATATCCAAGATGATGTAAAATGATAGTTGAGTGGTCGGAATAGATAACATCTGTTCATGACAGAGCGGGATAGATAACTTGCACTCGCGACAGAGCAGATTAGATGTTTTTTGAAAAATTGAAGGTTGAGAGAGCGGGTTGGATGTACGGGACAATAATTGCCACTTTCTCTATTTTTCGGTTAATGTTCTTATTTCAAATCCCGAATAATCAACACAAAGGTGGCTGGTTCAGACAAACGTCTTAGCCTGCTGTATGGTTTGCTGTCTAAAATCACATCAATATTTGACAAAGATATAAAGATATATTGACGCCCCCCCAATAAAATGCTAATCTACGTAATATTAAGCATAAACATCAAGCATAAAAATATAAAGGAAAGTAGTCGGGAAAGAAGTTCCCTAGTAGAACAAGAGCAGACAATTATGTCAAAAGTATAAACCAGGATGTGATGCATATGATTGTGTGAGTAATTGCAAGATTCGATCGGAGACTCTTAGCACAAATATCTGATATCCAATGTTTTATTGCGTAGGTTTCTTGAAAGGAGAAATTCATATGAAGAAAGTATTTGCTCTTTTTGCCACGATTTGTATAATGATTATCGGGTTGGTAACTCCTACATTTGCAGTCAATCAGGATTTCAGCTTTTACGTAACATCAGGTGGTTCTTCAGATTATTCGTATGCGACGAAGAAAAGTGATGATCAGAATGCTTGGTATGTTACGCCCAAGACAACAAGCCCGTCTTACCCGAGCCAATATAGTAACTGGGTTAATGGTGAGACGATGCGTTTCCGAGTGAGATTTGATGCTGATCGTTCAGATGCGTCTGGTTTGTATTCCAGAACAAATCCGAATTATGGAACATCTTTCAGCTATGGATATTATGACTCAACGCCAACGTATAATATCAAATATCGCCTATATGCGGACAAGCCTGCTTCTGACCCATATTCAGCTGCAAGATTGGTGGGAACATGGTGTCCGTAACTAACTGGATATTCGCTTGCTTGTTGATTGAAGCATCTGGAGAAGGAGCAAACCTTCTCCAGTATTGCTTATTTTAGGAGGCGCAATGAAGAAGATTTTTGTGATTTTGCTGGCTATGTTGCTGTTATCGGGTTGCACAAGTAACACTCAGATGGAAACGAACCGATTGCCAACGAATGAACCAACGATGTCGAAGGCCTCCGGGGATGAGATTGAAGTGTCCGAAGATGGGCATATCCAACAAAGTCTCGGGCAGAGTATTGACATCGACGCTGAGGTGCAAATTCCTTCGGTTTCCGATGTTTCGGTCATAGATGTAGAACTGATTACGTTTGATAACGATAAGGTGATCCAGGTCTTCTTTGATGGAAACATTACGAGCGAAGAAGATGTGGCCGGTGGCCAGAGACTAATTACTGGCACAGACAAGTCGTGTTGTTATTACACCAACAACATGAATTGCGGATTGTTTCTTCAAACCGATGCGGTGGATTGTGTGTTTAATGTCGTCCGGTGGCAGAACGAAGAATTTGGCAACTTATCGCATTTTTCTGATGAAGACGCACTAGATTTCTCGTCGCGTGAAGACGCTGCGGCTACTGTTAAGGAAGTGCTTAACAATCTTGGCATTCAGAATACCGGAGAAATGAGCATTTATGCCCTTGACTATCAGACCCTCGCAGCAGAAGAGAAGTGGATGCAGGATTCGGGCGGGTATGAAGGGTACAGCTTCAAGGAGAATTGGAGTAAGGACGATGAATGTTATTTTATCACGATGGATTGTGTCATCAACGGTGTTCCAGTCAGCAATGTTGATACAACGTCGATGTATGAGGAAATGACGATCTCAGGCAGCCGGATTGTTGCTGTCTACTCGAAGACCGGATTCTTATACTTCGAGATCGGGAACCTCTATACACAGAAGGGAACCGGCAATTCTACAGAGATTGTTTCTGCCGAGGATGCCATACGTATGATGGGAAATAAGTTTGACTCTATTATCACATCCAACAAATATACAATCACAAACGTCTCGTTGAAGTACATTCCACAGTTCAAAGACAAGACCTATTCATCGATTCAGCTGGTTCCTGCCTGGTACTTCACGGTAAAGGAAACTTATGTATCTGATAAAGATAATGTCGCCCAGGAAGTAATCCACAACTATATGATTGACGCCATTTCAGGGAATGAGATGTGAGGTGCTAGGTGAGGGATTTTTTCGGAGCATTAAGAATTGATATACGAAGATCATTCCTGTCGCCTCTGTTCGTCGTCACGGTAATCCTGATTGTCCTGCTGAATTGTCTATCCGTATATGAGGAATACATCAGTAATCCGGCACCTTCCGTTGTCTACCTTTTCGAGATGTTCGTGATGGGCGGGCCCTTGAACCTGATCTGCATGTTCTTTGGCCTTGTTCCGTATGGTCAATCCTTCTGTGTGGACTGGAAGAATCAGTTTATCCGCTCCAACGTGATCCGGACGACAAGAGATGTATATGCATGGTCGAAGGTTACGACGGTTGCCTTGTCAGCCTTCGGTGCGATTCTTATAGGATACTTCGGAACGATCTTGCTGTTTATGACGCAAATGCCTCTTCTGGGTGCTGATTATGATCTTTATGGATTTGAGGTCTATAACAGCTTCGTTTTTGGACAACTGATGACAATTCACCCACTTCTGTTCTTGCTTGTAAGGATATCTGTCTTAGGGTTCTCCTGTGTATTCTGGGCACTATTTGCATTGCTGATCTCCTCCTACAGCACGAATATATTCGTCGTGTTTGCCTCGCCCGTGATAGCCTATTATTTTGTCATCAATGCCGGGAGTAGTCTCCCAATCAATTTTCGAATCAATTCATTAGTAAGCGGAGCGGTGAACCTGGGGGGACCACTCTGGAGTTACCTGTATATTTTGCTCTTCTTTGCAACCGGCAGCACGATTTTCGGGGCTCTATTCTGCAGACAAGTCAAGAGGAGGCTCGCAAATGGGTAGACTGATCACCGCATTTCATCTATGTATGAACAACATACGACGATGGGGGGCCAATCCCCGCTTCCTCATCATTGCTGTCCTGGGATCGTTATGGATTCACTTCCTAGTGAGCCCTCTTCTGCATTTTTCACAACTTGTCGATGTGAGAATTACACCATGGGTATTTCCGTTCGTTCTGATAAATTGGTACCCGTCGATGGTGATACTATTGGGTGTTGTATTGTTGTTTTGTGATGCTCCGTTCATGAACAACAGTACGCCGTATGAGTGTGTCCGCTCAGGGAGAAGGTTATGGATTCTCGGTCAGATCATGTACGTCGTTCTGGCGTCTCTGATTTATGTGCTGTTTCTGGTTCTCGTCAGTATACTGTGCCTCCTTCCGAATCTGGAGATCTCCGATCAGTGGGGGAAGGTTATCAATACACTTGCACAGACGAGTGCTGGAAATCAGTATAGCCAGATCCCCATCTCCTATCGCCTGATGTTGAGCTATTCTCCGATAGAGGCAATGTTGATCTCGTCACTGATCCTATTTCTGGAAACCACACTGATCGGGGTTGTCATGCTGGCTATTAATACAGTGACCAATCGGATCGGCGGTGTATTGGCCGGGCTTGTCTTAGGATTCATGCCGGCATTTGTCGGTTCCATCCTAGTTGAACCCAAATTCTTCTACTTCGTACCGACGGCCTGGTCCAACATCGACATGCTGGATGTTACGGGAAAATCTATGTATCCCTCATTGCCGTATGTCCTGTGCGTATTAATCGGACTCATCATTCTGCTGATCGGTATTATCTTAAAGATGAATAAGACGAGAGAAATTGAAGTATTGATGCCTGTATAGCATGGAAGGTAGAGGGTCAGGATATGGATATCATTCGCGTTGAGAATGCAACGAAAATCTATAAAGAACACACAGTTCTTGATCATGTAAGCATTACATTTGCCGAGAACAAAATCCATGGTATTGTCGGCAGAAACGGTTCGGGCAAGACTGTACTTTTCAAGGCAATCTGCGGCTTTGTTCCGCTGACATCCGGACAGATTACTGTCCATGACAAGATCATCGGCAAAGATGTAGACGTCCCGCCGGATGTCGGCATAATTATCGAAGCGCCCGGTTTCCTCCCCAACTATAGTGCCTATGACAACCTTAGACTTCTCGCTGAAATCAAGAGAAAAATTAAGTCGCATCAAATCAAAGAAGTCATTGCTACCGTGGGACTGGATCCGAACAGCAAGAAACATGTGGGCAAATTCTCCCTGGGCATGAGACAACGCTTGGGCATCGCTCAGGCAATCATGGAGAATCCATCGATCCTGATTCTCGACGAGCCGTTCAATGGTCTCGACATTCACGGAGTTGAGGAGATGCGTGCCTTGCTGATGAAGATGCGAGAAGAAGGGAAGACCATACTTCTCGCCAGCCATTCGGCGGAAGATATCGAATACCTTTGTGATACTGTTCATCAAATGGATGGAGGACATCTGGTCTCCCAGAACTAGAAATAAGTGGGTCTTGAAGAATTTGCTTTAGTACTGGTTTTTAATCTTTTCATCATCAAAGTTATAGTTCTACCTCCACCCCCGACCGAAACTTCACAACACACCGCCCCTCATAGATAATGACTTTCTCGATCAGCCGCCGCACTAAAGCCTCATCAAATTCCGTGACTGAAGTGTCCTGCTTTCGCAGAAATGATTTCATATCCGTTATCCGTATTCTCGTCTCGTCCCTTCCGGCACTCTCGAGTTGTGCTTTTTGCTTCTCGTCGCGAAGGTGATGAATCTCTTCGGCAACATCCTCAAAGTCGGATTTGGATGTGGCGAGTTTCAGCAATTCGATCTGCAGTTCTTCCAGCCGCTTGTCGATTCTCTCCAGTCCCTTATCACCACCACGACTCAATACCACCTCAATGTTGTGTTGCAGGATGGAAAGTAATTCGTCTTTCTGACCTAGGGTATCGTTGATCGCGCTCATCACGATCTCCTGGATTTCGCTTTCCGGCACTGTTCGTGCATCGCAGAAAAGTCCGGTGTTCTCCAGTCGGCTGATGCACCGCCAGACGATGGACTTTTTCCCTCGGTTGTTCCAGTGGATTCTGCGAAATACTTCGCCGCACTCGCCGCAAAAAACCATATTGGAGAAGCAGTGGTTGCTGCTGAAGTTGCGCTTTTTGCCGTTTTGACTGAGATGAACACATCGGCGTCTGATCAGCTCCTCCTGCACCTGCATGAAGATTTCTCTTGGAATGATCGCCTCGTGGCTGTTCTCCACATAGTACTGTGGCATAAGACCGTTGTTCTTCACACGCTTTTTCGATAAGAAGTCAACAGTATACGTCTTCTGCAGTAGGGCATCCCCGATGTACTTTTCATTTCGAAGGATCGAGTTGATGTTACTTGTGTGCCACT
>CAZOFY010000094.1:0-5416 GCA_964579245.1 uncultured Mageeibacillus sp.
AGCGCTGTTTGATTTACCAATCATTCTTCGATCCGGTTCGGGTGCCCGATCGGGCGGTTGTACGTTCATCGATATAGAATGGTCTCTGGAGGATGTTCGAACGGCAGAAGATCCGGGCTGTGCTTGCTTGCGATCCGACGGCATGCGATCCGCCGTTGATGTGCGTCTGCCCGTCGACCGCTGTCCGGTGGTTACCTTCAGGCCGGCGGACAGCTTACGATCGAGGTTCGGCTTGTTTTCGAGAAAATCCGCGGCGAGTTTGTTCGCCGTCTGTTGTCCGCGGCCGCCACCCCGAGTCGTCTTTTTTACCGATTCGTCGATGGATTCGTCCAGAGGAAAGGGATGGGCGTCGACGACGGGAACGGTCTTCTGGATCAACTTCTGTATGTCGCGCAGGAGAAGCTTCTCTTCTTTGTCGCAGAAGGAGATGGCAGTGCCCCCTAAGCCGGCACGACCGGTTCGTCCGATGCGGTGGACGTAGGTCTCCGGCACTTCCGGCAGGTCGTAGATAATAACGTGTGATAACTCATCGACGTCGATGCCGCGCGCGGCGATATCCGTTGCAACGAGGATCCGTGTTTTACGGGATTTAAAATCTCCGAGAGCTTGTTGACGGGCGTTCTGCGACTTGTTGCCGTGGATGGCCAGCGCGTCAATCCCTTCGGCGCGTAAAGTCTTTACAATCTTATCGGCCCCGTGCTTGGTTCGCGAAAAGACAAGTGCGGAGTCGACGTTCGTCGTGCTCAGCAGGTGGATCAGCAGGCGAGTCTTGTTGCTCTTGTTGACGAAATAAACGGTCTGACGGATCGTATCTACCGTGGAAGCAACAGGTGTGATCTCGATTTTGACGGGATGGCGCAGGATTGTGCCTGCGAGCTCGGCGATCTCCGGCGGCATGGTAGCCGAGAAAAACATAGTCTGTCTTTCCTTCGGAAGCTCGGCGATAATGCGCTTAACGTCGCGAAGCATGCCCATGTCGAGCATGCGATCGGCCTCGTCCAAGACGAAATGGCTGACATTTCCGAGTCTGATGAAGCGCTGCCCGATCAAGTCCAGTAGTCGTCCGGGTGTGGCAACGAGAATATCAACACCTGAGGCCAGCGCCTTGGTCTGCGGGTGCTGGGAAACTCCGCCGAAAATGACGGCCGTCTTGAGCGACAGGTATTTTCCGTAAGTATCGAAGCTTTCGCCGATCTGGATGGCCAGCTCGCGCGTCGGGGCCAGGATTAAGGCCTTAATTTCTTTTCGCGCCGGAGAACTTCGTTGAGCAAAAGACAGAGCGTCGAGGATCGGAACGGCGAAGGCCGCCGTCTTGCCTGTGCCTGTCTGGGCGCATCCGAGAAGATCATGGCCTTCAAGGAGAGGGGGGATCGCTTCCGTCTGGATAGGGGAGGGGTTGGTGTAGCCTTCTTCGAGCAGGGCCTTCATAACAGGCTTCGAGATGTTTAAGCTTTCAAATTGCAAATGATACTCCTTTGATACGATAGACACGTATTTCTTCCTTGTATTTTTCCAAAAAAAGGGGCGCACACGATGCGTCCCTCTTGCTAGTTACCTTCGTTCTGTCACCGCGTGATCCTCAGTACCCGGGCATTCAAAAAACCGGGTCGTTCGATCCGCAAGAAGAAGTGTAACACAGAAGAGCCGGTTTTCCTACAAGAATTTTTTCGTACGCGAGAAATCTCTGAAATATTAATGCTTCTGAAGGACGGTAATACGTGAGCACATCGATGCGATGTCATTATCATGCGTGATGACGAGCATCGTTGTTCCCGAACGATGTAGATCGAGAAGAGTTGACATAATGCTTTGTTCTGTTTCCGTATCCAACGCGCCGGTTGGCTCATCAGCTAGAAGAAGACGTGGCTTTGCGACGATTGCACGACCGATGGCAGTTCGCTGCTTCTCACCACCCGATAGTTCCGGAGGGAACTTGTGGGCGAGCAATTCGATCCCGAGAAGGGATAGAACCTCGCGTGCACGAGCTTTCTGCTCCTTTTTTGACATGTGACTTTCCCAGAGACCCATCTCAACGTTCTCATATACGGTGAAATCATTGATCAGAGCAAAATGCTGAACAACAATTCCGATCCGGTTGCGACGGAAGCGAATACCGTCAGAGGTAGTCTTCAAAACTACGGGCGTATCATCGAAGAGATACTCCCCGTGATCAGGATAATCAATACCTGCGATGATATTAAGCAGGGTTGTCTTGCCCGCACCGCTTTTGCCCATGACCGCAAGCATTTCACCTTCTTCCATTGATAGATTAAGGTCGGTAAATACATCGGTGCGAGAAGATCCTTTCCCGTAACTTTTTTTGATATTTTGCAAGCTGAGTAAAGCCATTATTAGTCTCCTTATCAAATTATTCTATCTGATCACGAATCAGCATATCGAGATTGGACTTGCCGGTAACAGATAACACAGGGAAAATGGCAACGAATAGAATAATTGAGATGTATAGGGTTATCTGCCAGGGCAGAATAAACAGGTGCCCGTATTCAATAATGGACACGGTAATCACTGGCAAGACAGAGAGCGCCGTATAGAAAAACATCTCCAAAATTACAGACAAATTTACCTTCCATAAGGGGATCCCAGAAAGAAAAAAAGTACAGATTGTCGCGCGATCACGAAGTGTCCTTTTATAAAGGATATTACAGAGAGCCGTAAGGCATAATGTGGTGGTTACAATCGCAAGAAGAAGAAGGAGTGTGTTATTTTTCTGCGAAATGACGGAAGAATTCGTGTAAGCTGAACCGTCAAGCGGCGTGACACTGATCGGATAATAGCCGTATTCTGACGTAATCTTGTTGATTTCTTTCTGCACATCGGTCTTCGGATCAGAAACCGCAATCTTTCCACCAAAAAAAATCATGGATGTTTGGAGCTTTTCCGCTTCTTTCGTGGACCAGCTATCAAATCTCGGAAAAAACTGCGGGAGAATTATTGCGTGTTCTAGGCTGGAGACCGTACCTTCATCAAGGTATAGTGTTGCATCGCTGCGAAGAAACCCAATGATCTTCGCTTCGTCTCCATCGACCGATATTATATCTCCAACGTCATAGAAAGAAGTGAACGCTGCACCCAGAAGGATAGGAAGTTGCTTGGGTTGTTCGGTGAAGTCTTCCTTCTTGAAGCTCTGCCCCTCAGATATTTCGATTTTGTTAATTTCAAGTGCCTCCGGGGTAAGAACATACCCCATGAGTCCGGTATCATCCTGAGATTCTTCATACAATGCGTTGTTCTGAAGTAGAAATTCATCGGGAAGAACAGGAAATACCTCACTCGGATATACGAAGTTATTGATGGCTATCCCGTATGCTTTCATGGCCTGATGATCTTGAATTAATCTTGCAACGACAAGGCCAACACGATACATCGAGGTTTCGTTAATTTCGTCATCTCTGTAATTCTCGCTTTGTAAATCTATATGATAGAACTTTGCATAGTTTTCTTCACCGAAGTAGGTCTGATGTGCCATTTGTGCGAGGATATAGTTTTGCAGAAAGATGAACAGAACCAGTGCACATAGGATCAGATCACCGAGAATCAGCAGATTTGCACGCCAGTGCATGACAAAAGAGCGGAGGATGTTTTTGCGGATAAATTTCATAGGCTCTGCGTCACCTCCCGAAGATTCATCAACCGATCCGTTATGATGAACACTCCCGCCCAGATTGCAAAAAGCAGTACGCCGAAAAGAGAACAAAGAAGCAGAAGGGTAAAACTACTCTCAGTGGTTAATGCGAAATACTCTTGAACGATCAGGACAGTGCCTAAAAATGTGGCGCAAAGGATTCCTGCAAAGGCGCTAAGCAGAAGGGATCGATACGAAATAGCGAAAACCCGGGGGAGGGAGATCCCAACGACCTTCATTATGCTGACACGTCGCTTCTCACTGCCAAGTGTGTGAAAAAGAATGCTCAAGTACAAGAAAAGAAGCAAGGTCAGTAGAATAATCTTCAAATATCCCTTGAGAAAAATACCACCGGAGACAATCTCAGTCAGCGTCGTTGGAACAATGAGTTTATGCAGCGGCTGGGCGAACAGTTCGAGGGATTTGTCCTGGATGGCATCGTATGTCGAGGATAGATCGTGATTCGCATCGATATAGAACCGCCCGTCCATCTGTGCAGCAAGGGGAACGGATCCGAGGTTAATAAAGAACAATCGATCCAGTGTAGAAGGGGTCGAAAGGCCGGTGACACCGATGACAAGATAGGTTTGGTCAAGAAGATCGATATACGTATTTCCTTCACTCGTATAGGTGCTATCGGACCAATCGGCGCCAATTACGGCAAGCTTGTCGCGGGTGAGACATTCTTCCTCCGTGAAGAATCGTCCGGAGCGTAAAGGTGGTAGGATTGAATCCCCTTTATAGTAGACATATCGACCTGTACCTGTATGAACCGCAGCATAATAATTATTATTCCCTGCTGACAACAAGCTCTCCACCCGAGTCAGGTTGTTGTCAGACAATATATTCTCTGGAGCATTTCCATATGACGTCTGGGGTTCCTGCGCTTGTTGACCATAGTCTATAAGCTCGCCGGCATTTGTAAAGGTGACAGGTTCGGGTACGGACATTCTCGATGGGTCATTGATTTCAAAAAAAATCGCATTTCGAGATATGAATCCGCGATCTATCATCTGATTCATATTGTATTCGCCATCTATGGCAAAGAAAAAGAACGTAACGAATGTCACGCAAAAGAACAGGAGAAAGGCAGAGAATCTGCTGTAGAAGAGTGCTAGTTTCATCGTAACCCTCAGTTGTAATAATACTTATCAACAGTATACCCGTAAAAATGTCCGTAATCGATCCAAGCAGTATATGCTGTTCCTTCCGTATTTACGGTAATTCTTGTTAGCGTTCCGTAATAACGATTTCCGGATGGTGTATTGAAGTATACTTGCATACCACCATCTTTTATGCGAGGGATTGCTTTAACGTAAACTCGTTCTTGTTTAACTGGAGTATAACGATATTCTCTGCCCGTTTTAGTGAACTGGAGATAAGGATTAGTTGCCGCAAACACAGGTATTACAACCATTGCCAGTGTAAGAAACACCATTGATATCAGGATCATGACTCTTTTAATTCTCATTTCAAATTCTCCTTCTTTTGCCTCTTCTACAGCATATGAGAAAGAGATATTTCTCACAATCCCTATAATTACAAAAAAAAACAAAGTCAAGAAATATATATAAATAGATAATTTTTCATAAACTGTTATCCCTCTAAATTACGCAATCAAGCTGACAGCCGGTAATTTTGCTTTCCAGAGATACAAAGAAGGTTGTTCCCATGTGTGTAGCTTTTAAATCTGATTCTTGTCGACAGGAATCTAGGCTTCCCGTGATATGATGAAAATAACATTCAGTCTCGAAATGTCTTGCAGGTTTCCGG
>CAZOFY010000095.1:0-5378 GCA_964579245.1 uncultured Mageeibacillus sp.
CCCCCCTTAGAAAACACAACAACGCCCAAAGGAATTCTCCTTCGAATGAATCGGTCCATTCCGGTTGAAGGCGCCTTTGGTGTCATAAAAGAAGACAGCGGATTTCGAAGATTCCTGATGCGGGGAAAGAAAAATGTCCGAATCGAATTCCTGCTGATGAGCATGGGTTACAACATAAACAAAATCCATGCAAGAATTCAGGAAACCGATGTGACCAACCGCTTCATATGAAGAAAATCGCTTAATTCCTGGTTAAAACAGCGTATAACTGAATTTCCTGTGCCCAAAACACAAAGAATCCACAATAAGTGAATAGGAATCGCCTCTAGCGACCCTTTTGAAAGGTCACTGGAGGTGGTTTCTCTTAAACACATGAAAAAGGGCCATTGCTCCAGTGATTTTTCAATCACTTTTGCAACAGCTCCTCTTTGTCTGTTTATTCATGCGAAGCATTGTGAATTATGCTTTTTCCAGGGCCTTCTCCAGGTCATATAAAATGTCATCTATACTCTCGATACCGACCGAAAAACGAATCAGATCCGGTCCGATCCCGCAAGCCTCCAGCTCCTCGTCGTTCATCTGACGATGCGTGTGGCTGGCCGGATGAAGAACACTGGTCCTGCAATCCGCTACGTGCGTAACAATCGCGGCCAGCTCAAGGCTGTCCATGAAACGGACAGCCGCCTCTCTTCCGCCCTTGACCCCAAAGGACAAGACTCCACAGGTTCCCTTCGGCAGATATTTCTGCGCCAACTGATAGTTGTCATCCGAAGGGAGACCCGGATATCGGACCCACTCAATCTTCGGGTGCTTTATCAGGAACATCGCGACGGCCTGAGCATTCTGAACATGTCTCTCAACACGCAGGTGAAGGGTCTCAAGACCTACATTCAGCAGGAATGAATTGAAAGGTGACGGAACAGATCCCAGGTCTCTCATCAGCTGGACGGTCGCCTTCACAATAAAAGCCGCCTTGCCGAAGCGCTCCGTGTAGGTCACACCGTGATACGAATCATCCGGTGTCGTGAGTCCGGGGAACTTATCGGCATACTGATTCCAGTCAAAATTCCCGCTGTCTACGATACATCCTCCCACACTGGTCGCATGCCCGTCCATGTACTTTGTCGTCGAGTGAATAACGATATCGGCGCCCCATTCGAAGGGACGGCAATGGATTGGTGTCGCAAAGGTATTATCAACGATTAGGGGCACTCCATGAGCATGTGCGGCCTTGGCGTAACGCTCGATATCCAGAACGATCAGCGCAGGATTCGCGATTGTCTCCCCGAATACAGCCTTGGTCTGCGGAGTAAAGGCTGCTTCAAGCTCCTCGTCAGACGCTTCCGGCGAGACGAAGGTAAATAGGATCCCGAGTCTCTTCAGCGTCACCGCAAAAAGATTATGGGTGCCGCCGTATATCGACGACGAGCAAACGACATGGTCCCCCGTAGAACAGATATTGAAGATCGTATAGAATGAGGCCGACTGACCGGATGATGTCAGCATCGCAGCAACACCGCCCTCAAGGTCACAAATCTTCGCGGCCACATTGTCATTGGTCGGATTCTGTAAGCGTGTATAGAAGTAACCGGCTTCCTCAAGATCAAACAGTCTTCCCATCTGCTCTGTGGAAGAATACTTGTAAGTCGTGCTCTGTACGATGGGCATGACTCTCGGCTCCCCGTTCTTCGGTGTATATCCTGACTGAACACACTTTGTCTCTTGCTTGTAGGATCGCATAAAGTCATCCTCCTTATAAAAAATCTCTGTTCGAGGTGTCCCCCGAGCAGATTATCTGATTATAGCACAAGCTTTTTTCAAAAAAAACCGTTTTTTTTGCGCAAAAAAAGACCGCCGGATGATTCTGCCTCTCCCGACGGTCTGTTCGTCTTCTTAGGGATAAAAAGTCAAGGAAGAATATTTCCGGCGGCAACATACATGGCGTACCATTCTTTTCGTGACAGAATAACATTGGAAGCCTCGCAAATATCCTGCAAATGAAGAAGATTCATCGTGCCCACAACCGGCTGAATCCCGGCCGGATGACGAAGAATCCAGGCAATGGCGATCGCTGTTTTCGAGACACTTCTGCTGTCGGCGATCGTCTGCATGAGACGGTTCAAATCCGGATATCGATCGCTGCCCAGGAAAATACCCGTAAAAAACCCATGATGAAAGGGCGACCAGGCTTGCATCGTGATATCGTGAAGCCGGCAATAATCCAGAATCTCTCCGTCACGCTCCGAAGATGCATCCGGAAGCATATTTACATGTAGACCACTGCCGATTAACTGAGAATGTACAACACTGAACTGAAGTTGATTGGCTACAATAGGAAACGGAACGAATTTGCGCAGTAGCGCGATCTGACCCGCGTTGTGATTGCTGACTCCGAAATATCTTACCTTTCCCTGGGAATGGAGTATCGAGAAAGCTTCCGCCACCTCCTCCGGCTCAACCAGCGCATCCGGGCGATGAAGAAGCAGCACATCAAGGTAATCCGTCTGTAGCCTTGATAAACTACCCTCGACCGATTCGAGAATATGTTCCTTGGAAAAGTCGAAAAAACCGTCACAGATCCCGCATTTGCTTTGTAGATAAATCTTATCTCGCGGAATCTTCTCTTCCTTCATGATTCGCCCGAAGGTTACCTCTGCCTCACCCTTTGCATATACATCCGCATGATCAAAATAATCAATACCTCTCTCAATGGCCTCAGTGACGACCTCAACAGCCTTCTCATACGAGACCGCATTGATCCGCATACATCCCAGTGCAATCTCAGATGCCCGGATTCCGCTTGCTCCAATCAATAGCTTCTTCATATAAAAACCACCTCTCATCCTGCAAAAAGCCCGAGAATGTCAATGTTATTTATGATTTTATTGTAGCATTTTTTTGCGAAAAAAAACGCGGCATATGCTGCCGCGTTCAAAAAAATCGAATGATCGTTTCTCAGTCCTCTTGTACCTTCTTCTGCTTCTTGATAACCTCCGGCTGTTGAACAACTGTTCCGAGAGAAGGCTTCACGGAAGAAGGTTCTGTCTTCTTCTTCTTTTTCTGTTCCTTATTGCTGATGTTCCGATTACCCATAAATATCACTCCTTTATTCGATCGATGTCGAATTTATGATATATCTATTTTAACGCAAAGAACGAAGGGAATCCATACTTCAATCTCTCTTTGATCCTGTATCGAAAACAATCCCGTGTTACTTGCTCTTCAAGTATACGCTTTTGCAAAATTCACTTAACATTCCATCAAATTTTTGGTATGTTTATTGCGTTCATAAAAAAGAAATCAACCGTGCAAAGGAGCACATTACACAATGGGCGGATTATTTGGTGTTATTTCTAAAGAAGACTGCGTCATGGATCTCTATTTCGGTACGGACTACCATTCCCATCTTGGTACGCGCAAGGGCGGTTTGGCCGTCTGGAACTCTAAGAGTACGAGCCCTATGATCCATCGCGTGATCCACAATATAGAAAACGTACAATTCCGTGCTCGCTTCGAGTCAGAGCTTCCGGGCTTGTCGGGAAAATCCGGTATCGGTTGTATCAGCGACACGGATTCTCAGCCCCTGACTGTCCGGTCCCGCATCGGAACGTATGCAATTGCGACCGTCGGGAAAATCACGAACATGGACGAGTTGGTCGAAGAAGCTTTTACCAACGAGAACATTCATTTTATGGAATCCAATAAGGGCGTAGTCAGCATGACGGAATTATTGTCCGTCCTGATCGATCGCGAGGGATCTTTTCGGGAAGGACTGCTGAAGGTCCAGACAATGATCAAGGGTTCAGCCTCTATTCTTCTGCTCACTGAAGACGGGATCTATGCGGCCAGAGACAAGATGGGTCGCACCCCGCTCGTGGTCGGCAGTAAGGACGGCGCATTCTGCGTTGCTTCAGAATCCTGCACGTTCGCTAATCTGGGATATTCCTTCCATTACGAGCTCGGACCCGGCGAGGTTGTCTGCATATCTGCGGAGCAAGGGCTGAAGGTACTGGCACCCGCTGGTGAAAAGATGAAGATCTGTGCCTTTCTGTGGGTCTATTACGGGTACCCCTCCTCTACGTATGAGGGAGTCAGCGTCGAGCTGATGCGTTATCGCAACGGAAGCGCCATCGCGAAAAAAGACCATGTTGAGATTGATCTGGTCGCAGGTGTTCCGGATTCAGGCATCGGTCACGCCATCGGTTACTCAAACGAGGCAAAGGTCCCCTATGGCCGTCCGTTCATCAAATACACACCCACATGGTCCAGAAGCTTCATGCCACAGGACCAGGGGGTAAGAAACCTGGTCGCGAGAATGAAATTGATGCCGATCCCGGAACTCGTCGCGGGAAAGAGACTGCTCCTGTGTGATGACTCTGTTGTTCGCGGCACGCAAATGCGGGAAACGGCTGAGCTCCTCTACAACGCCGATGCGAAAGAGGTACATCTTCGCTCTGCCTGCCCGCCGATCATGTTTGACTGTAAATACCTGAACTTCTCTGCCTCCCGTTCGATCATGGATCTTGCGACCTGGCAGGCGATGACAGAGATCGAGGGTAAGATACCGGAATCGATAGACGAGTATGTTGATGCAAAGACAGACAAGCATCGTTGCATGGTCGACTGTATTGCGAAGAAGTTGAATCTTACTTCTCTCGAATATCAGAATATTGATGATATGCTGGATGCCATCGGTATTCCGAAGGACAAGGTGTGCACCTACTGCTGGACCGGCAAAGAGTAGACCTGAAATCTAGACAAGAGCTCCGAGAAAAGCTGTTTTGTGGATACAATGCAGCTTTTTCATTATAAAAAAAGTGACGTTCAGTTTCGGAAAAAATGATTTTAAAAAAGTATCGATATGTCAATTTGCTGACAGAGGATACATACTGGAAACAAATAGAGTTTTCTAAATAAGAAATAATCATAACCACCCGTAAAACGGGTGGAATGCTCTAGGGCTGCATGCAACTATAGGCGCTTGCTTTCACATTCGTTCAATTCTTTACATCAATGTCAGCTTTGGCATGTCCCTTACCGTAGTGGTGGTATCTCCCTCTTGCGTAATAAAACACTACATCAATTGCCGCTTTGGTGTATCCCTTACAGGGACTCTTGTATTCCTTGTTACCCTTAAAAGGGTCTTCGTACTCTTTTTTGGTCTGAAATAAATAGATATCTTTCATTGTAATGTAATTTAATAGCATCACACAGTTATACATGCTAAATGGCCGTTTTTTGCAATTTAGTAGGTACTCATTGAAATTTTCGCTTTTATTGCTCATTGATGCACATACGAGATCGTCTGTTTGCGATGATTGCATGGGTGATCATTGACAAATATCTTCTTTATTACTCATTGATGCACATACGAAATC
>CAZOFY010000096.1:0-5314 GCA_964579245.1 uncultured Mageeibacillus sp.
TGACGAAGCTGATATCGCTTGTCCGTATATTCATCCACCCATTGAAAAGCTTAAGTTTTTCCTCCTCATTATAAACATCTCCGTTTGCATCAACGACCTCCTGCATGAACTTTGTGCTTCCGATCGTGAGCTTTCCGTTAGTGTCAACGGTTCCTGCTGCATGATAAGGATGGTCTATGGAGCATACAACATATCCATTAGAGGCAAGCTCCATATAGGTCGAGGTATTGCTGGCCTTGACACCGAATGCGCCGTGAGAGAAAACGACCAGAGGATACTTCTCCTTCGCATCTGACGGATACCAGAACTGCACCGTGAGCCTACGGTTCTCCCCGTTGTCAGAGAAGGTTTCTATCCGGCTTGTATCCGTGCAAGTATAGGTTGCCGTTGTAATAGGGTGTTCCCCCGTTGGAGCCGGAAGCTTGAATGGGGGGAAAATAAGAGCCGGCATGACAGATAGAGTAAAAAACAAGACGACGGAAATCGATTGGATGACAAGGCGACCCGGCTTGTACGGTTTGTTTTCAAATTTGCCAGCAAGAAGCCTGACAATGCCGATTGCTGCCAGAATAAATAGCAAGAAAGCGAGGAGGTACCAACGGAAACTCCACTCAATGATGGTTGCAACGATAAGCAGAAGAAAAGCACCAGACTCGGATACACGAAGCCAGCTTCGGATTTTTGATTGATGACTTTTTGTTCTGATGCAATATACGGTGAAGACGATTTCAAGGAGGACAGTGACGAGCAGAATAATGCTTCCCATGATGATACCCTCGTTTTCCAGCTGAGAAAATTGCTGTTCTTGTTTGATGGCATCATCATAGAGGTAATTTTCTCGTGGCGAAACAGGGGAGAAGGTAGGTTGCAGAATAATCGGGGTATGCTGCTTACAGAAAAAGGTAAGTTGCTTGTGATCATCATGGAGCAATGTGAAGTCCGGCGTTCACTGGAGATCAGAATCACAATTATAAGACGGTTCTTTGCTGTTTAAAATGCCTTACTCGTCATCGCCGGTATTCTTCATGCTCTTTAGCTTCTCGTTGATTTTATCGGCTGTTCTCACATCTCCCCTCCAGGAAATGAGTTTTACCAGTAAATAGATCACGGCCACCTCGAGCCCAAAGATAATATATCCTTTCAGATCGGGAACGATTCCGGTAATCCCGCCAAACATCAGGATCACAGCTTCAAGCAGGATAAAGTGAAGGATCGTTCTGATCCGCAGGGACTTCTCACTTAGCTCGGACCGGGACCAGAAAACGACGAGAGGTAAATCCCCTACAGCGGCAAAGGTCATCGACAAGAGAACGAAATTCCGGTCGATCCTTGCCGGATCGATAAGGAAAGCGGAACTTATGATCAGAATCCCGAAAATGAAGAAGTATTGCCTGATGAATTGCATGAACAATTCTTTCGTTTTCATGTTGCTGCCCTCCCTACAAACCGAGCATGGCCTTTAATACGGGAACATATTGCCGTGAAACGACAACAGTCTCCCCGTTATCCATGGATGCCTCAAACCGACCACTGATCGATGGCTTGACGCAAGCGATTTTCGTTATATTCAGGACGATGGATTTTGATGCCCTGAAAAATTTCTTGTTACCTGAAAGCTGTTCGATCTCATAAAGCTTCTGGCGGGATTCGTAGACCTTGTCCCGGCAATAGATAAAAACTTTGTTGTCGACTGCTTCAAAGTAATACACATCAGGGAGTTTTAACTGGTATATTGCTGTATCATCGTAGCCGATCAACACGGCGCTTTTGCTTTTTAACCGTCTCATCAGCCCCAGGATCTCATCATTGATCTCATGGCAGCGGATGACAATTTCTTCTTCCTCGTCCGGAGGGATATTCTCGATGGATATTCTCACAGAGGCACCTTGCATCACCAGAATGAATCGGCATACTACGAAATCAACAGGACCAGGTCATGCGTGGTTTGATCCGTATCTATAAAAGTATACCATAGCCGGAAGGGAGAATTCCCTTCTTTTCCGCTCCGGTGTTCCTGAATGCAAGAAATCACATGACGGCATCAGCCATCTTTATCAACCGTACCAAAAGAGGCATAATGGATACAAATTGCATGGTAAGCGCCGGATGTTAGAATTCGGATTAATCTGAGAAGTGCAACATTGGATCTAAGCAGGAATACAAACGAGACCCGCTATTGAGTTGATCGGAGAAAAGCATGAGAAAAGCAGTTATTTTTGATTTGGACGGGACTCTATGGGATTCAAGCGAGCAAGTATATCAGATTTGGAATCGGGTATTTGCGAGAGAAGGCAGCTCCATTCGTTTTGTGCGGGAGGATATGGGGCAATTCATGGGAAAAACCACAGAGGAAATCGGCAGGATGCTTTTCCCGGAGAAATCATCCGAGTATCAGAAGCGAATTATGGATGCATGCACAGAAGAGGAAGTTGTATTTCTGCGGCAGAATGGTGCGGTCTTATATGAGGGATTAGAGGAGACGCTAAGGGAACTCAAAAAGAACTACGATTTATATATCGTCAGCAATTGTCAGGACGGATATGTGGATGCTTTTCTGGAGGCACATCGATTAGGTCGCTATTTCAAGGACATAGAGATGTCCGGAAGGACGAAAAAGGCAAAGGGAGAAAATATCAGGCTGATTATTGAAAGAAACCTTATCGAGAAAAGCGTCTATATCGGCGATACAGAGGGAGACGAGAAGGCAGCCAGATTTGCTCGGATCCCTTTCATCTACGCCGGTTACGGTTTTGGAAAAGCGGCGGCCCCGGATGCGGTGATCTGTCGACTGACCGATCTGCCAGCCGTTCTTAATGACATCCTGTAAGACAAGAAAGCTCAAACATATCTATATCCTTTTACTTTGGATTGTTTTTCCATTGTAATACAACCGGCTCAAGCATGCTCGAAAAGGATTTTCAGTGGCAGTTTCTTTTGTGCGACGAAAACAAAATTTGTTGATATATTGATGGTATACTTTCTATAGAAGAGTGAATTGTAACGAATCCTTCCTGTTGATCGTCTAAGTAGTGAACCGTAATAAGAGACGGTCAGACAATTGTGTACAGAAAGGGGTAATAATTATGAAGAGAAATATAGTAAAGAAGCTTTCTTTTGCTTTGGCGGTCATGCTTATGATATCGATATTTGCCGGTTGTCAACCGGCAACGGATCCGACACCGGCGACGGAAGCTACAAATACAAAGGAATCGGTACAGTCCGAGGAAATCTCCTATCTGGTCAAGCTGATTCCGCAGGAAAAAAGCGATATCAGCGATCCGGTCGCATCCGGGATGAATCAATACGCATTTGACGTCATGATGGATTTGTACAATGACAAAAACCTCACGATCTCGCCGGTGAGCCTCGAACTGGCTTTGTTGATGACGGCAAGCGGAGCTAAGGGGGAGACGCGTGAGGAAATGTTGAAATCACTTTGCATGAGCGGCTTCTCAGATGAAGAGATTCTTGCAAGTGCGAAGCAGCTGATGTGGCGTGCCAACCAGAATGGTTTACATGCGGCAAATTCGATCTTTGTACAGAAAGACTTCGGACTCCAGCCGGATTTCCGGGAGATTCTGGCTAAGTCCTTTATGGCAGGAGCCTTCGAAGAAGACTTTATCGATCACGGCGATGTTGCCGCAAAGAACATCAACCGTTGGACGGACGAGAATACAAACGGGAAGATCCCTGAGCTCGTCGGAGACGAGTTGTCCGCAGATACCAGACTAGTCATTGTGAACACGTTGTACTTCTTGGGAAAGTGGGCGCAGCCCTTCAAGGCCGAAGACACGCATGATACAGTTTTCCATGGAACAGACGGAGAGACAACGGTACCGTTCATGAATGCTACCCTTACGATCGATTACTACGAAGGGGAGACATTCCAATATATTGCACTGCCTTTCAAGGGAATAGAGGACGAATCGGCTAAACCGCTGGCGATGTCATTCATTCTTCCGAAGGAAGGAAACACGATGCAGGAAGTTTTTTCAGAGGTCCGGAATATCGGTTTCTCGGCAATCATCGAAGCAAGCACAGAGGAAAAGGTGAAGGTCTCGATCCCGAAGTTTGAGTTTGATTTCGAGACATCCATGGTAGATACCATGAAGAATCTCGGTATGAAGCTGGCCTTTGACGGAGCTGATTTTAGCGCGATGACAACGGAACCGGTCGACCTGGTCATTTCTGACATCATTCACAAGACATACATCAAGATCGATGAAGAGGGCGCCGAAGCGGCAGCGGCAACAGGTGTTGTAATAAAATTGACAGCTGTTCAGGATCCGGGCACCGTAAAGGTCTTCTCAGCAGATCGCCCGTTCTTCTTCAGCATTTATGATACGGATGATTCAGTCATCATGTTCTCCGGAGTTACGGCCAATATCTGATGGGATAAGGAACGTTGGACAGACAGGTGTCAAGACATAGCAGAGAAAAAGGAGTTACTATGAAAAAGCGAGCATGGCTTCTACCGTTGATCGGATGTGTCTTGTGTCTTGCCTCCTGCAATGCAAAGTTATCAACGATACGACCGACACTCATTACACGTATAGCTCTTGAGGAAGTTGAGACCGGAGAGAAATCCGACCTCCTCCGAGACGAGTCGGACGAAGTGGACTGGCTGATGGATGACCTAGTACTCCAGATGGAACAGTTCTACACGAAGACAGGCGCCTGTACACAAGAGGATCAGCACATCTATCAGGTCGATTATTACCGTGGCGAGGTATTGGAGATGAGTGTGATTGTGAATGCCGACGGTTCGGTTTGCAGGCAAGACGAACATTACAAGTTGGCGGACAAGAGCGACGAGGAGGTCGCCGAGTATCGTAAGAATCTGGAGAAGGCCCTCTCGTACGGAACGGCGACGGAGGCAGAGGAATAACCTGGATATGGATTGAATCATTTGATTTAGGGCTGTTGCAAAAGCGATTGAAAAATCACTGTAGCAATGGCCCTTTTTCATGTGATTTTAAGAGAAACCACCTCCGGTGAGCTTTCAAAAGGGTCGCTGAAGGCTGTTCTTATTCACTTATTGCGGATTCTATGTGTTTGGGGCGCAGGAAATTCAGAGATACGCTTTTGCTTCGCTGTTTCAACCAGGAATCAGGCGCTTTCCTTCATGTGAAGCAGCTGGTCACATCCATGCCCTGAATTTTTGCATGGAGTTTACTTATGTTCTAACCCATGCTCATCAGCAGGAATTCCTTTCGGACGTTTTTCTTTCCCCGCATCAGGAATCTTCGGAATCCGCTGTCTACTTTTATGAAGCCAAAGGCGCCTTCAATCGGAATGGACCGATTCATTCGAA
>CAZOFY010000097.1:0-5256 GCA_964579245.1 uncultured Mageeibacillus sp.
CCGCCGCGCAAATACCGCCTGAACTCGAGTTTCGCCTGCTCCAGGCGGTAAATCCTAGTTCCTGAGCCTTCCGCCGTCGCGCAAATACCGCCTGGATCCGCAATTCGGCTGCTCCAGTCGGTAAAATCCGATCCGCCCGACCCGGCGGCCCGACCCGTCCGCTTATCTTCGCCGCATAGGTAAGTCTATCGGGCAATATTTTGGCGCGCGTTGTGTTGAGACGGCCCCCTTTTTTCACATGTTACGCTATTGAAATAAAAAAGATATTGTTCTCTTTCGCTGTAGGAAGTAAGATTATCTTGATTGGTTATGTTCTTTTGAGATTTATGGGGATAAGAGATGGATGTTACGTGGATTACACAGCTGAAGAAGGCCCAGAAGATTGTTGGCCTTGTGCTAGCTGATTTCCTGCTGGTTGCGGTTGCCTATTTTTCTTCTTTGCTCTTGCGCTTCGGTGGATGGATCCCTGAGGACGTGCTGAAGACGTTTTACATCACGATCATTCCGATCGCGATTATTTATGCCTTGGTGTTCTGGGTCTTCTCTTTATACGGGAGTCTATGGAATACGGCAGGCATTCACGAGCTCTTCAAGCTGGCCTTTGCTTCCGCGCTCGCCACGGTGATATCTTTTCTGGTGATGCTTTTCACACAGCTCAGCCTTCCTACTTCGTCTTATATCGCCGGCGGCCTGCTGGTCTTTCTCTTCACAGGCTTCATGCGCCTCTCGTACCGGATCATACGAAATATGATTCGCGTGGGCAAGGAGGATTCGAAGCGTGCGCTCATCATCGGCGCCGGCGAGACCGGTGAGATGATGGTGCGTCAGCTGCAGGAGAAGAGGACGCTCGGATTGAAGCCGGTCGTCATGGTTGATGATAACGTTGCCCTCAGGGGCAAGCTCCTGCGTGGTGTTCGCGTTGCGGGTTCCCGCAACGATATCAAGGAATTGGTCCAATTGTATCATATCGATGTCATCGTTTTCTGTGCGCCCTCTGCCTCGATGGAGGAGCGCCGACGTATCCTGTCGATTTGTGCGGAGACGGATTGTACGGTCAAGACGGTACCCGGTATGCGCGAGCTCCTGACGGATAATGCCGTGTCTGAGCTCCGGAATCTGGAAATGAGTGACCTTCTCGCCAGGCCGGAGATTGAGATCGATCAGGCGACAATCCGGGAGGCCTTGAGCGGATCCGTGGTTCTGGTCACGGGCGGAGCGGGTTCGATCGGGTCGGAACTTTGTCGGCAGATCGCACGATTTGGCCCGAAAAGAATCGTAATTTTCGATGTTTATGAGAATTCCTCGTTTATCTTGCAGATGGAATTCAATAAGATGTTCCCGGATGTGGAGTTCTGCCTCGAGATCGGCTCGGTGCGTGACGAGACTCGTCTGGATGAGATCTTCTCGACGTATCGTCCGGCGTACGTTTTCCATGCGGCGGCTCATAAGCATGTCCCATTGATGGAACATAATCCGCGTGAGGCGGTGAAGAATAATGTGTTCGGCACGCTTCATACGGCGCAGGCGGCGGATCGGTATGGGGTCAAGCGTTTTGTGTTGATCTCGACGGATAAGGCTGTCCACCCGTCAAACGTGATGGGCGCGACGAAGCGATTGGCCGAGCACGTGATCCAGTATATGAATTCATTCAGCAAGACGCGCTTTGTCGCGGTCCGGTTCGGCAATGTCCTGGGCTCGAACGGCAGTGTGATCCCGATTTTCCAGCAGCAAATCGAACAGGGTGGTCCCGTTACGGTGACGCACAAGGATATGACGCGTTACTTCATGACGATTCCTGAGGCATCGCGCCTCGTGCTGCAGGCTGGCGTCGCCGGCAAGTCGGGAGAGATCTATATTCTCGACATGGGCGAGCCTGTCCGTATTGACGACATTGCACGGACGTTGATCCGACTCTCCGGCAACCGGCCGGACGTCGATATCGCAATCGAGTACACCGGCCTGCGACCCGGCGAGAAACTGGTGGAGGAACTTTTCCTTGACGAGGAGAATGCTATAAAGTCCGGGATGAGCGGTATTCTGATCGGGACGGCATCCAGTCCGACACCGGCGGAATTTGAACTGACACTTGCCTACTTGAAGGAGCAGATGTACGCAGATACGGACATGAAGCAGTGCATCAAGAGCGTCCTTCGTACATACCGCCCTCTTTGCGGGGAGGACTTCTGCGAAAAGAAGGACGCCGCGCCGACAGGAGGGAAGGAACCTGCGATGGTCTCTTTTCCCATCGGACCGGACGAGGGATAAGAACGCACCGAAGACAAGTCGTAGTCGAACACAAGACAAATCGCGAACGAACCGAAGACAAATCGCGAACGAACCGAGGGCAATGTACAGTCGAGGAGAAGCCGAATCTATAGGGAATTTCGGCCCGGAGCGCGGCAAGAGATGCAAGCTCCGCCAATGAGAAAGGGACTTGAGATTCGAGCTATCCTTGTATCGTAACATTGACTTGTGTATATTATTACATATGCCAGTGTTTTCTTATGAAAAGCTGCCGGGCACGGCATAGTCGGGAGGACAAGAATGGAAACAGAATTCACGCTTGACCAGATCTTTCAGCTTCTGTTGAAGCGATTGGTCCTCATATTGGCCTTGGGCATCGCAGCCGCCATCGGCGTCGCCATCGTATCGTGGCAGTTCATGGACGATATTTATCAGGCATCCTCCTCGGTCATCGTCAGCAGTACGAAGGAGGGCGATACGGCACAGCAGCAACTGACCTATAACGACTATACGCTGAACGTCAAGCTCGTGAATTCCTATACGATTATCTGTAAGACGAATCGTGTGCTCGACCAGGTCATCAGCAAGCTCGATCTTCGCATGACGACGGCCCAGCTGAGCTCGAAGATCTCGGTCTCCTCCGTCGACAACACGGAGATCATCCATATCTCGGTCAAGGATCAGGACCCCGTCCTGGCGCAGAACATCACCAACACCCTCACGGAGGTTTTCCAGGCGGAAGTCAAGGAGATCATGAAGATGGACAATGTCCAGATTATCGATCCCGCGCCGCTCCCGCTGGCCCCCATCGAGCCGAACCGCGTGCGCAACGTTCTTCTCGGCGCGCTGGTCGGCCTTGCCGCCGGTATTGCCCTCGCCTTCCTGCTCGAGTATCTTGATCGTTCGGTCAAGACCGAGGAACAGGCCGAGGAGCTTCTCGGGATACCCGTACTAGGTGCGGTCCCGAAGATCGCAGGAAGCTGAGGGAGGCATGAATATGAAGGCGCACAGTAAGAATACAACCAATACCGATACCAACTTCAATAAGACCGATCTCGCGATCAGCGCGATTTTCGGTAAGATCAAGACGAATATCGATTTTTCCTTCGACGATAAGAGCAAGCTCTGCATCATGGTCACATCGACCCTGCCGAACGAGGGCAAGACAACGATCTCGGCCAACACGGCCGCCGCGATGGCCGCATCCGGCAAGAAGACTCTCCTCATCGACGCCGACTTGAGAAACGCGTCGCTGCATATCCTCTTCAACGCGCCGAACGTGCGCGGCCTGAACGAGATTATCACGCAGAATGCCGATTGGCGCGACTTTTTGTTCAAGACGACGATCCCGAATCTTACCCTGCTGACCACGGGCCGCAAGCCGATGAACTCGACGAAGTTCGTCTCCTCCATGCGTTTTAAGACTTTTCTGAAGGAGGTCTGCGAGGAGTACGATTACGTCATCATTGACACGCCCCCCGTTCTCCTGATCCCCGACTCACAGGTCATTTCCCCGCTCGTCGATGGTGTCGTTATCGTCATCAACAGCGGCAAGACCCCGGCGAAGGCCGTGAAGAACGCCTACACGACCCTGAAGCGCGCCAACGCCAACATCATCGGATCGGTCATGAACAACGTCAGCAAGCGCAACAGCGCCTACGGTTACGGCTACGGCTACGGCTACGGTTACGGCGTCGAGCCGAAGAAGAACGCTCGAAAACAGGCCCAGGCCGACGCAAGAAGTCTCCGGTCGAAGCCCGAATGAGCGAGGGTGGAAGACAGATGAGAGTAGACGTTGCACCCAAATCCTACTGCGTATTCTGTCGCTCCGGCTCCGAGCGCAAGGCTGCGCGCGAGATCATGATCCGCTTCCCCGAGGTCGAAGCGATTGCCCCCGTCAAGATTGTTCGCGAAAAACGATGCGGCACCTGGCACGAGCGCGAGCTCCCCATCCTGCCCGGCTACCTCTTCCTCTACACACAAGACCAACTCCCCGGGCGCATCTGCGCCCGCATTGATAACCTCTTCCGCCTCTTAGGCGAAAAGGACACCACCCGCGAGCTCACCGGCGAAGACGCCGGTTATGCCGCATGGATCCGCAAGCACCACGGCCGCATCGAGCCCTCCCGCGTCACCATCGCAGAAAATCGCGAGGTCCGCATCATCGACGGCCCCTTAGCCGACATCAACGGCATCGTCAAGAAGCTCGACCGTCACAAACAACGCGCCCTCATCGAATTCCCCTTCGCCGGTCAAAAACGAACCGTCTCGATCAGCGTCGAGTTCGTCGAGGCTGTTGAACAAGAGAACCAGAGAGTGGAGAAAGTGTCGTAAAAAGGTTCGCTCCGCAAGGGCAGCGATAAAGCCTCCACAAGGGAGGCCATCAGAACAAAGTTGACACCGCCGCCCCGCAAGGGAACGGCTCGTCATAAAGACAACAGCCCGCCGCAGCAAGAGGATCCAATCCTCCGGATGCCAAGGCAAGACAACAGCCCGCCCGACCGGATCATCGCCCTCGCGCGTGTCCTAAGAAAGCGAAGCTTACAGACAAGAAGAAGGCAGGGAAGACCTAGAAAATAGGGTATTCCTTGCCGAAGGCATGTTAAAAATACCCAAACAAGCTCTTAACAAATAGGAACAAGACACAAGCTGACATGGAAGATAAAGTAAAGAACAAGAGGCGAAAAACATGATCATTCCATTTTCCCCACCGGACATCGGAGAATTCGAGATCGCTCAGGTCGTAGAGACCTTGCGATCCGGCTGGATCACCACCGGCCCTAGGACCAAGGAATTCGAGCGCCGTCTTGCGACGTATTGTCATACGAAGAAGGCCGCTTGCCTCAGCTCGCAGACCGCGGCCGCGGAGCTCACACTAATTCTTCTCGGTATCGGACCGGGCGATGAGGTCATCGTTCCTGCATACACCTATACCGCTTCCTGCAGCATCATCTGCCACGTCGGCGCCACGCCGATTATGATTGACTGTGCACCCGGCACTTATGAGATGGA
>CAZOFY010000098.1:0-5234 GCA_964579245.1 uncultured Mageeibacillus sp.
TGATTAACCTCGTTTTCTTACTATCAGCGTAGTTCTTTAACACCATTTTCCAGAAGTCGACAATAATCGATATGACCGGCAGACAGACGAGTATATTCAGCACTACAGCAAACATACGAATGAAGAAGTTCGGCGTCGGTGCTCCGTCCACCCACATCGCACAATTCGGAAGAGCAGTTCCCTCATATATGTATTTCAGATTCCGTGTATAGACTTGTGATTGTAAGAAGATTTCGCTGTTCACAATGATTTCATCAATATGATTTTTGGAAACCGACACAGAGAAAAAGTAGAAATATATGAACAAGACAGCGGCGATCAGTCCGGTCGAGAAGAGACACAGCCAGTACTTCTTCTTCTTGCGCTCGTCTGTTTCTACGGTAACCCGATATAGTAACAACGCCAGGATGATGCCCAAATACATCAAGACGTACCCCTCATGAATCATGACACAAACAGCTGCCAGAAAAGGGATGAGCCAAACGTATTTATCTTTAATGATCAACATGCAGGCTATGATAGTAACGGATAGCATAAAGATGTCCATTTCGCCCCAGTCAGCAAAATAAAAACCGATGCCCCCCATAGCCAGAAAGAGAAGAATCATTATAACGACAGATGTGTTATCACTCTCCTTCATAACCAAATAGAAAAAGAAGAACAGCAATCCGACAAAAACGGCGGTTCCCAACAACTGTACAAATAGGATCATCGTAAATAATTCGACATGAAAAAGTTGCGACATAATCGCAACCAATGAACCCATGAGTCCTCTTCTGACGAACCCATAGGGATAGCTGATCGTTAATTCCTGAGACGGCCAACCCGGAATTCTTAAAAACGGGGAATGGCCCATAATCAGATATTGTATCAATACAATCGCGCCAAAGAAGAGTAAAACTAGTTTCTTGTTTTTCAGAAATGCTTTCATGACCCCGGCTCCATCCTCCTTCTCTATGCATGCCAGATGATACAACACTCAATGCTGAAAACCTGAACCTATTTTACATTGGGAAAAGCAAGTTTGGAAGTCCAAATGATTGAGTGTCTGCTTCGCTAGAGCATGGTCTAGAAGCTATTGGCAATGAAGGAGAACAGCCGGTTCAGGACCATACTGTAATAATTGTTTATGAGCTGTGAATCTGGGCTCAAGAAAAAAACGAAGTAAAAAACAAAGAGTGCACCTTTGACGATGGACGGCGCAAAGCACTTCTCAGCGGCAAGGGAGAACTCTTTGTCCCCGATGCATATGACGGAAGCAATCAGTATAAAATTGAAGTAGACAAAATCATAGAACCATCTTGCCTGATCTGTATGAATCAGTACCAATGGAATCGTCAGCAACTGAAGAGAGACGCACAGAGTAATAAACACCTTCTTTCTCCTGTCCGTGCTACTTTGAATTACCGTTTTCCAGAAGTCGATCAGGGTAAGGATGACCGGCAGACAGACGAGCAGATTCATCAAAACGGCCAGCATATGCAGAAAGAAGTAATTGGTAGGTAATCCGTTTATCAGCATCGGATTATTCGGCAGACCGAATCCGGCAAAAATATATTTCATGTTCTTTAGTGCCCAGCTATTCTCCTGAAACGAGAAATTGAGAGTTTTTTCGGCATTTAACAGGATTTCGTCGATATGGTCTCTAGATATCTTTGTGGAAAAGAAATAGAAATACACAAACAGCGCTGATGCGATGAAGCCGGTGGAGAAGAGACACAGCCAGTAATTCTTTCTCTTTGTCGTGTCGGTTTCAACGCCCGCCCGATATAATAACAACGCCAGGATGATGCCAAAAAACATCAGGACAAACCCCTCGTGAATCAAGACACAAATAGCAGACAGAAAAGGGATCAGCCATAAATGCTTATCTTTAATGATCAGCATGCTGGCAACGAGCGTAATGGGTATCATATATATGTCCAGTTCGCCCCAGTCAGAAAAATAAAAACCCATTGCCCCTATAACGATAAAAAGAAGAATCATCATGATTGCAGAAACATGATCGGTTTTCTTTAGTAACAAGTTGAAAAAGATAAACATCATGACAACTAGAATGATCGTCCCCAGAAATTGAGTGACGAGAATAACCGATAATCCATCGACACAGAGAGCTTGAGAAATGAGCTTTACGAAGGAACCCATGAAGCCTCTTCGGATGAAGCCATAGGAATAGTCAACCGTCAATTCAACAGAGGCCCAGCCCAGCCACGATGAAGACGGCGAAAAGCGCAGGACCAGACATTGTATCAGGACAAGTATTCCAAAAACAACGAAAACACATCTCTTTTTTTTCAAAAAAGCCCCCACGCCCCGATTCCTTCCCGTTACAATGCACGTCAGATTACTCTGGCTAAAAAAAAGAAAGAGCCGGTATACGTTTTTGGGACAATATACACGACTGAAATAATTGAACAATGCCAACAAGCTTAGGCATACTCAAGGCTTAAGTATAAGATAGTGATCAAGTATTTACAAGCGAAGGCCCCGTTGTGCATCAGCAATAATCAACGCGCGCCGGGAAGCCGGCGCACCGACGAAAACCCATACGGCGGCCCATTTCGTCGGTGCATCAGCGAATTCGAACGCGCGCCGGGAAGCCGGCGCACCGACGAAAACCCAGTCAGGCGCCCATTTCGTCGGTGCATCAGCGAATTCGAACGCGCGCCGGGAAGCCGGCGCACCTACCAAAATGCGCTCAACTGCCGATTTAGTATACTTGTCAATGACAAAAAACCTGCGCTGGGAAGCCGGCACACCTACCAAAATGTGCTCAACTGCCGATTTAGTATGCTTGTCAATGACATAAAACCTGCGCCGGGAAGCCGACGCACCTACCCAAACACGCTCAACTGCCGATTTGGTAGGCTTGTCAATGACAAAAAACCTGCGCCGGGAAGCCGGCGCACCTACCAAAATGTGCTCAACTGCCGATTTGGTAGGCTTGTCAATGACAAAAAACCTGCGCCGGGAAGCCGGCGCACCTACCAAAATGTGCTCAACTGCCGATTTGGTAGGCTTGTCAATGACAAAAAACCCGCGCTGGGAAGCCGGCGCACCTACCAAAACACGCTCAACTGCCGATTGAGTAGGTTTTTCGATTATGATGAGCCATGTTGCTAGTCGTTTGGATCTGATTGTCATATATTGTCAGTAATTGTCGAAATTGGATTGAATTTTCGACAATAATTTGGATTTAGAATATGTGTATCTTGACCATCTTAATACTGCTAGATTGTCGGAAGGATCGTCATGGAAGGAGAAGATTTCATACGCAAGCTACAAGTAATTCGAAGCAAATAGCCGTTCCTCTGTGAATGAATAAGTTAGGGTCATCGGCTATCGGCCGGTGGCTCTGCTCGTTAACATACTGGTCCTATTTCATGAACATCGTGGTCCTCAATTCGTAAACACAGCGGCTCCGCCGCACCGAAATAATCAATTAACGTAGTTCTCGGACTTAAGCGTAATGCAGGAGACTCAGGCCTCGCAGCCAAACATGATTCAGGAGACGGTTTGAGCCGTTTTCTTTGCTGAAATCAATACTAAAGGTACCGGGAAAGCCCTGTTTTCTAAGGAAGAAGGATTTACCTCGAAAAAAAAGTTGAACGTATTGCATAATGCCCGAAAATACTGTAACTTGGACATAAATCAAGAAATGTTTAGGGTGGTATCCTTTTTCGCACCGAGACATTCAAAAGCTCCATAATTTGGAAATGAAAAAGTGGGGGGTATCCTTTTTCGAGCAGGGACATACACTCGTGTTTGTATGTCTTGCGTATGGGGAAATGATAACAAGAGGGTATTCGCAAGAAGAGTAAAAGAGTATTAAGAGGGAGGGTATTTATGAAAGCACGAAATGGAAGATTTGTCACTTTGCTTGCCGCGGTAATGGTTGTATCAGGTCTGTCCTTCGCACCGGTCTATGCAGAGGAGACAGAGGTCACGGAACCGGTCGCAACACAAGAAACAGTGGTCGGCATCATGCGTGACGGTGAATGTATCTCATATGAGTTGAATGCATCCGGTCAGATCATCGCGAGAGAGAATAAACCTTTCACTAGTAATGCATATCCGCCTTGGGATAAGCGTGAGATTCACAGTGTGGACGAACTCGTACAAGAGTTTGGAGCTTCAAACGTCTCCAAAATATCGGATACAGAGATTCGACTGCTCAAAGATATACAGTATCCTGAGGATAAGCCTCTTGACCTTGCATTTTATATGCCGGAATTGACGATTGACTTCAATGGCTACGCATGTAAAGGCTTGGTGGGCTTTACTATTGTGGATGGCAATGTAACGACTATTGACTCAAGTGGAAACAATTCGGGCGGTATCAGAAGCAGCGTTCTAGAAGTCGACAAAAATGTTTTCTACGCTCCATATTGTCTTGCTGCTGATGGAGGAAGTCTTACCATCAAGTCGGGAAAATATACAAGCAGTTCCAGCAGTGTCTATGGTTATGAAGGGAAATTATCGATTCAAGGGGGCGTTTTCGGAGAAGCAAATAACATAAGTGAGATGTTATTCTTTGAATCTGTTGATATTTTTGCCGGGATGAGCTCTGCAAGCATTATCGGTGGAAATTTTAGTGGATATCTTGAAGCGGTCTATTGCCACAATTACGATATACTTGCACCTGAAAACCACGTCCAGAATCCATTAAAAATATACGGTGGATCCTTCTCGTGTTCTGAAGAAGGTTTTGGCGCGGTCATGTACGAGGATATCAATATTGGTGCGGATATAAAGGACATACTGGGAACCGGTTGCTACTTGGTACCGGCCACCACTTATCAAATAAACAACGCCGCTTATATTCAAATTTACACAGAAAAGAATGTAAAAGTAGAATTAGATACGAGCAAAGTCGTGGGAAGCTTCGTGTATCGTCTGTATAAGAAGGTGCTTCAACGCGAACCGGACTCGACCGGTTTGTTGAATTGGGTCAAGCAGCTTAACGAAAAAACAATCTCCGGCTCAGACGCGGCCTACGGATTTTTCTTCAGCCCCGAACTGACGAAAAGGAATCTGACGAACGAGGAATTTGTTACATTGCTTTACAATACCTTTTTTGACCGAAATCCGGATACCGGCGGCATGAAGACATGGCTCTCCGCTCTGGAATCCGGCGCTTCCCGTAAGTATGTTTTCTCCGGTTTTGCGAATTCGCAGGAGTGGAAAAATCTGTGCGCCGGCTATGGGATTGAGCCCGGTTCCTACACATCGGA
>CAZOFY010000099.1:0-5103 GCA_964579245.1 uncultured Mageeibacillus sp.
CTCGGGATGTCCTGCTAGTAACAGGACTACAACACCCGGGGCTTTCGCCTTTCTGATAGAATGTCGTTGACAAGTATATCCGGCAATCTATGGACAGGCAACTCCGTCGGCACAAGCACTAATGCCTCATAGAACACGGTGAACGTAGTGTCCTGTCTTCGCAGAAACACTTTCATATCCGTTATTCGTACCCCGGGTTTCCGTTTGCAGAGTGCAAGACGTAATCTAGGTATGTGCTCAGCAGGCGGACATTTTTGTCCGCACTCGACAAATGGCAGACAATTAAAAAGCCGCCAGAATGCCTTGTTAGCAAGGTGTTCTGACGGTTACCATGTGCAAAATAAAACGCCAGCATTGTATAAATACTGACGTTCTTTTGTAATGGATTCGAGGAGAATCATGTTCAGTGAGGTTTGGTGTGGAGATTCGAAAATACATAATTACGAGAAACTTGGCTATCACAAGGAAGGATTTATCTATCTCGTCAGAGCGGGAAAATCGGACGAATATTTTCCCGGAGAGATGAGCTCGATTTCGAAGCGTAAGTCGAGAGGGTATATAATAATTAGAGCGGGCTCTTTTCGAAAGGTGGTGTTCTTGTGGAAAAGAATATTCTCATCGATCATTTGAAGGAAAAGCCGGATCTTGATGAATTCATTGTCGAAGTCACAGATGACACCAGTATTTTCCCCGTCCTTTTTGAGATCGTCCGGACAGAGACTTCCAGCGTCAAATACGCGTGCTCTAAGGTCGTCCGCAAGATCAGTGAGCAGAACGCGGAGCTCATCTATCCTTACTTCGAGGAGATCGTCTTCTGGCTTCGTCAACCGAACAGTTTCATCAAATGGGACGCAATCCTGACCCTCGCCAATCTAGCCGCAGTTGACCGGGAGAATAAGTTCTTGCCGATCTACCGGGACTATTTCGCTCTGATCCGTGATCCGCAGATGATCACGGCGGCGAATGTCATCGGGAACGCATGGAAGATCGTGCTGGCGCGGCCGGAGTGGGAGATCGATATCACCGGGAGATTACTGGAAGTCCCCGGGATTATTTACCTTCATGATGGAGAACCTTCGCCGGAGTGCAATTATATCGCATGCGGGGATGTGATCGAGTGCTTCGAAAAATACTATGATCAGTCCAGGAATCAGGCCGCGATGATCCGTTTTGCCGAAGCGCAAACAAACTGTCCACGAAAATCTGTCGCGATAAGTGCCGAGAATTTTTTGCAGAACCGGACAAGGAGGTAGAAGATGATCCGCGTGTATTTTGTCAGGCACGCTCAGCCGCAACGTGAATGGGTGGATGAGAGGACCCGACCGTTGACTACAGAGGGTAGATCCGATGCCGAAATTGTGACACGATTTCTGTCGCAAAAGAGAATCGACGCATTTTACAGCAGTCCATATCGACGTGCGATCGAGACAATTGAGGGGGCTGCCTTGTTTTTCAACACAAAAATTCAGACGGACGAGCGATTCCGGGAGATAGTGAACGGACCTTCCGGGCATCGCGATGCTTTTCGAAAATGGTGGGAGGATTTTTCGTATCACAAGGAGGAGGGAGAATCTCTTGCGATGCTTGAGGCAAGGAATATAGCGGCGTTGACAGAAATCCTGAGGGAGTACGAGGGGGCGGGCGAGGATGTATCGGTCGTCGTCGGGACCCACGGCATGGCTTTGGGCGCGATTTTGCAGCATTACGATTCAAACTTCGGTTGTGAGGACTTTTTTCGCTTCATGGATTGGATGCCCTATATGATCGAGCTCGATTTCGAGGGGGAGAGGCTTTTCGGGAAGAGAGAGCATTTGCATGCTGACAAGGCGGTGTGAAAGCCGCGTGCCGCTTTTCTTAGGTCAGAATGAGAGCGGCTTGCAGTTGTGATTGTACCCGAAAAGGTGTAAATGAATGAAATGCGATGAAATTATCACCTTTCGGGTATAAAAGTTATTACGATCGTTGATCAAGAATCGCAATATAGAAAGGGGAGAAAGATGATGAAGATGCCGGTTCTTTTCGTAGGTCACGGGTCTCCGATGAATGCCATTGAGGATAACCAATACACGCGAGCATGGCGAGAATTGGGCGAACGTATTCCGCGACCCGCGGCAATCCTTTCTGTCTCCGCACACTGGTACACCAGGGGAACCCGGATCATGAACGAAGAGAATCCCCAAACCATATACGATATGTATGGATTTCCGCAAGAGCTATATGAGATCACTTATAACACACCGGGCTCGCCGACGATTGCGACGGCCGTCGGGGATTTGATCTCAAGAGAGACGGTTTTCGATCATTCATGGGGCATAGACCACGGCACCTGGTCGGTGTTGGTTCATATTTACCCCAAGAGAGACGTACCGGTTTTCCAGATCAGTATCGACGCGGCAGCGCCTCCCGGGACGCATTATCAGATCGGAAAGGAGTTGAGCGCTCTGCGCGAGCAGGGTGTTCTGATCTTGGGATCCGGCAATATTGTCCACAATCTGCGACAAGTGGATTGGGGTATGACCGGAAAAGGATTTGATTGGGCTCAGGAGTTTGACAATTGGATCTATGAACGCATCCTAGCCGGAAAGCACGATGATATTTTACATGATTATGAGACAAGCGGCACTGCGAGGCTCGCCGTACCGACACCGGATCATTTTTTCCCTTTGCTGTATGCACTTGGCGCGACGGATGAGAAGGACTCCGTAACGACCTTCAATCGGTCCTGTGAGCTGGGATCCTTGTCCATGACTTCTTATCTTTGGGAATAAGGGCCAGCCATACTGGTCGCTGTAATCCTTACTCGCGAAAAGACAGTTCGAGTCATCCGTCTCCTCGATAGGAATCCGGAGCTTTGAGGATAATCTTTTCGGGTGTAAAATTAGTAAGGAAAAGACTCCGCGCCGCTGCAAACACAAGGTGAAATGACGTGACAGAGAAACCCCGTTCGTATATTGCAATCGATCTAAAGTCCTTCTATGCTTCCGTTGAATGTATGGAACGAGGTCTTGACCCGATGCGGACAAACCTCGTCGTCGCGGACCCAAGCCGCACGGAGAAGACCATTTGTCTGGCAGTCTCGCCGTCGCTCAAGGCATACGGAATCTCCGGCCGGGCCAGGCTGTTTGAAGCCGTTCAGAAGATCAGGGAAGTAAACGCAGAACGCATACAACGAGCGCCGGGTCGTGTCTTCACGGGGGAGTCCCATGATGAGGACGTGTTAAGAACCTCGCCTGCACTGGCGGTCTCCTATATTGTTGCGCCGCCGCAGATGGCTCTGTATATGGAGTACAGCACGAGAATTTACAACATTTATCTGAAATACGTCGCCCCTCAAGATATTCATGTCTATTCGATTGACGAAGTCTTCATAGACGTTACGAATTACCTGGACACGAATCATCTTACTCCACGCGAGATGACGATGGTGATGATTCAGGAGGTCCTCAAGGCAACCGGCGTTACGGCCACGGCCGGCATTGGAACAAATCTCTATCTGGCGAAAATTGCGATGGATATTCAGGCAAAGCATATCAAACCGGATCAAGACGGCGTTCGCATTGCCGAGCTGGACGAGACAAGCTATCGCCGGCTGCTCTGGACGCACCGCCCGCTGACGGATTTCTGGCGCGTCGGGCGCGGTTACACCAGGAAGCTCGAAGACAACGGCATGTTTACCATGGGCGATATAGCAAGATGCTCGATCGGAAAACCCGGTGAGTATTATAACGAGGATTTACTATATAAGCTTTTCGGAATCAATGCGGAGCTTTTGATCGATCATGCGTGGGGCTGGGAACCCTGCACAATCGCCGATGTCAAAGCGTATAAGCCGGGCTCAAACAGTATCAGTTCGGGGCAGGTGCTGACACACCCCTACACGTTTGATAAGGCCAAATTGATAGTGCGGGAAATGACCGACCTCCTCGTCCTTGATCTAGTGGATAAGGGTCTTGTGACCGACCAGATCGTCTTGACGATCGGATATGATATTGAAAACCTCACGAATCCCGACATAAGCGAGTCTTATCAAGGCGATGTGACCATCGATCATTACGGTCGAAAAGTTCCCAAACACGCTCACGGCACCGCAAACGTAGGTCGTCAGACATCCTCCACGAAACGGATCATGGATACCGTCACGGACTTGTTTGACCGGATCGCAGATCGAAATCTTCTGGTCCGAAGAATCAATGTCACGGCAAATCATGTGGTGGATGCGGGATCTGTTAGGACAAATGAATCCTACGAGCAGCTTGATATGTTTACGGATTATGATGCTCGCAACGAAAAAACAAAAGAGGAAGAAGCCGCTCTGGCACGCGAAAAAAAGATTCAGGAGGCCGTGATTCAGATTAAGAAAAAGCACGGAAAGAACGCTGTACTAAAAGGGATGAATCTGGAAGAAGGCGCAACGACCCCTTCTCGCAATCGGCAGATCGGAGGACATAAGGCATGACTTTCGAAGACGGAGCGACCCGCAACCCGCAACAGCCGGCTCGTCGGCCGCAAGAAACGACGAATCCCTACGACGACATGATCGATTTACCACACCACACCTCCGCTTCCCGGCCGCGCATGTCCGCTCGCGACCGCGCGGCACAATTCTCCCCCTTCGCCGCCCTTACCGGCTACGATGCTTCCATTTCGGAAACGGCGCGGTTAACAGATCGAAGAGTTGAACTGGATGAGTATGGCAAGGCGGCGTTGAATGAGAGGCTGTGCTGGATACAAGAACGACTGGACGAGGAACCGGCAGTCACGATTACCTATTTTCAGCCGGACCACAAGAAGTCCGGCGGCGAGTACATCACGATCTCAGGCAGCGTGAAGAAAATCGACATGTATGCCCGGACCGTGCTCATCTCCGATGCGAGAAAAATTCCGATCGACGATATTTTCGAGATTGAGGGCGGGATGTTCCGTACAATCGAAAATCCGGATTTCTGATCAGAATCGAGCAACAACCTTACTCCAAGAGACAAAGCAGGACGCATCCATTTCTGCATCGAGATTATGCTCGCGACCGCGGGGGTCATTCGACTGCGTTGTGCTTGGCGAGCGGAAACTCTATGATTGCGCTCGCGACCGCGAGGGTCATTCGAC
>CAZOFY010000100.1:0-5093 GCA_964579245.1 uncultured Mageeibacillus sp.
TTTCGTGCCGGCGGACGGGTTGGGAGCGATATTTTACGGCCTGGAACGGCCGAATCTCGGATCTAGGCCGTATTTTCGCGCCGGGCAACCGGCGCACCTACTCAAACGTGCCGTGGTCCGATTAAATAGGCTGTCCAGAAACGAAGTGTGGCGATCTAATATATTTGGTGCTTATTAATACTTCATTAAAACAAACATTCTACGCCTCGCACCGGAGAGCCGGCGCCCCGACGAAATTGCTGTCCGCGTTCCGTTTCGTCGGTGCATCGAGGATGAAAGCCTCGCGCCGGAGCGGACGGAGGAAATGTATACCTATGCGGCTAGAATGTGTGGTTATGGATGCAATTGGGGGTGCTTAGCTTGAAGAAGGCTATCTCATCAGCCCTCGCAATTATTCAATCGACTTATCGATCCGGAAACGAACGATCTTCTTTGAGGTGTTCTTGATGAATTCTTCCTGTCTGATCTTGACCTGGCCAATCATCTTATAGGGGACCATTTCCTTGTTGATCTCCTTCACCTGCTGATCGAAATAGCTCTCGAGGTCCTCAATGCCGTCAGCCTTAAGCAGTTCTTCGTTCGGGAAAATCTCCGCGACGATTGTCTCCTTCTCTTTGTTTGATCGGCTCTCGCCCTCGTAAACGACGACTTCCTCAACACCCCGGATCTTCGAAACCTTGAGTTCGATTTCCTCGGGATAAACATTCTTTCCGTTACTCAAGATGATCAGGTTCTTTAGTCTCCCCGTGATATAGAGCCAGCCTTGCTCGTCAATCTTGCCGAGGTCACCGGTCATAAAATACCCTTCTTCGTCAAATGCTTCCGCCGTCGCCTCCGGATCTTTATAGTATCCGAGCATGACGTTCGGTCCTTTAACGCAGATCTCGCCCTCACCGTCTTCGTTAGGATCCTTGATCTTGATCTTCTCATGCATAATCGGCTTTCCGACACTGCCCTTCTTCTGGTACAGATTGCGGTTGCATGACACGAGAGGTGCACACTCCGTTATCCCGTAGCCATTCAAAACCGTAATGCCAATCGCATCAAACGTGTCGATGATATCTTGCTTCAGGGCCGCGCCCCCGCAGATCACCATCTCCAGCTCCCCTCCAAGCGGCTCTAAGACACTCGCGAAAAGCTTCCGCCGCAGGTCGATGCCCACTTTTCGCAATGCGTTGCTGATCTTCATCATGCGCCGCAAAAGCTTTGCCTTGCCGGACGCTTCCGCCCCGGACCAGATCTTCGCGTATAGTTTTTCGAGAAAAAGAGGGACCAATACAAGATGCGTCGGCTTATACTCCTTGATCTCCTGCGCAATATATCGAAGGCCCGAAGACAGATATACCGGCACGCCCTGCGCAAAATGCCCAACGAAGTTGACGGTCGAGCCAAAGGTGTGATGCGGAGGAAGGAAGTTGATTGTCCGCGGTGTCAGCGAAAAGTAGTACATGCCGTTTGTCATGTCGAGTACGATGTTTTTCTGAGAGAGCATGACGCCCTTGCCCTTTCCGGTCGTGCCGGATGTAAAGACGATCGTCGCCAGGCGGTCTGTGTCAATCGGGTAATCATAATAGGAACGGTCGCCGGCGTCGTAGAGCTCGGCACCCATTTTCGCGACGTCACGGATAGGAGTAGCGCTAGTCGTATCTTTATCACCCATACAGATCTTCGTCTTGAGTGTCGGGACAGAAGAAGCCGCCTCGAGGATACGAGCCTGAGCAGATGAGCTGAAAATGAGATACTCACATTCCGCCGCACGCAAGATATCGGCCATGTCAGCTGCGGGTAGGTCCTTATCAACCGGAACGACGACGCTGCCGATCGACATCAGTGCGAAATACGAGCAAATCCAGTCCACAGAGCTCTCGCCGATGAGCGCGACATGCTTGTCAGACAACCCCAACGATATGAAGCCCGTTCCGATACTGCGAATATACGTACGCGCCTCGTCGTACGTCACCTTGATCAGATCTTTGTCCGTGGGCTTCGCCTTGTAGGCAAAGGCCATCTTATCCGGACATCGGTTCGCCACGTTTTCTGTCATGATGCGAAAATCTTCAAAAACAGTCGTCTCATAGAGGGGGTAATCTTTGTTGCGCATAGAAACCTCGAGCATAAAATGTATGTCTTTTCTCACACCACTCAATCATCGGTCAAAATCCGGTTTTTTTCAAGGGAAAATGTGCTTGACTCTCCCCTTAGGGCAGACGATAAGATGTGAGCATCAACAATAACAGGAGGTCCCCGAATATGAAAATCGCAAAAAAATTCTCTCTTCTTCTTACCCTGCTCATCGTCCTATCCTTAACCGTACTTGGCTGCGGCAACCAAACGCTCTCCGATGCCGAGCTCGCAAAAGCAAATGCCGTGACCGACAATGTTTTACAGGGAATCAGCGAGAAGGACTATACCATCTTTTCGAGCGACTTTAGCGACGAAATGAAGGCCGCCATGACAGAAGATGCCTTTGCCGACTTCGCCGAAAATTTTGACGAGAACCTTGGCGTACTTCAGAGCAAAACCGTCAAGCTCACATCCAAGATCACACAGATGGATCAGACCATCCTCGTCGTCAACTACGAAGCAACCTATGAGAAAGACCCCACCCCGGTCAAGATGAATATGCAGCTTATCGAAAAAGACGGGCAGACAGTCCTGATTGGCATGTCCTTCGACTCCCCGGCATTGGAGGGATAAGAATATTTAGATAATCTACGCCGTCTCGATTTGCTTTATTTCCGTTAGCTTATGATTCCTGCCTGCTTTATCCGATTCTCGGCAGAGACATTTTCTTGGCATTCTTCGACACGATGACCATTGCAATAACCACGGCTACGATGTTGACTACCGGAATAATTGTAAGTATCGACAGACACATCGTCTTTCCCGGAGATAGCAAACCCTCTCTTCTCGCACGATACATCCCGAAAAAAGCATAGAAAACAGTCGGGATTGAAATGACGAAATTAACAAGTATAACCCATCCAAAGATCATCTGCCCCATCCCTGCAAGCAACATAAGAAAGAATATCCCTACCAATAGAAGCGCTCCAAAAACTCCAAAAAGAACTAATAAAATGAGGGCTCCAGCGGCAACAAATGAAGCACTTATCAAAAAACAAAATCTGAAAGGGCAAGACTCCAAGTACAGAGAGCATATTCATAAGAAGACAAGAGGATGCCTTCTTAAACTTTGAAACAACGAAATACGACATAATACAATTCAGCAGAAGAACGAACGCGTATACAACAGCAAAAACGTTCCTAACACCCACGAGCGTTTGGCTGAGCGGACTGATCACCCCTCCGATTGCTTCTCCGGGAATACCAGAAGACATCCCCGGATTTGCCAGACTAAACAAATCCACCAGTTTAGTCTCAGAAGAACTTGGACTTGCCGTCATAATAATCAATACAACTATAATAAAGACGTTTGGGATGGCTATGTATAGGATTTGAGGTGATACAAGAAGAATTTTTTTGCCCAATTTGGCATATTTAACCCCGCATTTCATGATAACATTCCCTTTATTTGCTTTGAAAAGGCCATAAGAACTTTAGCACTCACAGCGCTTTTTGTCAAAATATCTTGTTTTTTATCTGCTGCAAAAATCCTACGCCTCATGTCGGTCATTGTCAGAATGTTTTGTTTTTTGATTTGGTGCAAATATCTACTCCCTTAATAATCCACATGTGGTTCATCAAAACGGGATGCCTTCGAGGCGGATGTTTTTGAGCACATGGATTTTCGAGCCGGAGTGCCCGTATATAAATGAGCGGATTATCATATTTTTTGTTGTTTCTTTGAAAATACCCATCGGAAGTGCGGCATGAGGTCGCAGAAAACAAGATAATCACCGCGCATATCTGGCCATTTTATTCTTCATGCCTCGATTACCTCTTGAAACTTCTCGAACCTCACGTTCGTCACATACACCTTCTTCAGCTCCTGCAGTTCCCCGAAATGCGCCGACTGCATATGGCTCTCAGCGTCCCCAGGCGTTCTCCAGATCTCGACCAGAAAGAGCTCGTTATCGTTTCCGACCGGGAAATAGTAGTCAAAGGCAAGGCATCCCTCATCCGCTCTCGAGCGTGAGGCAATGCCCGTATCAACGATTTTTCGAAAGAACTCTTCTCTCTTCTTGTCCTTAACGGTGTACGTAACATGCAAAATTTTCATCTTTTGATTCCTTCTCATTTCATGAATTTTCGAAAAAACCTCGTGTTACTGTCTGTATTTCTTCTCGTTTCAATGGTTTCTCGAAAAAAGCCTCGTGTTACTGTCTGTAGTTTCTCCGCACGCTGCAAGGTGAATACCCGCAGGGGGTGAGGGAGCCAATTCGTATGCCGAGCGTGGCGCCCAAGGCCTCCGGTGTGAAGGCATTCTTCTCGCGCTCGACCGCGATGAGGACATGGGCACAGGCTAAGGCATCCTCAAGCGCGTTGTGATGATAGAAATCGAATCGCAGATGTCCCGCCACCGTGTCGAGCTTGTGGTTTTCGAGATGCTCCCAAGTTTTCTGTGCTGCTTTGCAAGTGCAGATATAACGGGATGACGGATACTCAATCCGGTAAGCATCGAGGACATGCCGGAGCGCAGACATGTCGAAGGCTGCATTATGCGCCGCGATCAGAGTACCGCCGATTCGGGGAAGAATCTCGGTCGGATAAAGTGCATCAAAGGTGTCCGCGTCGCGGACCATCGCAGGCGTTATGCCATGGATCATGATGTTGAACGGATCAAAATAATCCATGTCCCGATGAGGCCGGACCAGCCAGTATTTCTTCTCTAGTATGCTCTCATTCTCGACCACGACGAGGCCGACCGCACAGATGCTGCCGGAATTGCTGTTGGCTGTCTCGAAATCGATTGCCGTGAAACGCATAGGCTCTTACTCTCTTTCAGTTCATCAGAACGGACACGGTAAGATGTTTATACCTCTTACTTGTGCCGAACGCGTGATAATTACTTTTCATTATACGTCATAGATGTTGTCTGAAAAACGCCATAGTTTCGGATTGCTACTCGAAAATATGCTTCATCCGATATCAGAGATGCGCCAGAAGAAAATGCTTCGGAGGCCGTCAAATAT
>CAZOFY010000101.1:0-4992 GCA_964579245.1 uncultured Mageeibacillus sp.
TTATTACTCATTGATGCACATACGAAATCGTCTGTTAGGGATGATTGCGTGGGTAATCATTGACGAATAACCTCATTATTGTTCATTGATGCACATACTTAAACCTGTTTTTCGCCTGTTTGGTAGGTAATCATTGATAAATGGAGAATTCAAAGCCCCTTCCCCGAACTACGGCAAATCTCCTTAGAAAATATAACAACGCCCAAAGGAATTCTCCTTCGTATGAATCGGTCCATTCAGGTTGAGGGCGCATTGGGAGTCATAAGAGAAGACAGCGGATTCAGAAGATTCCTGATGCGAAAAAAAAACGTCCGAACCGAATTCCTGCTGATGCGCATGGGTTACAACACAAACAAACTCCATGAAAAATTCATGGAACCCGATGTGGCCAGCTTATTCACATGAAGTAATCGCCTAATTCTTGGTTGATACAGCGAAGCAAAAGCGTATCGCTGAATTTCCTGCGCCCAAGACACAAAGATTGCACAATAAGTGAATAAGAATCGCCTCTAGCAACCCTTTTGAAAGGTCAATGGAGGTAGTTTCACTTAAAACACATGAAAAGGACCCTTGCTGCAGTAATTTTCAATCGCTTTTGCAACAGCTCCTTTTTTGACCGTTACTTCAAGACCGGACAATCCTATTGAAAATGTTTAGCATCAGATAATCCCTGTTCATCTATGCAATCCGTTCGACTCATCTCCCGGCCCTTCTGTGCCTTGTCTCATCTTGTGAACTGGCTCTCATAGAGATCATAATAAAAGCCCCGCGCAGTCATCAATTCAGAATGTGTCCCTTGCTCGATGATTTGTCCGCTTTTCATGACCAGAATCCTGTCGGCAGATTTGATTGTCGACAGACGGTGTGCGATGACAAAGCTAGTTCGACCCTTCATCAGAAGGACGAAGGCATCCTGGATCCGTTGCTCGGTCAGGGAGTCGACGGAGCTCGTCGCCTCGTCCAGGATCAGCATCGGCGGATCCGCAATCATCGCCCGCGCGATGGTCAGAAGCTGCCTTTGTCCCGCGGACAAGGTGCCCCCTGTCTCTCCGATCACCGTATCATAACCGTCCGGCAGGCGCTTGATGAAGCCATGCGCGTGGACGGCCTTCGTTGCCGCCTTGATTTCCTCCTCCGTGACCTCCGGATTTCCGTACGTCAGATTGTCGCGAATCGACCCGTCAAACAGCCATGTCTCCTGCAGCACCATGCCGAAGGATCTTCGCAGGCTCTCGCGAGTGAGTTTACGGACATCGTGCCCGTCGATGCGGATCGTCCCGTCATCCGGGTCATAAAACCGCATGAGCAGATTGATGATCGTCGTCTTGCCGGCACCGGTCGGACCGACGATCGCGACGCGTTGACCAGGCTTTACCTGAAGGGAGAAATTCCGGATCAACGGATGTCCGGGATGATAAGTGAAGGATACATCTTCGAACTCGACCTCTCCCTGAACGGAATCCCTCGAGAGAACCGTGGCGTCGGTAAGATCCGGGCACTCCTCATCCCGGTCAATCATGTCGAAAACACGTTCCGCCGACGCGAAGGCGGCCATGATCTGCGATGTGATATTCGTAATGTCGTTGAGAGGTCTCGAAAAAGCCGTCCAATAGGACAGGAATCCGGCGATCCGGCCGATCGAGAGTCCGCCGACCGTCCATCCGAAAACGCCGATCAGAATAAAGGCCCCGTGATTGACGAAGCGGGTCGTCGGGTTTGGCAGAGACGAGACAAACTGTGCCCGTCGGCCGACCCTGTTCAGCCGCTGATTGATTTCCTCGAACTCGACATTCGCTGTTTCTTCCCGCCCGAATGCTTTGACCTCACGCTGACCCTTGAAAATCTCCTCGACCATCCCGTCGATCTCACCGATATATGCCTGCTGTTTCTGAAAATACTTTCCCGTCACCTTAACCATAAAGGTCGCAATAAAAAAGGTCACTACGGCGGCCGGAATCACGATCAACGTCATTTTCGGGCTCATCGCGATCATAAAGGCAAGGGCTCCGAGGATCGTCACGGCCCCGGTCACGAGCTGGACCATTCCCTGCAGGAGACCGTCGGCTATCGCGTCTACGTCGTTGACGAAGCGAGAGAGGATATCTCCGTGCGAAGTGCGGTCAAAGAAGGTAAGCGGCAACCGCGAAATGCGCGCAAAGCCTTCTTCCCTGAGTTCGGCTGCCGTTTTGGCGGCAACGATGGCCGAGAGATAATTCGTCAGGCGGGAGAATCCGGCCGACACGGCATAGAGCATAATAAGCGCGACGATAATCGCGAGGATTGTCCGGAAATCGACCCGGCCGGGACCGGCCATCGCATCAATCGCTTGACTCATCAGAAACGGGGCAGTCACATCGAAGGCGCAGCCGATCGTCGCAATGGCAACCGCTGCGGCGACATATTTCTTCTGGCGGCCGGCGTAGCCAAGGATACGTGCAAAGACCTTGCCCGAGGGGCGCGTCTTCTTTAGCCCGAGGCGTTTGGCATCCGGGTGGAGGTTATTCATTCCGGGTAGGATGGATCCGGGCTGGGCCATTTACGCACTCACCTCCTCTTCCGAAAGCTGGGAAAGCGCGATCGACCGGTAGAGTTCGCAGGAGCTAAGCAGTTCCTCGTGCGTGCCGAGACCGACGGATTCGCCGTCATCGAGGACGAGGATTTGATCGGCAGCGCGAAGAGACGCAATACGCTGAGAGACCTGGATCACGGTCATGCCGGTCTCTTTTCGCAGTGCTTCCAGAGACTTCCTCAGTTTCGCTTCTGTCGTATAGTCGAGTGCCGAAGAGGCGTCGTCAAGAATCAGGATCTCGGGTCTTCTCACCAGCGCGCGGGCAATGGACAGTCGCTGCTTCTGCCCTCCGGAGAGGTTCTTAGCCCCGCGAGCAATCCGGGTGTCGAGCTTTTCGGGAAGATTACGGATAAAATCCTCCGCCTGCGCCGCGCGGCATGCGGCCCAAAGGGCGTCCTCGTTTGCGTCTTGCTTGCCCCAGCGAAGATTGTCGGCGACTGTTCCGGTAAAGATGACAGGCTCCTGAAAAACCGTACCCATCCGCTTGCGGATGGCTTTTCGAGAGATCGTATCTACGTCGTGTCCCAGAATTTGAATCCGCCCGTCCTGCGCGTCGTAGAAACGAGCTATCAGGGACAGGATTGTCGATTTGCCGGAACCGGTGGCGCCGATAATGCCGAAGACACTGCCGCGCGGAACGCAGAAGCTGATATCGGAAACAGCCGCTTTCTCCCGGTCGGTCCCTCCGGGATCGGAATAGGAAAAGGTGACATGTTCGAAGCATACGGCCGGCCCATCTGTCTGTGAAAGCTCCGCCGGTAATTCCGACTCATCCGGGCCGCCCGATAAGGACTCACTTGCGTCCGCTGTAATTGCATCCGCTACACTGACCGTATCGGCTTCTTCTGCTCTCTCGGGAGAAAATACCGCCTTTGCGTCCGCCGTCTCCGGCACCTCGAAAACCTCATTGACACGTGCGTAGGATGCCCCGGTGCGTGTAAAGATGAGAACCAGATGCGCGACCGCAACCAGCGCATTCAGAATCTGAGCCATATAATTGATAAAGGCAATGACCGTGCCGGACATCATATTTCCTGCGTCGACTTGCCCCGCACCGAACCACAGGATCGCGACTACAGAGAGATTCATCATCAGCATCGTCAAAGGATTGAGAAGCGACGACACCCGCATGACGCGGATCACACTGTCGGCATGACGCTCGACCACTTTGTGAAAACGGCTTTTCTCAGAATCACTTCTTGCAAAAGCACGAATGACGCGAACTCCCGAGCAGTTTTCCCTCACAAGAGCCGCGATACCGTCCAGATTCTTCTGCACGTTGCCATACAGCGGGTAAGCCGCCCGGATGATAATCAGAACAATCACGACAAAGGACGCGACGGCCACAATGACAATAACGGACAACGGGAGATCGAGAAGCATCGCCGCGACCACGCAACCGATACTGACGAAGGGAGCCCTCACCAGCAGCCGGATCGTCATCGCGACCGCGACCTGCAATTGGTTAATATCATTCGTAATGCGGGTTGTCAGCGTGTCTGTCCCGAATTTCTCAAAGTCTCGCATCGAGAACCGGTTCACTCGGGAAAACATCGCGCCTCTGACTCGCGTTCCGAAGCCCTGGGAAGCGACAGACGCCAGATATTGGCAAATAAGGGCGCTGATCAAGCCGATGACGATAATGATAAACATGCGAATCCCGGTATGGTAAATGAAGTCCGCATCGCCCTTAGCCACACCCTGGTCGATGATCGCCGCCATCTGGACCGGCAGCGTCAGCTCCAGCACTGCTTCAAGCAGTTTGAAAAACGGCCCGATGATGAACTGCGGGATATAGGGCTTCAAATGTGCGCGAAAATTATGTAGCATGAATACTCCTGGTTGTCTCTTTTCGAAAAACAAAGGGATAAGCCGCCACACGGCCTACCCCTTTTATCCTATCATCTTGAAAAGATCGTATCAATGAAAGAATCCGTTATGATTATCTGGAAACTCCTTCAATGTCGAAAGATCTGAAGAAATCAATACTTTGCATTCTCGTAATATAGTGCTCCTTGTCATAGGAATCAGTAGGTATATAAAAGCTTTGCATGTCAGGACCAAGATTACATACCCCTTTGCCAATGGTAATTCGCGAAAAAGTATCTGTTTCCAAATGGTGCGAACAAGTATACAGAAAAGCTTCACACTTGGATTTCAAATAAGCAATATTAGGACAATTCCTATTTAGGCATAAGATTGCAGAAAAATCGTGTCAAAACTAAGAAAACGTAAAATACAGCCCAATTGGAAAAAATCACCTTTCATACCAGAATTAAGCGTCCATTGAATTCTGATCTCAAAAGAATGCTCGGGAACGAGAATTTACGGCCTGGAACGGCCGAAACGTGAATCTAGGCCGTATTTCGCGCCGGCGGACGGGCTCGGGAACGAGAATTTACGGCCTGGAACGGCCGAAACGT
>CAZOFY010000102.1:0-4984 GCA_964579245.1 uncultured Mageeibacillus sp.
CTAGAATATCACTATTATTTGAGGAGGGCTTCGATCGTGGAACAAAATCTTTACTATAAATCGTCGAACAAAATCACGATACTTGGATTCCTCGGGCTTTTTCTGGGCTCCGCTTTAGCAGGTATCATTCTATCAATTCCATATCTTTGGGGCATTCGAATGATTCCATACATGAAGATCAGCTTTATTTTAGCGATTGTTTTTGGAGCGGTACTTGGCTGGGTTTGCCGTTTCCTATGCGGTGCCCTGAAGGTGCGCAACAGGTCAATGGCCGTAATAGCCGTTATACTCGGAATTCTTCTTTATACCTATTTCAAGTGGAGCACCTATGTCAGCTTCATTTACTCAGATTCTTATACAGAGCTGCTTCTTTCCGTCCTGCTCAATCCTGTTGCCCTACTGAGCGGAATCAAGGAGATCAACGGATTCGGAACATGGTCACTCAATGACAATGGAAACGCCGTGAGCGGATTGTTGCTGGCCATTGTCTGGCTGGGCGAATTCCTGATTATTGCCGGTATCCAGATCGGAATTATGTTTGAGCGTCCCGCAGAACCCTTTGTTGAAGCAGAGGACAAGTGGGCTGTGAAGAAGGAAGCTGCTGTCTTTATGCGTTATTTTTCTGCAAAAGAGATGAGGACAGCAATTGAACAAGATCCGACCGTACTCCTGAACTATGTTGACAACCCGGCTGTTGTCGCGTCGATCAGCCATGTCCGCATCAACCATTACCATTCATCCGATTATTCCGAGAACTATATCACAATCTGCGAAGTACAAGCCAAGGACGCGAAAAACGGCAAGGTCATTGCGAAGGAAGTCATCAAGAAGCTAGCTGTCAGCCGTGCTTTTATCACGGATCTGTATGCAAAGGCGGGGATCAACTTTGCTCAGTGATCTTTCGAGCAGAGGATTAATACAAGCCGGGTACTTCCTTTCCCTCTGTTTTCCCGGGCATCTGGAAGCTCTTGCGACGTTTCTGCGTATGCGGGCTGAAGTTGCCGGCAGTGAGATACCGGGCGATGTTATGGATGCCGGAATCCATCCGTATCTTGAGGATAAAAATATTGTTTTCCCTTTGCCGACGGAAGCTCTGGCTCTGTCGGCATTGCTTTTTTTCGAAAAAAGGATTGGCCGCGAGAATCTTCGGTTGCGGCATTCTGACGGATGGGAGTGCTGTGAGTCTGAATTATTGGGAGATTCTTACATCGAGACCAGGTATCTCGAGCTCTTCGGCAACGGTTCAAAAGCCGCAGAGAAGCCGGATTTGACGAAGCAACCGGATTCACGACATCTTATCCTTGCCAGCAAGTCTCCCCGAAGACGCGAATATTTAAAGCTTACAGGCATCCCCTTTTCATGTGAGACGGCCGATATTGATGAACATACATTGCTCATAGAAGCCAATCAAAGAATGACAAACGAACCCTTCGGGGTGCGGGCAGCCTGCACGGTGATGTATCTGGCTGAGCAGAAAGCGTCAGCACTTCTGCCCGGACACCATCGTGCGACGATACTCGGCTCTGACACGCTTGTAACGATTGACGGAGAGTACCTCGGTAAGCCTTCATCAACCGAGGAAGCACACTCGATGCTTCGCCGCCTCGCCGGGAGGGACCACCATGTGTGGACCGGTGTCAGCATCGTCGATGCCACAAGAAGAAAGACCTTCTATTCCTCAACAAGAGTCCGGTTCTTTCCATGGTCTGATGAGATGCAGAAAGCGGCAGAGGTCTATGTAGCATCCGGTTCCCCAATGGATAAGGCCGGAGCGTATGGTATACAGGATATGGGTGCACTGTTGATTCAGGAGATCCGCGGCGATTTCTACACGGTTGTGGGTCTGCCGCTGTCCGCTACCGCGCGACACCTCCGTGACTTCGGATTCTGACAATTGCTGCTTATTACCAGGATCCTTCCCGAAAAGCACCGATCATCTCGCTAGTCAGGCTCAATGTATTTGGCATGACAGGCAGTTCTTTCCTGTCTACCCATATACCAAGTGAGAGTTCCTCTTCTTCGAGAGTAATCGTTGGGTCGCCGTCAAGTTCGGCAAAAAATCCGGCCAGTAAAGTATCGGAAAATGGCCAAGGCTGGCTTTTGTAGTAACGTATGTTCTTCACATGCAGACCGACCTCCTCCAGAACCTCACGCCGGACGGTGTCCTCGAGGCTTTCTCCGATTTCTACATATCCGGCTACAAGGGAGAAGTTGGTATATGCTCTTGCGGCGTACTTTGTAAGAAGGAGACGATCTTTGTCGTGAATACCGACGATAACGCTCGGGGATATTACGGGATATCTTGTGCTTCCACAGGCGGGACAAAAGAGCATCCGCTCCTTTTGCGAGGCCTCCAAAGGCTGTCCGCATTTTCCGCAAAACCGGTGATTGTCATACCATCGGTTCAGCTGTGCGCCGATCACCCCGGCAAACGATCGCCAGTACTTTGATTCGGAACGAAAACGGCTTGTCGGCACATACATCCACGCATTCTCCGGATCTTCCCCGACAGAATCAACAAGAAAGAAACGAAGCTCGTCAACCGTGAACAGGTATCTCGCTTGATTGATCAGCTCCGGGTATTGGCCAAGATAATCCCGAAAAGAAGGGTACCAGAGTTTGTCGGGACCTTCCTTGACCAGTACGGCTTCTTCGCGAAAGGAAAGGAAGAGATCCTCCTCGTTCGCATTCATATTTTTGAATTGGTTGTGGAGTGTTTTTGGGGATATATCGTGCAGCATATGCTCCCTCCGATGAGTGATTGCTCATTTATTTCCTTGTGATTGATAAGACTGCGTCCCTTCTATTTTACATGGTTGAGCAGCCATTTGTATTCATTTCTGTGTTTTACCGGGCAAATGGTGTCGAGCGTCATGAATTTAGGGAAAAAAGCACGTAATGCTCATGAATTCTTTGCCCGGATGCTTCCGGAACGGTTGTATTTTTTTCTTAAATCTTATAGGATAGTCTATATGAAAAAAGCATAAGGAACGGACAAATAGAAGGAACGGACAAATAATTGGAAGGGCAACAGGAATTTATTGTAATGAAGAAATCGAAGAGAGGTCTTTCGACGGTGCGGAAGATCGTAATTATTGTGGCCGCAGCAGTAGTTGTTATCGGTGGAACGGTTGCTGCGAAGTTTTATTTTGACAATCAGGCGAGATACACCGTGGTCAAGGACATTTCGGGAAGCGAGAAGCAGATACTGATAATGGATGTTAAGGCAGCCCTTGATGTACCGGTTTTTTATGACGGTATTTCAGTTGGCGGTGTGGATGTATCCGGCATGACAAAGGAAGAAGCGAAGACTCTGTTATTAACAGAGATTCAGAAGTCTGCTCCGAAAGTTGATATGACTTTCCAGGTCGGAACGAAGAAATATCCTCTGGATCCTGCGGCATTCAGCTCGGAGAACGATCTTGATACCGTGATTGAGACGGCATTCAGCTATAACCGTACAACATCTCCTACGGAAGATATTCACGTTCTTCAGGCTCGGTATGAAGAATTAGCTACCTTGAAGAATAAGAAGAAGGATTTCCCCTTGTCATTTAAGGTGGGAGCCGAGAAGATCGACGAAGTTGTCAAGGATCTTTTGAAACCGCTGGAGACGAAGTCTGTGGATGCTTCCGTTACGGGCTTTGATCTTGAGACTCTCTCTTTTGTATTTACAGATTCGGTTGAAGGAATGACTCTTGACATCGACAAGGCGATCAAGGAAGCTCGGGAGGCTGTTGAGAGTCAGGTTCTTGAGAAAACTATCATCGTTAAGACAAATACAGTGACTCCGAAGGTTACAAAGGCGCAGCTCGAAGAGAAACTCGGCCTTGTGTCTTCTTTCTCGACCAATACAACAACGAACAGTAACCGAAACACCAATATCGATAATGTCTGTAAGGCGATGGACGGATTGGTCCTTCTCCCCGGGGAGACCTTCGGTTTCAATGAATTCATCGGCCAGCGTACAGCAGAGAAGGGCTATAGGGAAGCTCCGGGCATTTATAACGGGACCACGCGCCAGGAGCTTGGCGGTGGAATCTGTCAAACAACAGGCACGCTGTATCATAGTCTGTTGATGGCAGACCTTCAAATCGACCAGAGATTTCCGCACTCTTGGCCGAGTGATTACGTCGATACAGGAACAGATGCCACGGTTACATGGGGCGGTCCGAACTTCGGATTTACCAATAATTCGGAATACCCAATCGCTATCCATAGCTACTATTCCGATTATAAAGTGACGATGGAGATATACGGACGCTTATTGCCGGACGGCATGACCATCGATGTTATCGGGGTCGTGACAGGCTCCGCTGATCCCGGGACTCCCGAATATGTCGCTGACCCGACTATGCCTGTAGGGAAGACCTTCTCTGAGCGCGCTTCACATAAGTATATCAGTGCACTTTGCTATAAGGTTTACTATGACAAAGACGGCAAGGAGATCAAACGAGAGCAGGCATCCTCCAGCGTGTACCCGGCAATCCGTGCAAAGATTCGCGTAGGTGTTCTTGCTCCGGACGGCTCAATCTGTCCGATGGACCCGGCAACAGGAGCCGTTACGCTCCCCACACCGACTCCTCCGCCGGAGACTCAACCTTTGAATCCATCGGATCCGTTGAACCCAACAGATCCGACCGCTCCAACAGATCCGACTGTCCCTCCGGAGACAACGCCGCCGACGACGGAGCCGACCACAGAGCCGACCACAGAGCCGACCACGGAGCCGACCACGGAGCCGACCACGGAGCCGACCACGGAGCCGACAACGGAGCCGACAACAGAGCCGACAACGGAGCCGACCACAGAGCCGACCACTCCGACGGAGCCACCAGAGACGCCGCCGGAGACGTAAGGACAATCGTGTCAATGAAGTGTTGTTTTTAATTCACGAACCAGAAGGGGCTGTTGCAAAATTGATTGAAGAATCACTGGAGCAAGGGCCCTTTTTCATGTGTTTTCGGGTGTGATACGTCTCAAA
>CAZOFY010000103.1:0-4696 GCA_964579245.1 uncultured Mageeibacillus sp.
AGGAACGAGATTTTACGGCCTGGAACAGACAAATTGCGAATCTAGGCCGTATTTGGGCGCCGTGGAGCGCATCGGGAGCGAGAGTTTTTGGCCAGGAACGCCATCCTCCTAAAACAATCAAAACGTGCATCCAGGCGGTATTTTCAGCAAGTTGTACGTCTCTTAAAGGAACAAGTTAACCGGCACTTGCTGCAGCATATCATCACGCAAGAGGGGGCTACTGCTAGCAATCCCAAATCGGCACTTGCCGCAGCATTTCATCACGCAATAATGAGATGCAATCACAAATCCCAAACCGGCAATTGCTGTCAGTGATTGAACGAATGTGAAAATCCAGCGCCTTTATACGCAGGTAAATAACAGAGGCTGCTGCATCCTGAACTTTACAGTTCATTTTGCAACAGCCCCTCCATCAAACGGTACTTTCTTGCCTGTATTTAGCGATCCGATCTTTCAAGAATGATTCTGAGAACAACGCTTAGAACAAAGCCGATTGCTGTCATAACACATGTTGCTATCAATATAATCTGATCCGGTGAACCGCTGAAATAGGTTGGCAGATTCAAGAATACATCAATGGAAGAGACCGCAGACGGAATGATACCTGCTGCACGGCGCAGCGCCGTTTCCGAGCCTGCGATTAACATGGATAGACTATAAATAAGACTTGTAAGAACAATAATCGCTCCGCTGATTGTAGTCATGAGAAATCCTCGCATCGAAAAACTATCTGCTACTCGCTTATAGATTTCATATATTCCAAGAAAGATTACACCGGTAAGAAGAAAGGAGAAAACGAACGGAAGAGGTAGATTCACAACTGCAGCTGACCACAGCCAGGAAAGGATGATGCCCGAAAACACTGAAGCAAACATTCCCCTGATATGATATATCCTCTTGTAATCGCTGACAGCCTCCGCCGCAGTTATTCTATCCTTGTTCTCCTTAACCGCCTCAACAATTTCTTCTTTAACCGTGGCACGGCAATCCCGGCACAGAATAGATCGAATTTCTCCCACCTCAGATACATTCACTGAGGGGTCAGAGCAACCGCACAGGAAACATCCTCCGGAAACGCTGTTCTCTGTGGCCCACGTCTCCATGCTCTCAATCATACGGTCCATGATCGGCAACCACTCTTCCTCTGCCGGAATAACAAGGCAGACGGAATGGTTGTCGAATAGAATATCGTCCTGATGAAGCGAGAACATCTCCGTCAAACGAAGCAGAAGCTTCTGCTTCTGTTCAGATGAGGCATGAGAGATCCCCATACTCAATGCAATCCGCTTGCGTAACGGGAAGTATTCTGCTGTAAAAAACTTACCGGATAGAATCGCCGTAAAGAAATTAGGACTCTTCTCAATCAGTCTCGTTGAAGCAACAATATCGTATGAAAAATCATTCATATTTATCTCCTATATAATAGCCTCTATTGCGCTTAATGCAATACTGCCACAAATGCAGTAGGCAGTCAATAGAATCCAGGAAAAAATATCAACTTTTTTTTGCATGTTCGGAAAAAGCCTATAAATAGTGCTTACACAAATTTGAAATGGACAGATGTCCTTCGATGTTCTCAAAAATACTGGGGAAATTTCTCCTATCAGTCGGTGTAATACTTCACACGATTTGCTTCCGAGAGCTCGGAACCCATTACCGCATGATGAGCAATCGCAAGAAGCTCCTTTAAATCTCGGTAAGGATAAAAGCCGAGCACATCGTTTTGCATCACAATCAATCCTTTGCCTCGGTCAAGAAAGCCCACAAACCCTTGAATAGATGCTATCGGCTGGATCTCTGTGTCCATGGACAGAAGGATTGCCCTGTCATTTTCTGAGAAAGCAGCAAGTGTATTTTTCTCCTTACAGGGTATCCATGCGGTAATATAGTGCATGACTTGATCACCACTATATATAAGCTTGCCCGTACTCACGTCCGCCGCACGTATCCGACCATCATCTGATTGAAAGATCAGCACTGTGTCATTCTGAACATAACAACCTGTGAATGTTCCATCCGCCATTGCATCAATGTACGACAGGGTCTCACCCGTTACAAGGTCTATGATATGGATTCGCTGGTCAAATCCCGGTATGGCAACGGTTGAATTCTTCTCCGAAAATACTGCTGATCGCATCGCATTCAGCGACAGGGTCTTTTCCTCAAAGGGAATTGCCGTGTTCGAAGAGAGATGAACACTGCAAAGACCGTCCTCATCTTGTATGAGAAGGTACTCTCCATCGGGTGCCATAAAAAATAGCTGTACGGTTTGTTCATGCTGATAGATGTAAACCACCTCAAGAGACTCTGTGTCGACCACAAACAGGTCTTTCTCATTATATGCTGCTACCATCTTACTGTTTTCTGACGCCATATAACTGTAAGATGATTGATTCAATACCTGCTTCGTATCTATCTTATTCTCTTCAAAGTCATATCGAGTAAAGAGTCCGTCTTCGGAAGCAAAGAGAATCGCATTCGGCATGATGATCGTTTCTTTTACAGAAGAGAAAAACTCAACTGTATTCACTAGGCTACCTGACTCGATCTCATGAATATACGCGCGTTCGATGGCGTCACCTTCGGGAGAATTATTATTCATCGATCGAACGATAGAGAATCGTCCATCAAGACTAACCGACAACTCGTCAATATATCCGATTCCGTCAATCTCTTTGAGATTTGTACTCGCTCTATAATCCGGGTCATCATAAACAGAGTACACAAGCACATTTTGAGACTCCATAGGAATAAACAACACGAAGTCTCCGCCTCCAGTCACTGAGAAAAAGCTGTTGTCAACGGAGAAATCGGCGAAGGAGTACTCCGTTCCATCATACAAGTTGACCCATCTCACCTGTCCCTGAACATTCGCGTATACACACGTGCCGCTCTCTTCGCCAAAATGAATTCCGGCAATATCAAACGGAGCAACAAATTCCAGAACACACGTTCCATCCACCGGATCAAGCAGCATGATTTTTTCATCTGCAACAAACAGGATCCTGTCGCCATAAGTATCTGAATGAATTGGATGTAAATCAACAGTTGGTGTGGTAACTGACAAAGCCTGTGTAAAATAATCAAAGCTCCACATGAGTTGATCAGATACGATGTCGTAGAGAAATAGAGATCCGTCCTGATATCCGGGCGTGTCTTTCACATCATAAGGATCATTCGTTCCAAACAATAAAGACTTGTCATCCAGAAACAGAAGAGAATGACAATTCGCATACGGATTCTGGATCCGGTTGATGATTTCAGATGTCTTGGTATCAATGACAACTATTTCGACGTCATCAGATAGGAAAGGATCTGCTTGATATGCATAGGCTATTTTCGAGCCGTCATGTGATAGCGCCAGTCTGTGTACGTAGCTCTCAGGATCAATAATCGACGGGCGGTATACTTCGGTCCCGTCTGTCGTCGAGAGAACAACAATTGAGGAGTTGCCCAGAAAAGTAATTGCCAGGGAGGATTCGTCGCCGCTGACAGCAAATTCACTTGCCTCATATTGATCATATTCTTCTTCTTTCAGTAAATCTCTGAGATAACGCTCCCACAAGAGCACCCCTGTTTCACCGTCCAAACATGCAATCGAATACTTTCCATAACACATGACACGGTCGTCTGAGAGAATTTGAAAATCAAGATATAAATCTCCTCGTCCGTCAACATCCGGCGCTCTTTTCTTGGCAATTGCTTCGCCTGTATCGAGTTCGCGAATATAAACAGATCCTCGGCGGTCCATTACCGCAAAGATCTTGTCCGATTCGGAGCAGAGTATTTTCTCTGAGGAAAGATCATCCAATTCGATGGAATAATCAGGGATTAGATTCCCGTGATTCTGATAGATCTGAAGCGCTTGTGTCAAGGCATATTCGGCTTTCCCGACAATCGGCCGATCCGGATTCTCCGGGTCTTCGGGCAGAGCTTCCAGCGCAATCAGTATCGATTTAGTCCTGTCCCCCTGCTCTAGCAAACGTAGAGATGTATCCGACAGGAACATAGACTGATTGATCAGTTGTTCTCGATAGCTCTCTAATATACGCTGATTCTGCCAAAAATTGTATCCACCGAACGCGACCACCACGGAGAACAAAGCTAGTAGAATGAAAGCAACTCGACGATTCCGCCTCTCCCGATGACGCTGTCTCAGGTCGTCAAATTTGCACCCTAGTATCGGTGCAACCAAACGAAAAATCTCTCGATCAATCAGTTTGACCCTCTCTTTTCTGGTCCCGGCCCGAAAATCAGCTGCCAAGGGTTCGGATTGTTGCTCGAAAACATACTCATTACCGTTGACGTCAATAATACGTTTCTCTTCAAAGAGCAACGGCATCGGGAAGGACGTCTCAGGCTCTCCTTCGATCAGGACCGGAAGGATTCTGTCCCTGCCGTGCTTTTCGATAAAATACCTGACTTCATTGTTTACCCATTCCGACTCGGGCGTTCGGGGGGAACATACGACAATCAGAAATTCTGAGTTGTCCAGGGCTGATATGATCTCGGCACTTAAGCTGGATGAGACGGTAAGCTCCTCCTGGTCACGAAAAACACGCTCGATCCGCTTCTTGCCGGACGATTTCTGAATGGTTCCCGGTATGCGCAAGGTCTCGAGTTTCTTGTGAAGCAGCTCAGAAACCTCAGTATCTGTCGGCGTGTGTCGGTAGCTGATAAAGGCATCATATTTCAT
>CAZOFY010000104.1:0-4632 GCA_964579245.1 uncultured Mageeibacillus sp.
TCTCCTATCAGGCTCGCGAAAATGACCTGAACGAGAAGGGGTTTCACCGTAAATACTGCCCGGGCTGCATTGAGCGCGGACAGCACTGCCTGCACATGGGCGACACCTGCAAACTTATGCGCGACGGGCTCGTGCGCTATTGCTTCCAATGTGATAAATACCCCTGCCCGCGCCTGAAGCTCCTCGACAAACGCTACCGGACGCGCTATCACATGAGCATGATCGCTAATCTCGACACGATCCGCACGGAGGGAATCGATGCCTTTCTCGAGAACGAGAAGAAACTCTGGCAGTGCCCGACCTGCGGCGGCCGTATCTGCTGTCATAACGGCCTGTGTCTGTACTGTCAGCTGGACATTTTAAAGAAAAAAAAGACCTATTGTTGGGACAAAAACTCGGTTACGATAGAGGAAAGACTCGAAGGCGAGGATGTGACAGAGTAGACGCCTCTTGAATTGTTGGCGTTTTCTCGAGAGATTTGGAGGGATAGGAATGGAATCTTTGCAACAATGTGTGAAGGAATACACGGAACTGGTCCGGACCGGCCGTATCGCCCGAGCCTATAAGGGCATCATGACATTTATGACAGCACTAGAGCGGTATCTTTCCGCACAGCATCCGGAAAGCAGCGCGACAGCTTTATATTTCGGGTATATGGACATGACGTATTTCGCCTTCACACCACCCGCGCTTAGCGCACGGAAGCTGAAGATTGCGATTGTCTACCTGCATGACCAGGGGCTTTTCGAGCTGTGGCTCGGCGGTGCGAACCGCAAGCTTCAGGCAGAATATATTGAGTTTCTCAGAGGGCGTCCCTTTGGCGAATATCAGCTCTCGAAGGTCAGCCCCGGCATCGATTCGATCATCGAATCGCGTATTACCGAAATTCCGGACTTCGATCGCCCGGAGGAATTGATGTGCATGATCGATCGTCGATTGACACAATTCATCGTGGATATTACCGCGATCCTGGAGGAACATCCATGACGGAGGGCAACAAGAACACGGGCGCGGAGCCGTATCTCCCGCGCTTCGTCCATGTTCTCGGCGCTTCGGGAGGCGGAACGACGACGTTGGGCAGCGTTCTGGCCGAATGCTTTGGCTATACCTTGCTCGATACGGACGACTTCTTCTGGCTGCCGACCAATCCGAAGTATACGACGCCGCGGCCCTTCGAAGAACGGAGGCGCCTGTTAGAAGAGGCCGTTGACGCTGCTGCATTTTGCGTAATCGCAGGCTCCATGACAGGATGGGGGGATATCTTCCGCCCGCGATTCGACCTCGTGATCGTCGTCGAGACCCCGACTCCGGTCCGATTGGAGCGGCTGAAGCGAAGAGAATTCGCGCATTTCGGCGAGCGCATTCAACCCGGCGGGGATATGTATGAGAATCATCAGACGTTTCTCGCCTGGGCGTCCCGCTACGATACCGCAGGCGTAGAGCAGAGAAGCCGCGCGATGCATGATGCGTGGCTTCAGCAGGTTACCTGTCCGATTGTAACAGTCGACGGAACCGCGCCGATCGACGAGATGATCCGGGCGACGGGGATCGGCCTTGCAGCGCAACGACCTGCACCGAATAGGGGGAGCATATGAGAATAAAACTTACCCGAAGGATTCTGCTGATCATGGTAACGATCTTTTTAGCAGCCCAGAGCAGCTGTTTTCCCTGGAGGCCAGACTTCGTCTTGATCGTATCTCAAACCTCATACGCATATCCTTGGGGATTTTCAGCGGAACACGGTCCGCGATGGGAAACCCTTGAGACAGACGATTATGGGCGGGTTCTTTTCGCGTATTACAATGGGTTCGAAGAATATACCATCGGGATCCGGCAGAAGAATGATAATGAATTTGTTTATTACTATGACAACATTTCGTTTATTTGTACGGAGGAGGGTGCCAGGGATTTTCTAGAAGAGATAGACAAAATATTTCCTGCGGAACAGATTGACAAACTCAAGTCAGCAAATGATTGGAATCAGCCGCTTGACGAAGAGAAGATGATCAAGAGAAGAATTGTCGACCCGTTTCTTCTGTCCCAAAAAGAAGAGAAGGTACTAACTAGAGAGGATTTAATTCGTATCTTTTATACTTCAATCAAAGAGGAGGAGGATACCTCAGAACCGATCTATGTTTTCGATGTGAGCCAAACCAGACAACAACTTTGCTATATTAACAGAGTCAGAAGCATACCAACAGTGGGCGGAGGTGACTATAACTATGAACATGAGGAGTACCTCATGATCCTCAATCCCGACGGAAGCTATGATCCCGACACCTATCTGCTCAAGATCGATGATCGGGAGCGGATTAACGAAGTGCTTTCCGAGATTAAGGAGAAGAACGGCTGGGTAGGGTGATTTCCGCTGAGAAATGAATCAAGCCAGCTTATTCTCGTTCAGAATAAACGGAACCACTTCATCTGGTTTGATCTGCAAGATGAACGCGAATTCATTCTGTAGCATTTTCTCGGCTTCCTTGAGGGTTTCCGTGTCGGAGACCGTCAGATGCTTGCCATTCTTCTCAAGCTCGATCTTGCGTTTACTGATCATCTTAATCATGCGAATGATCTTTACCTGATCACCTCCGTGCAGCATCTGATGAAAAAGCGTGCGCCGCACCGAATCCGCGCTGATCCATTCATCGTCCATGCCAGGCATGGAGCGAACCAGAGACAGAAGCCCCTCATGTGACATCACATAACGCAAGGTGTCCTCATTGCAATCTGTTGGAATGTATACGCGCATACGGTTGCCATAAACCGACTCGAGAATATAATACTCACGGTTCGTTACGCCGGAAAACTTCATGCTACAAATGTCGACAATCTGGCAAATGCCGGTCGAACCGTACACGACATAATCATTGGTTTGGAACATAAGCGGAGAACCTCTTTCTGTGATGCGATATCCGACGTTGCTTCGGATATATCTGTGACGAGCGGTCGAGCAAAGTGCTTCACGACACGCACGTCTTGAGTCTTGTGCTTTGAAATTGTTTGGTATATATATACTAAATAATATCAAAAAAAGAGATAAATTACCATACCGTAATTTATATTGCACCAGAATATGAGCCATTAGACTATGTTTTTTAATGGATTACGAAAGAAGTCACCGAGAAAAGTCTTATTATGTGGAACAGAAGGAAATGTCATCTCCTCGGAGCATATCACTTCCCCGCCCCTGTAAAAGAGTACTATAACCCTTTTACAGGTGGTTACTATTGAGTAATATTTCGATAATTACGAAAAAGAGCTTATCGTCAAGGATTCTCCTCCGGAAAGATTCTTAGAACATGAAATTCCCATTCACAAATATGGGGACCTGCCGGCCGTCATGTGTTGTACCGACAATTGACAGATCCTCTGTGCCGACCATGAAGTCAACATGGGTGCTGCTCTCCGCATTGAGGCCGGCGGCGACAAGTTCTTCCACCGTCATATCCGTCCCGCCTTGGAGACAGGAAGGATATGCTTCTCCATAAGCGAAATGACACGATGCATTCTCGTCGAACAGAGTGTTGAAGAACAACACGCCACTGTTCGAGATCGGCGAGTCGTAGGGAACAAGGGCGATCTCTCCGAGATAATGCGCGCCCTCGTCGATTTCGATTGACGCCCGAAGAGTCTCTTCATTGATGTCTGCGTGTAGCTCGACGATTCTTCCCTGCTCGAAAACCAGCCGGATTCCATCGACGATATTACCGTTCAGGACCAGCGGCTTGGACGCGTACAGCACGCCGTTCACCGCGTCACGAAGAGGCGCCGAGAAGACTTCTTCTGTGGGCATGTTCGCGAGGAAGCGGATGCCGGTTCCCGCCTTCTCATCCGCCGCGAGCCAAAGATGATTCTCGGGAAGGCCGACCATCAGGTCTGTTCCGAGTGAATTCTTATAATGAACACTCTTGAAGTGATAATTGTTCAGCATTTCTGCGCGTGCGTTCAGTCGATCGGTATGTGCACGCCACTGCTTGACGGCATCGCCGTCTTCGGTGATACGGACCGTCTGATAGATTGCTGCCCACAGCTTCTCCATCGACTCGTCATCCGAAATTCCCGGGAAGACCTTTCTTGCCCAGGTTACAATTGGAATGGAGACCACACACCACGGGAAAGCACTGTTCATCTGCAGACGGTTGAATTCTTTAAGATCCCGCCCGGCCGCTATCTCCCAGCGGCGCAGCCTGTCGGGATCGACGCCTTTGAGGTTCTCGGGGTCCGTTGCCGCAATCGCGATATAGGCGGCACCCTCGCGCGCCAGCGTGTTTTTTTGGAGGGCATCCCAGGGGTATACGGCATCAAACAGTCCGTCCTGCGCGTGTAGGAAGTGCTCACGTGTGCAGAAATCATCCCGCCAGTTGACGAGGACATCTTTGGCTCCGGCACGATACGCCTCCGCTACTAATAGCCGAGTAAAAAACGCACACTCGACCGGAGAGGCGATAACAAGCGGCTGATCTTTTTGAAGATTGACACCTACGTTGATGACGAGACGGGCATACTGAAGGAGCATTTTTTCGTTCATAGGATTACCTCTCAAAATATGGATTTTCCTTGTCTTTTCGACCGGATGGCCGACATTGTGTGTTTTACATATGATCTTCTATATTTTACCTCAGTTTGTCAAAA
>CAZOFY010000105.1:0-4548 GCA_964579245.1 uncultured Mageeibacillus sp.
TCCTCTCATTGACTTGTATCTTTTTCGCCCTCATCCCGAAAAGAAGATGAAGTCTTTTTAAGAGTAATGGGTATTTCAAGGGTCCATTTTGGGGACAAGCCAAGGCGCATTAGCAACAGTATTGCATCGCGAAAGAAGGGAAACCATCACAACTGCCAAAACGGAAATTACTTTAGAGGCTTGAACTAATGGGAAAAACCGGCGCCTTGAGACGCTGGGAAGTAACAAGGGCGTATAGCCCTGGAGCAAACCACCTGTTTGACGGGTGGTTATGATTTCTATGGAAAATGATTTGCTATTCTATATTGTTTTATAGTACAATTTTAAATTATACATACAGAAAAACGAGATCTATCTGTTTCGAAAATGGGGGCAGCGAATGCGAAAGCGGATACTGATATTGCTGATGTGCATTGTGATCATGATACCGATGCTGGCTTCTTGCAGCTTCGGTAACATGATCAGAGATAGGAGACAAGAGATTAATGTCATCGATGGTGCACTGGTCAAGTTTGAGGGAATCAACGGCTACGGTAAGGCAAAGATAACCGGACAATTTACCTGGCATGATATGTTTATCAGTATTTTGCAATTGGATCCCGAGAGATACTCAAGCAACCTTGTTATCGAAAATATCAAGAGTAAAGTGACCTATAGTATCAGCTCGAGTGAAGATCTCAGCAATGGCGATACGATTACGATAACAGCGAAATACAACAATGAGGACGTCGAGAATATGGAATCAAATTCACAGGGACACAGAAGGACGTTGTTGTTGAGGGTCTTGAGGATATACAGGATGTAGACCTCTTCTCTGATGTCTCCGCCACATTCTCGGGGGAGGAGCCTTTCGGAAGAGCTCAGATCCAGAATATCCAACCGGATAAGGTCCAGGGTATTCCCGTCCGATATTCAGTCGATAAGACGCAACAACTTAAAAATGGCGATACGATCACAGTGACGGCTGAAATTGACGCAGAGGCTTTGCGCAGGAAGGGATATGCCCCGCTGACAATGTCAAAAGTGTTTACCGTCTCGGGACTGGATACGATTCTTACAGATGCTGAGCAGATTAACGACAGCATACTTGAAAGTATGGAAACAGAAACGTATTCCACTTTAGATGAACTTTTCACACGGAAGGAGAAGGGTCTCAGGTATTATTTTCATAAAATGCTTGATTTTGCAGATTACTCCCATGATGAGGCGCTCAAAGAGGCATATAACGAGGCCTTCGAAAACTGGGACGAATCTCCTCCGACCTACTCCCCTCCATCCAGTATCGTGTGCTCAAAGATCTATCTCGCGTCCTTAAAAACAGATAATTCGAAACGGCGCGCGAATTACGTTATTTTTGAGTACAAGGTACGGATTAATGACAGCGTAGCGGGGGAAAGAGACTTGTATATGTACTTCGGATACGGTGCTTTGTTGGAGACTCCAGATGGTGTACAGTATTTGAATAATGAAGATTTTTATTACAGAGGTGGCAATTTCGACAAAGATTTGGGTTATGACAATCAAGTTGGTCTATGGCTTGATGAATACAATGTCTCCGTTAAGACACTCGATGAATAGACGCCGTCTTGCTTTTTTCACGTAAAATGCGCCCCGGACATCGACAAGAATTTCAGGGCTTATGGATATGGAGGCTTCTCTTTATCATTCCATAGTGGTTGTCATGCAACCCATTCTGTCTTTGTTGAAGCGGCCGTAAAGATGTGTTCGGGAGCGTTGGTCGAAAAGGCCGACAAGGAGTCTGCTGTTCTTTGTGCCGGATATCATAAAATCTTAAGAATTCGATGTTATAATGAAAGAACTTTATTACCGGTGCCGAGTACCCGGTACTTGCATCGAATGTACGGCCGCAGCCGCCTGGGAGAATTTTTATGATAGCAGAAAGCGTAAATCTCGAGACAGAAGATACGCCGCAGAATAGATCAACAAATACAGCGGAGGAAGCGACGGCTCTCCGGGAGAGCGACGGCTCAATGGGCATGCAAGAAGAAATCCGCTGCCGCGAAGTGCCGGGCATGCGGCTCCATCCGACACATCTCATCGACGGATTCCGGGTCAGACCCGGATTTTTTCTCGAAAATGGAGCGACGGTCGTGCCGGGCGGCGTAAATTTTACGATTTTTTCGCTCGGGGCTACGAGTGTCGAGCTTGCGCTTTTCCACTATGACGAGTCAGAACCGTTCGCCGTCTTGCCGTTTCCGGAGAGTTGCCGGATCGGGGACACCTATTCAATGATTGTTTTCGGGCTGAATATCGCCGATTTCGAATACGCCTATCGTGTGGACGGACCCTATGACGAGCAGGCGGGACTTCGTTTTGACCGGTCGCATTACCTTCTAGACCCGTATGCGAAGGCAGTTGCCGGGCGGAGTCGATGGGGCGTGTTGCCGGAGCAGGGGCATGTATACCGGGCGAGGGTAGTCGCGGATGACTTTGACTGGGGAGCGGCGAGCGACCAAGTGATGCCGACACAGGACATGGTGATCTACGAGATGCATGTGCGAGGATTCTCAATACACCCTTCGTCCGGCGTCTCTTGTCCGGGGACATTTTCGGGACTTACTGAGAAAATCCCTTACTTGCTCGAGCTCGGTATCAATGCCGTCGAGCTGATGCCGATCTTCGAATTCGATGAGATGGGCGGTGCTCGCGAGGTCGACGGGAAGCAGGTTCTCGATTATTGGGGTTATAACCCGGTCGGGTTTTTCGCGCCGAATACGAGCTATAATGCGCGGGTCCACCGTAACGGGGAGGGGACAGAGCTCAAGGAGATGATCAAGGCACTTCACGATCACGGGATTGAGGTAATCCTAGACGTCGTGTTCAACCATACGGCCGAGGGGGACGCGAACGGACCGATGATCTCATTCAAGGGCCTCGACAATCAGATCTACTATATGCTGACGCCGCAGGGCTATTATTACAATTTCAGCGGATGCGGCAATACGCTCAACTGTAATCATCCCGTTGTACAGAATATGATCCTATCTTGCTTGCGCTATTGGGTGACGCAATATCGTGTCGACGGTTTCCGTTTCGATCTCGCATCCATTCTCGGCCGCAACGAGGACGGGTCACCGATGAACAAACCGCCGCTTCTACATAGTCTTGCCTTTGATCCAATCCTGGCAAACACCAAGCTGATTGCGGAGGCCTGGGACGCCGGGGGCCTGTATCAAGTGGGGAGCTTCCCCTCGTTCCGCCGTTGGTCGGAGTGGAACGGCCGGTATAGAGATGATATCCGTCGCTTTCTGAAAGGTGACGGAGGGCTTGCCCGAACGGCTGCCGAGCGCATAGCCGGGTCGCGCGATCTGTATGATCCGACGATTCGAGGAACAGACGCATCAGTGAATTTCCTGACGTGTCACGACGGGTTCACGCTCTATGACCTGTACACTTACAACACGAAGCACAACGAAGCGAACGGATGGAACAATACGGACGGGGACAATAATCCGAACAGCTGGAATTGCGGGACAGAAGGAGAGACAGACGATCCGGCGGTCCTGTCCCTGCGAAAACGTATGATCAAGAACGCAGCCACAATACTCCTGGCCAGCCAGGGAACACCGATGTTTCTTGCCGGCGATGAGTTCGGCAATACGCAGTTCGGGAATAATAACGCCTATTGTCAGGACAACGAGGTCTCCTGGCTCGACTGGACATTGAAGGAGAAGAATCGCGAGATCTATGATTTTTTTCGAAAAATGATACAGATTCGAAAAACGTTTAATGTGCTGAGAACGCGGACCGCTGCAGCCGTCTGCGGACTGCCGCCGGTCAGTTTTCACGGTGAGATGCCCTGGCAATTCGAGCCGACGGAAGAGACACGGGTCTTGGGGGTGCTTTTCGCCGGGAGGAACGAGAGACAGTCGGAGGACGAAATCCTGTATCTGCTTCTGAATACGCATTGGGAGACACATACAGCATTGCTCCCTGACCCGCCGTTCGGCTGGCAATGGACACAGGTCGTCGATACGTCACGCCCGACAGGAGAAGATATCATCGAGATGCCGGAGAGGATGAAGCCTGTCCGAGGATCCGTCATTGCTGAACCGAGATCGGTACAGTTGCTTCTGGCGCAGAGAGTCTAGACAGCGTGCGGAGATCAAGTTCCAGGATCTTGTCTCCGAGGCAAAGGAAATAGGAATAGTCTGTAAAGGGTGCAAAACCTCAAGTTCCAGGATCTTGTCTCCGATCCTCGAATCCTGTGCAGCAAACAAGACAAGCGGCTCTCAAGACGAAGCACAAGGAAATTTTGAACAAAGCACAAGGAATTTGGGTGCAGATAAATGTTGATAAGAGACAGCTGATTATAAAGCCAACTCTTATCAGCTCGTTTATATACAATCGAAAAGAGAATTCTTCCTTTAATGTACTGATTCGTAGTGTCCAAGTTCTTCCCATCCGTGTCCGGGATCGGCTTGCCACTGTATGGTAACGAGAGATTACCGCCTAGAACGGCCAAAACGCGCATCCAGGCCGTATTTTCGCGCCGGCTGACGGGTTGGGAACGAGAATTTACGGCCT
>CAZOFY010000106.1:0-4401 GCA_964579245.1 uncultured Mageeibacillus sp.
CTGTCTGATCATTTTTTCTATTACAAGGACGGCAAGCTCTGGACGGAAATACGAGAGGACTTGGAGGTCGTTAAGCTCAGCTTTGTCGATTGTCCCGCGAGAAACCAGTACCCGAAGTTCATAAGAAACACCAGGATGAAGTCTCTGATCAATGATGCGGAAATCGAGATTCTGGATCCGCCGCCTTTGCCACAGAAGCCGAAGAACAATATTTTTACAAGATTATTGCCGGCATTCGGAATGATCTTGGCTTCCGCGTTTATGGCGTTCATGGGAGGCTCTATGATTGTTCTTTCGATTGTATCGGGAGGAATGGCGATTGTAACAACGGTCTTGAGTCTTCGAGAGGCCAAGAAGGAATTTAAGACGAATACGAAGCAGAGAATCGAGAAATACAATGCATATATTGAGAAGAAACGTCTCGAGATCGAGAAGATCAGGGAGGAAGAGCTTCAAGCCCTGAACGAGATCTATGTCTCACAGGATGTGATTCATGATCGGTTCGTCTCGTTCTCGCCGGATTTATTCGACAGAGTACCGGAGGACGAGGATTTCCTGTGCATCCGTCTGGGAAGCGGCTCCGTTGAGGCAAAACGAAAGATCAATTATAAGAAACAAGAGCGGCTGGAATATGAGGATGAATTGCAAATGGTTCCGGAGCAAGTCGCTCAGGAATATCGGGAAATCGCTGATGTTCCGGTTATCTGTGACCTGAAGATCATCAATGCGCTGGGCATTGTCGGCTCTTCGGAGAATCGTTTCTCCTTTTTCAAGAATATTATCGTCGATTTGATCGGACGGCAGTATCATAACGATTTGAAAATGGTCTTTGTTGCGGAGAAAGAAAACAAGGATCGGATCCGCTGGCTTCGAATGCTTCCGCATGTTTACTGTGATCAGATCGGTAGCCGATTGCTTGTGAGTGATGATGAGAGCAAGAATCTTGTCTTCGAGTACCTGTACAAGGAGCTTAGTGTGCGCGAGCAGAACAAGATCAGCGAACCTCATATCGTTGCTTTTTTCTATGACGGCTATGGAATCAACAATCATCCCATTTCCCGATTTGTTGAGAAAGCAAAAGACCTGGGATTCACCTTTGTGTTTTTTGGTCAGCAAGGATGCGAAATACCAGTGGGTTGCTCCTATGTCGTTGATATTATTAATGGTGACAGTGCGATGCTGATTTGTGCTGACAACAAACACATGACAAATACTTTCTCCTACTCGGATATCCCGAACGTACAAGCACAGAAAATCGTGGATATTCTATCCCCTGTATATACGGAGGAAATATCCCTTGAAGGAAGCCTGACCAAGAAGATCTCCATATTCCAGCTTCTAAACGTGATGAACACGGACGATATCGACCTGGCGACCAGGTGGAAAAACTCGCAGGTCTATAAATCGATGGCTGCGCCTCTTGGTGTGACAAAGTCATCGGTGGTTTATCTGGATCTGCACGACAAAGCACACGGTCCGCATGGACTCGTTGCCGGTACAACGGGATCAGGTAAATCGGAGATCCTGCAGACCTATATCCTGAGCATGGCCACACTTTTTCACGCATATGAGATCGGATTTGTCATTATCGACTTTAAGGGCGGCGGTATGGTGAATCAATTCAGAGAATTGCCCCACCTGGTCGGCGCAATTACGAATATCGACGGAAAGGAAGTCAATCGCTCCCTGAAATCCATCAAAGCTGAATTGCAGAAGAGGCAGCGCCTTTTTGCTGAGGCCGAGGTAAACCATATCGATAAATACATCCAAAAATTCAAGGCAAAAGAGGTATCGATCCCTCTTCCGCATCTGATCATCATTGTTGACGAGTTTGCAGAGTTGAAGGCTGAACAACCGGAGTTCATGAAGGAGCTCATATCTGCTGCGCGTATCGGAAGAAGCCTCGGTGTTCATCTGATTCTTGCGACGCAGAAGCCGTCCGGTCAGGTCAACGAGCAGATCTGGAGTAACTCGCGATTCAAGCTATGCTTGAAGGTGCAGAGCAAAGAAGACAGTAACGAAGTTCTCAAGTCACCCCTTGCAGCAGAAATTAAGGAACCCGGCCGTGCTTACTTGCAGGTTGGAAATAACGAGATTTTTGAACTCTTTCAATCTGCCTACAGCGGTGAGTCCGAGAAGGCTGACGATAATCAGGTCAAAGAATTCTCGATCATCAGCTTGTCGGACTCCGGCAAGCGTGTTCCTGTTTTTTCGCAAAAAAAGAAAAAAACCGACGGGCAGAACGTGACGCAGCTCGATGCTATCGTCAAGTATGTTGCTAAATATTTCGAGAGTACCAAGGCACCGAAGCTCCCGGATATTTGCCTGCCCTCCTTGTCTTCGGTCATTGATTTTCCTGAGAAGGCAGAGAAGATTCCCGATAACGAGAAAATACTGGTATCAATCGGTGTCTATGATGATCCGGAGAACCAATATCAGGGGTCCTATACCGTTGATCTTGCCGGCTCGAATCTGATGATCATCGGCTCATCACAGAGTGGGAAAACCAATCTTCTGCAGAATATTATTCGGAGCATATCGACGAGTTACTCTCCCGATCAGGTCACAATCTATATTATTGATTTTGCTTCTATGGTGCTCAAGAATTTCGAATCATTGAAGCATATCGGAGGAGTTGTCTGCCCATCAGATGACGAGAAAATCAAAAATTTATTCAAGCTGCTTTTTTCGGAGATCGAGATGCGAAAAGAGAAGCTGAGCCGTGTCGGCGTCAGCTCTTTCGCCGCTTACAAAGAGGCCGGAGAGACTGACCTTCCGCAGATTATTCTGTTGATAGACAACTTGACCAGGCTCAAAGAGATGTTCTTTTCCGATGATGCAGACTTGATTCATCTGTGCCGTGAGGGCGTATCGGTTGGAATCAGTATAGTGATAGCCAACGCCCAGACTTCGGGGATTGGCTATAAGTACCTGGCGAGTTTCTCGACCAGAATTGCTCTGTTCTGTAACGATTCAGGCGAGTACAGTTCCCTGTTTGATCATTGCAGGGAGAGACTCGACAGCACCCCCGGTCGCTGCATTATTGAGATGGAGAAGAGACATCTCGAGGGGCAGGTGTATCTGGCTTTCAAGGGAGAGAAAGAAATTGAGCGCGTCCGCGATATCAAAGCCTACATAGCCAGAATAAACGCGAAGCAATCGTCCGTAGCAAAGCAGATTCCTGTCATACCGGACGTGCTGAACGATGCCTATATCATCAGTCAATACAGCGAGCAAACGAAGACAAGCTTCAACCTGGTGGCCGGTCTGGATTACGCGACGGTCACTCCGTTGATCTTGGATCTGTCGTCCGCCCTGATACTTGGTATTTCCGGACGCGCAAAGTCAGGGAAACACAATTGGATCAAATACATGATCACGATGATGGAGCACTCTTTTCCAGGAAAGACAAAGGTTCACATTATCGACGGGATCAATAAGAGATTATCACCAATGCGATCTTGCGCAAACGTTGCCTCATATAGTATTGTCGCTGAAGATGCGGTCGTACAAATAAGAGGGATAGAAGAAGAGCTGAAGACGAGATACGACAACCTGGTTGCCGGGGATGATTCAGCGCTTGAACAAGCTGACTTGCTTGTTCTCATCTTGAATAACGCGGATGCCATTACGGCTGTCAGTAACGACAAAGAAGGAATGACCGCTTATAAAAACATCACGAGTCGGTACAAGAGCATGCGCGTTCTGCTACTGGTATCCTCTATTGAGAATGCCAGCGTGTCTTTCGGAGCGCCGGAGCTGATTAAGAGCATCCGTGATTCACGACACCTTCTCTTTTTCGATGACATTTCCAATCTGAAGTTTTTTGATGTTCCTCTTTCCGTGTCCAAAAACTTCAAGAAACCAATCGAATCCGGGGATTGCTACTATTTTAAAGAAGGTGAGTGCATGAAGCTCAAGACACCAAATTGTACCGGGGAAAATGTGTAATATACACAAATATTGCGTGCGTGTTGAGATTTGGAAAAGAAAAGCTTTAAATACTGTGAAAAGTACTCATATTAAGACATTATCCCTTGACAATTACAGACAAACCGACATAAAATAATCCTGATATTCATTTTGGTCGATACAAGCGCTTGATTTATAGGAACCGCATATTTGGTCATTTGGAGGATGTTCATATGTCGAATAAGATTCGTATAGATTCTGACCTCATGCGGGAACGGGCAGAGGAGTATCGTGTGCAAGCTTCGAATCTGGAACATATTCTTACAAAGCTGGATCAACTTCAGCGTTCTCTCGACAACGAATGGATCGGATTGGCTTCTGAGGCTTATGGCAACAAGTATGCGCAGTTAAGACCGACATTCGAAAAGACGAGCGAATTGACTCTGGACATTGCGACAGCTCTTGATAAAGTTGCACAGCAAATGTTTG
>CAZOFY010000107.1:0-4379 GCA_964579245.1 uncultured Mageeibacillus sp.
TTCACTCCACCCTCAGCATCGCGACGACCCATCGCGGGTCGGGGACCGGTAGTCTCGGGTCCATCGCGACGGACTCGGCGATTCCCTGGATCGCGCTCCAGTATGCGACGGCAAGAGCCATCGGATCTCCGGGACGTATCTCGCCTTTGTCCTGACCCTCTCGAATGACGTCAATGGAGCGGAAAAAGTATTCATCACTCGCGACGATTTGCTTGGCGGACTCCGGGATCGAGTCGAAGACCATGACTTGGTGAACGAGAAGGAAGAGCGGCGCGGACTGCGCGTACGTGCGGAAGGAATCGAAGATTACCGCAGTAATGATTTCGAACTTTACGAGAGGAGACTGGTCGCCCAAGAGCAGATCCGCCGCGTTACTAACCCCGCTGAAGGCAAAGCGAAGGAGTTCCGCCAGGATGTCGTCCTTGTTCTCGAAATAATGGAAAAGAAGCGCCGGGCTGATCTTGCAAGCCCTGGCAATATCGCGCACGGAGGTTCCGGTGAAGCCGTGATGGATGAAGAGATCCAGCGACTTGTCGAGAATCGTTTGCCTGCGTATCGCCTTCTGCTCGGCGCGAATGCCCATTTTCTAGAACCTCCAGTTCTTCTTGTCGGCCTTGCACAGCCGTTGGATCGCCCATCGGCCGGTGATGGCCGCGACGGGAAGTCCGCCCGGGGGCATCAGCCATTGTCCGCACATAGAGAAATCTTTGATTCCCTTTATTCTACCATCATGTCGCAAATCTTTCGCGTTCTCGGTGTAACCGTAGGACATCCACTGCCCGCGGTAAGCACCGCAGTAGCGTTCGAAGGTTAATGGTGTGACAAAATCCAGAGGAACGATATGCCCCTTCCATGCGGGGTACTTCTCCTCGAGAACCAGGATCAGGTCGGAAAGAAGTCTCTCCTTCTCGGCAAGATAGCGCGGACTGTTGAGATGAAACGCATCTGCACCCGACCGGTCGTCGCTAGCCAAAGCTTTCCACCAATCGTAGTCACCTCCGAAATACGCCGTCAGCACGGAGTGTCCCGGCGGCGCGAAGGCAGGTTCATAGCAATAGTGCTTAAGCGAGAGAACGTTCTGGGTCTTCCCCTCGAAAAGAAACGGTCTCGTTCCGACAAGGAGATCCGTATCCATTTCGGAAAGATCGATATCCAGTCCGAAGGCCGCCATGCTGTTGGTGGAACAGGGATACGTCTTCGGATCCGCGTCACGCAGATCGAACGCCTCCTGCGGATATTTTCCCTTGAGGAGACGGTTCAATGTGACATGAATATCGGCAGAGGACATCACATGATCTGCCGGAACGAAGGCTGCGTCCGGATTCGCGCGGTCGGTGATGACCCGGATTCCTGTCGCGCGGCCGTTCTCAATACAGACCTCTTCAACACGCGCGCCCAGATGAATGGTGCCGCCGAGGGACCGGAACTTGTCGGCCATCCGCAGCGCCATCGCGCGTGAACCGCCCTCGGGACGCCCGCCGTTGCCGGTCATGACGGTTGAAAGAGCGAAGAAGAGGACAAAGGCAGACTGATCCGGCGGCAGGGAGAGGGAGAAGAGACGGCGCAGATTCTCGTTCTTGAAGCGCTTGAGATACTCGCGGAGCGGCATCTTCAGATTCTTCATACCTTTTGTGGCGCCGATCGCCTGCCCCATCATTTTCAAGAGATCAACAGGGCCCAACAGATCGGGCGCGTCCAGTGGCATGAAGTTGTCCATTGCATCCAGGGTCGCGAAGAACGTTGTCAACTCCTCACCGTCCTCAGGGGCAATCGCACGAAGATGTGCTTCCAGTTTCTTGCGATCCTTATAGAGACGCAGAATCCCCTGATCGCTCTCCATCGCTCCGAAGCTCTCTGTCTCGAAAACCTTCACATCTTCTCCGAGAGCACCCAAGTCGCACCAGACCTTGTATAAAGGAAATTGTCTGTTCGTTCCGGTTAGCCAGTGGATACAACCGTCGATGTGATAGCCCTTCCGATCCCAGCCTGTACACTCACCGCCGGGAATCGTGTGCATCTCGTAGATTTCGGTGTCATAACCTGCCATCCGGGCATAGATACCTGCCGACAAGCCGGCGACACCGGCTCCGATAATGATCACTTTCTTGTCTTGAGAATTCATGGTAACCTCCTGAAATGAAAACAGCTTTAATCGCTGAACGATTGTTCAATGAAATTATGACATGCAGAATAAATTCTGTCAACAGGAGCTTGCCAACGAAACTGCTTCTTTAAAAAAAGTTCACCTCTTTACGCTTGACATGTAATAACGCGGCCCATAGCATAATAATCAGAGGGAAATGATATATATGCTTTTATACTCATTTCCTGCAAGGGAGGGGTCATGTATGTCAAAGGACAGAATCCCTGTCAATTCTGTTTTTAAGAGGATCTGTGTGATTCTCTCTGTGTTGTTTATCGTTCTGACGATCGATTATGAATCCTTTCATACGGAGCACCGTGAGCTCAGCAATAGGAAGGCATCGGAGACAGTAGTCATTGAGAAGGCAGAAACTCCAGATTGCGAGACACAGGGACCGACAGAATCGATGATTCCGACAGTGACAACCAAGATACAGGCTACATCCGTCTCTCCGGAAGAGAAGACAGAGGAATCGGATACCGCCGCTGTGACTTCATCACAGGATGAGCGGGAGACCGTTGTGTCGTCATCTTCAGCGCAGCAACAGGACTCGTCCGCATCGACCGGGACGAATCCTGCGCAGGAGACAACTCCTCTTGTTCAGGAGACACAGGTGTCATCAGAGGAGGCAACAACGCAAGAAACAACTACGGAAGCCACACAGACCAGCCCCGCTCAGTTTGTCGTCCACGGCAATTCAGAAGTAAAAGAGGTCACATTTACCTTTGACGATTCCGGAGAAGGATTGACTAACATACTGGATGTCCTTGATCAGAACGGAATCAAGGGGTCATTTTTCCTGTTGGCCGGTGAATTGCGAAAAAACCCGGAGCAATGGCAGCAGGCTGCCGCAAACGGACATTTAATTCTGAACCATACTGTTAACCACTACACCGATCTTGCTCAGAAGTCGGATGAGACCATCAAGACAGAGATCTTGGGTTGGGAGGACGCGGCAAAGGATGTTCTCGGGGAGGAATACCTGATCCGGATGAAGAGCGAGTTTCCCTATTTCCGCTCTCCGGGCGGTCTGAAGAATGATCGTCTTTTGGCAATCCTAGGGGATCTCGGATACTCGACGATGTTTTACTGGACCGTTGAGGATGTTTATTTCTCCAAGCACAACCCTGACGGGATCTCTATAGCTGATCATTATGTGCAGGATGCTTCAAACGGCGGGATTCTCCTGATGCATCCCGGGAACTGGGGTTCACTTGATGAGATTATTCAGCGTTTGACAGAGGACGGCTATGTCTGTGTGCCTGTGTCAGGGATACTGGACTAGCTCGTGATGAAGACATAATCAAGTGTGTGTCGATTCTTTTCGAGAAAATAAAGATCGTTTGACGAATGCTTCGAATCGGACTAAAATCAAGTTAAATCCATTATATGCCGACATCATTAATTGTAGTAGGAGCAAGCCTTTTGACATCGTTTCGATCGAGATCGTAAGTATCTTCGGAGAACCGGCAAGGAGGAACGTTCATGGAAACTCGTCTGCGTGAAATCAAGGCTAAGAAATTTCCCGACATCTCTATCAAGATCATCCCCGGACACTTCGCGACGCGTCACTCACACATCAATTATTTCGTGGATCTGACGAGTGTGATCAGTCGTCAGAAGAAGGCGCTCGCTGCAGGCAAGGCTTTCGCGTCACAATACTCCTCTACGACGGTTGTGGACACAATCGTTTGTCTTGATGGCGGAGAGGTGGTAGCGGCCTTCATGGCGGATGCTCTGAGTAATAATGAACGACGTGCCATCAACGCAGGTACCGATATTGCTATCGTAACACCAGAGATGAATTCGGCGGGGCAACTGATCCTTCGTGACAATACACAGAATCTCATCTGGGGCAAGAATGTCGTTCTGTTAGCCGCACAGGTGACTACCGGCAAGACTCTCGATCAGGCCATCGATTACATCCGCTACTATGGCGGCAAGGTCACGGCGATCTGTGCACTGTTCAGCGCGATTGACAAGGTCGAGGGATATACGATCAATGCGCTTTTCACGAAGGAAGATTTGCCGGGATACGAGACGCATGACATGTCTGATTGTCCGGAGTGTGCGGCAGGGCACAAGATCGATGCGCTCGTCAATAACTACGGATATTCGAAGCTGTAAGAGTTTATCGGCAGGAAACGATAATGAATATTTTAAAATTGAGAGGCGCCACTTTCTAGGAGATTCGGAAGTGGCGCTGAATTTTATATACATGCAAGTGGTCACAGGA
>CAZOFY010000108.1:0-4362 GCA_964579245.1 uncultured Mageeibacillus sp.
GATTTTACGGCCTAGAACGGCCGAATTGCGAATCTAGGCCGTATTTTCGCGCCGGTGGATGGATCGGGAACGAGATTTTACGGCCTAGAACGGCCGAATTGCGAATCTAGGCCGTATTTTCGCGCCGGCGGATGGATCGGAAGCGAGATATTACGGCCTGGAACAGGTTAATTGTACTTTTCCCCCCCAGGCACTGGGCGGGGATTTCAATATTGGAAGCGGCTCTTTCAATGCCAAACTGTACTGCACCCCAAATGTCTGACTCATCGTCTAGAATCTGGCGGTGCAGTGCATACTAGGCCTTTGGGACAGTTTTTTAAAATAGTGAGGAAGTATGATTTGGATTTATAAGGGCGAGGTGTATTCGATCCTTTCATCCCTCAAGTGAACTTCGTCCGGGGTCTTTTTACTTGTCCTGGTGTATGGTCGGTGCCCTCACCCACTCTTGCAGTAACGCCTCGACCTCCCGGACTGTCTCGGCCGACATCGCCGTCACTTTATAGGAGGTCGCGTGCGGCTGCCCCTTAAAATACATCGCCAGTTGTGCCCGCATTTCGAGGACCGCGGTCCGCTCACCGAGCTTTTCGGCTAAGCCCCGAAGATGTTGACGTATTGTATCGACCCGCTCCTGCGACGAAGGCGCCGCCGGTTTTTTTTCCCCTCGTAATGCCGCGACGATCTCCGTGAAGATCCACGGATTCCCCTGCGCCGCGCGCCCGACCATGAGACCGTCACAACCGGTCTCAAGCAGCATCGCGACGGCACTATTGCCATCGATGACATCGCCGTTCCCGAAAAGCGGCACCCCAGATCCGCGGATCGCCTCGGCGACCTCCCGGATGCAGGCCCAATCCGCCTGCCCTCCATACATCTGACTTCTTGTCCTGGCATGAAGAGTCATCGCCTGCGCTCCGCTGTCCACGCAAAGCCTCGCGAATTCGACCGCATTGTTCCGCGTCTCGTCCCAGCCCTTGCGAAATTTCACGGTCACGGGGACACCGTAGGGCTCAGCGGCGCGGACGGCCGTCGCAAGGATTGAGGCGGCCAAGGGAAGGTTCGTCATCAGCGCTGATCCGGCTCCTGTTTTCACGACCTTGTTGACGGGACATCCCATATTCAGATCGATACAGAAAGCACTCCCCAGGACGGCATGTTCGAGGATCAATGGGATTGCTTTTCGAAAATCCTCCGGATCGTGCCCGAAAAGCTGAATCGCGACGGGTCCCTCGACAGCTGGCTCAATCTCCAGGTAGCGGTAGCTTTTCAGAACGCCTCCGGAATAACGGATCCCTCTGGCACTGACTAGTTCGGTGCAGACAAAGGACGCGCCCTGCCGGTGGCAGATCGTCCGAAACGCCAGGTCGCTCGTACCCGCCATCGGGGCCAGGGCTACATTCCCCGGCAATGTTCTGTTTCCGATATGAAGTTCTCGAAAAAGTTGTTTTTCCATGCGGATATTATACGCGAAAGCTGGGCTTTTCGCTCACGTTTTCTATGTATGTGGGTTCCGGATTGAGAATTCGGTATAAATATTGTTTCTTTACTCATTCTTCCTTGACTTGCAAATCACAGTCAAGGTATAAATATAGGGGGGAACGAAGGGGATTGACGCATGCTGAAACGTATCCAGACCACGGATCTACGTGTACTTCACTATATTCATGATCACATGCGGAACCGCGCGTGCAATATCATTATGCCCCTCGTCACGATGACCGGAAACTTCGGTATCCTATGGTTTCTGGCTGCAGGAGCTCTGTTTTTTACAAAGCAGCACCGGACCGTCGCCTACGCTACGTTCTGGTCTCTTTTTTTCTCTGCTCTTTTCGGAAATCTGATTGTTAAGAACCTGGTCAAGCGGCGCCGTCCGTACGATGTCGCACCGGGGATCAATACGATCATCTCACACCCCGCTGACTATTCTTTCCCATCCGGCCACACCAGCTCCTCGTTCGCAGCAGCGACGGCGATTTTCATGTTTTTGCCGACGATCGGTATTATCGCGTTTGTCGCCGCAATTATGATTTCTTTTTCGCGACTTTATCTCTGCGTGCATTTTCTGTCAGACGTTCTGATCGGTGTTTTTCTCGGGACCGCGATAGGTATTGCGGTGCACTTCGTGCTCAATATGATCCTTTTCGGATAAAGATTGGAAACGGCGGATCTCCTCCGCGGTTCAGAAATTCGCACATAATGACCGTGCACAACTTCGGATCCAGAGCCCGCAGCATGGTAAGGATCGCGTCACGCTCTCCATATCCGTTCGGTCCTCCGTAATACAGAGACAGGCACATCAGCCCGCCTGTTTTCAATAGACGCAAGGCCGCGCGAATCGCCTCGCAGCTCGAATCCGCATGGGTAAAAATCGATTTGTCGCCGCCCGGCAAGTAGCCGAAATTGAATACGATGCAGTCAGCACTTTCCGCCTCCGCATATTTTTCCATATTCGCGTGTGAGTCGAGAATAACCTCGCCGATCCCGCTAAACCCGGCAACCGCCAGACGATCCCGTGTGCTTTTCACCGCACTTTCTTGAATGTCAAAGGCAATGACCTTGCCCGTTGGACCGGCCAGCTCACACAGAAGCACGGTGTCGTAGCCGTTGCCGGCCGTCGCGTCGATGCACACGTGGCCAGCCTTCACTTCATCGCGCAAACATTTGTGGACCAGTGTCAGTGTATTGATCGATTCCATTAGAATATCCTACCTTCTCTTATCTCGGCGCAGCCATCTTGGCATGTTTTCGCGAAAAGCTACTTCTTATACGTTACCATCATACTCTTCATGCGGCCGGCATACTTACCGATCCAATAGAAAAGATGCCCAACCGGTTTCTTGTAAAAGGGGACCGGCACAGATCGATCGTATACAGCTTTTCGTCTCTCCGACTGGGTCCAATAGACGCCGTCCTCCGTTGGAAAGCTTGTTCCTTCCACATACGAGAGCGACATACCGCGAAATAGATTATACGGGATCAGGCTGGAGACAAGCGGGCTTTTGAGCTTATTCGAGACGCAATCGGCGGCGAACTGATTGGTTACCTTGTGAAGCGCCATCCTCGTCTTCTCCGGAACCTGATAGTCATTCCAGCTGATCGACGGCCTCGCGAACAAGCGGCACCGGTTGAAGCCGATTCCGTAGAGTGTCGACGCGATGCTCTTCGCTGCTGACATCGCGCCCACGCCGCCCGTCGTCGTGATTATCAGAGCCCTGCTCTCGAAAAAATACGGCCGGTGCATCATAAAAAGCAAATGGTCGAGAAAATTCTTCAGAAGCGCCGTCTCGCGCATGGCGTAGGTCGTCGAGGTAATGATCACACCATCCGCCCGGTCGATTGCTTCGACAATCGGCTGAACCTTCGTCGCATGCGGGCACTTCTCCCTCCCGACGCGAAAACAATTACTGCAGCCCACACAGAATGGCAGATCGACCTGCATCAGGTGGATCTCCTCGATCTCGACCTCCGGATCCATGATCCGTAAATCTGCCTGCACCAGCTCCGCCAGCTTCCAGGTATTGCCTTTTCGAGCACTTCCGTTGATAAATAGATATCTCATACTGCCTTCATTACCCTCGCTACCGCCTCATCCAAGAATCGATCCCGTTGTTCCTTATCGTAAAAGTCCACGTTCAGGCTCGCCTTCATCACCTCACGACGCAGAAACGACTCCTGCATCAGGGCAACAAGCGCAAACGCCTTCTCTGTATACTGTTCCGGATCCTTACCGCCGGACATACAAAACGAGAATCCCCTGACTGTGCCCATTGTATTGTCGTCTGTCCGCGGTTGCCGCAAATCTCCAAGAATCGAGATCGCCGACACCTCCGGATTCGCCATCAGAAAATCCATCACCTGCTTCGCAACGCGCCGCGTCACAGACATCGTCGTATCGCCTTCATGCGGCTCCACATGAAAAGAACCCACGACATCGCCGATCATTCGCTGGACACACAACTCAATCAGGTGCTCCTTGCTCCCGAAATAATGGTTGACCAGGCCTACGCCGACACCGGCCCCCTGCGCGATCGCGCGGATCGTCACATCCTCGACGCGCCCGTCCGACAACCCAATGATTCGGATCGTCTCTGCGATAATCGCTTCCTTCGTGTCCTGAGATTTCATCCTCTATACCGCCTTCCTTTCGCGTATAATTGAACACCGTTCAATTATGATAAGATGGGAAAGCTGCAAAGTCAATTCTTTTCGAGAATTCGTCTCAAAAATCACCCTCATCTCGGAGTCTACTATCCCTTTACCGATTTATACCGATCTGAATATGCCGCCGCGAATTGAGCCCGCTGACCGCACGAATGTTGCATCGTGAACGGATTATGGTGCAATTGCGGTCGCCGCACCGACGAG
>CAZOFY010000109.1:0-4261 GCA_964579245.1 uncultured Mageeibacillus sp.
GACAAGAGAGGATAAAAACATCAACTTGATTCTTTTTCAAAAAGGATGAGTGTGTTAGCATCAAAGGGGTATATCATCGTTCGCCGCGTCATGAATTCGTACAATCATTCGGTTCAGCGAAAAGGATCACGTTTATGTGGAATATCTTCTTTCTGGGGCTGGTCAGTTTTTTTATGGATGTCAGCACCGAGATGGTTTATCCGGTTATTCCGTTGTATCTAACATCCGTGTTCGGCGCAACGCCGGTCCTGGTTGGTTTGATTGAGGGGATCGCGGAGAGTCTGTCCAGCCTGTTAAAAGTCATGAGCGGCTACGTAACCGATAAATATAAGAACAAGAAGCTGGTCGCTTTTGTCGGATATGCCACAAGCCTGATTTACAAGATTGCGCTTCTTGCGTCCGCCTCCTGGGCGGGCATTTTGGGGGCGCGTGTTATCGATCGTATCGGCAAGGGTATCCGAACGGCCCCGCGAGATGTGATGATCAGCGAGAGTGCAAAAGAGGGAAAGGGCGGTTTTGCTTTTGGTCTTCACAAGGCGCTCGACATGCTCGGAGCGGCAATCGGCATCCTTCTTGCTTTTTTTCTCATGCAGGGAGCAGGAGGAGAAACACAATACCGGCAAATCTTCCTCTTGTCCATCATTCCTGCCGCATTGTCGCTCCTGATGTTTGTCCGCGTTCGCGAAAAGAAAAGCAGCAAGGCAAACTCATCCGTACCGTTCTGGCGCAACAGACAGAAGCTCGACCTTCAACTGAAGCTGTACTTGACGGTTGCCCTGATTTTTACCCTCGGCAATTCTTCAAATGCCTTTCTGCTCTTGCGCGCAAAAAGCGTCGGCTTCGACGATCGAACGGTTATTCTTTTGTATTTTATCTACAACATAACCGCTTCAATCCTGTCGATCCCCGCCGGGCGCCTCTCCGACCGCATCGGGAGAAAGCGGGTGTTGGTCATCGGATATGTGGTGTTTGCGCTTGTTTACTTCGGATTTGCTGTTGCCACTGATCAGAGAATGCTCGTCGCACTCTTTGTCCTGTACGGGCTATATACTGCCATGATCGCAGGCGTCGAGCGCGCCTTCATTGCGGAGATCGCTCCGCCGGAACGAAAAGGAACGATGCTGGGACTTCACTCGACGATCGTCGGTATCGCCTTATTTCCCGCCAGCGCGATCGCCGGTGTCCTGTGGGACGGTATCGGAGCCTGGGCACCCTTTGTATTCGGAGCGAGTCTGTCCCTGCTGGCGGCGCTTATCCTGTTATTTTTCCTGAAGGACCCTCGAAAAGACTCGGAGCCAATGAGAGAACTTGATGCCTGATAAGCCTCGAAAATCATGTATAATAAATTGAAACCGTGCAATGCTGCTGCGGCATTCTTATGTTGGAAGTGAGGACGAATCTCATGGAGATGACTCGTAAGAATACAATTACGGTCCTTATGATAGTCATTATAGGTGTCACTCTGTTTGTCGGATTAGAGCACTATGCCGAGGTGCGAGCGGCCGTCGATACGGTATTCTTTGTGCTCACCCCCTTTCTCATCGGTGCTGCGCTCGCTTTTATCTTAAATGTCCCGATGCGGGCAATCGAGAGGCTACTGCGCCGTATTTTCGAAAAGAAGAAGAAGCCTCTCCCTGACGGATTTTTTCGCGGCGTCGCGCTGTTCGTCACGGTCATCATCTTCATCGGGATTATCACCGCGGTTCTTTTTCTAATCGTTCCCGAGATCGGCCGGACGGTCTCCGTCATTATCGAACGCTTCCCGAACTTTGTGAAGCGGATGGAGAAGCAGTTGAATGACCTCGCTGCTCAGTACCCGACCGTCAGCACCTTTCTGACCGGATACCGGATCGACTGGGACCAGCTTGCGCAGAATGCCGTTAACTTCCTTAAAACCGCGGGCGGCGACCTGTTCGGTTCGGCGGTCGGTTTTGCTTCGTCCATAGCCGGCGTCCTGATCAATATCATGATCGGCATCGTGTTTGCCGTTAATATTCTTTTACAGAAGAACCGCTTGGCACGACAGGCGAAGAAGATTGCCTACGCATATTTGAAGGAGAGCAAGGCGGATCAGCTGATGCGGATCGCCAAACTATCCGACGATACCTTCTCTCACTTTTTGTCCGGACAGGGCCTCGAGTCCTTGATCGTTATCGCGATGTTCCTGCTTTCCATGACGGTCCTTCAGCTTCCTTACGCGTTGCTGATCAGCGTCCTGCTCGGCGTGATGGCCTTCATTCCAGTGGTCGGCCCCTTCATCGGATGCATGCTCGGCACCTTCTTCATCCTGATCGTTGACCCGGTAAAGGCATTGTGGTTCTTGATCCTGTTCGTCGTCCTGCAGCAGATTGAGGGCAATCTGATCTATCCTCGCGTTATGGGAAGCTCGATTGGTCTGCCTCCGATGTGGGTCCTGGTCGCGCTGGTCGTGGGCGCGTTTTTTACCGGTATCGGCGGCATGCTTTTCTTCATTCCGCTGGCGTCGGTGGTGTATGTTCTGTTCCGGGAGGCAGTAAACAGAAGGTTGATTGAGAAGGGTGTACCGGACCAGAAGACGAAAGCATGACACGGATCCCGCGGAGATCCGTCTATTGAACGAGCACAAAGATCCGGAAATCGATTCGTCGCTTTCCGGATTTCTTATTGGTGGCTTAAGCCGGTTTCGCGCCAACGAGTGTGAGAAAAAACCACCCGCTATGCGGGTAGCGGGCAAGAGCTTATTCCAGAAAATCAACTGCTGTGTGTGGTGGGCAATTGGTTATACTAAAAAATCGCCCTTTAGAAAAAGAGTAGAGATGTCCAAGACTCGAAGCATAGGAAATGGATGCCAAACACATTTTGCTCGTTGATTACCTACTGAAATGACTAAATATGATTTTTCGCATGTGCATCAATGGACAATATTGGCAATATTTATCAATGAATACCTACTTAATCGAAGAGATGCTGTTTTTAGTATGCTCATCATTGGGGGAAAAAAGATATCTATCAATGTATACCTACTAAATCGATGAAAAACGATTTTCCGTATGTAGATCAATGAGCAATAACAGCGTTATTTATCAATGATTACCTACTGAATTACGAAAAATGGCGATTTAGTAGGTATTAGAGTGTCAGCGAACGCTATTTCTTCGCATTGATTACCATCAAAATCTTCCCGAATTAGCCATTTGGTATGTATATCTATGTGATATACCACTGTTTGTTTTCGTTGAGAGATATCTATTTCAACGCCCTCGCAAAATATGAGGAACCTTTTTCGGGCAACAAGAATTACAAGGGCCCCTTCAAGCGATATCGCCAAGCGACAATTGTTGTAGTATTGCATCACGAATGAAGGCGGTACGACCACCACTTGAAGGCACAGGCACACCCCGCGATTGATGTAGCATTACATCACACAAGAAGGCGGGACGACCACAACTTCAAGGCACATGCCAAATCGGCAATTGCTGCAGTATTACATCTTACAAGAAGGAGCTGTCACAGCAAATCCCCAAGGTCGCAATTTGCTGCTGAGGCTTGATCGAAAGGAATAAGCCAGCACCTTGAGACGCTATCAAGTAACAGGGGCTAATAACCCTGGAGCAGGGGCTGTCTAAAACAAGTTGCGCCAAAATGTTGGACGAGAGTCTTACATTTGATCAGAAAACAAACGAACGGGGCGGGAGCCAGAATTTACGGTCTAGAACGGCCAAAACACGAATCCAGGCCGTATTAACGGGTCGGGAGGCGGGCTGACCTACTAAAATCCGCCTAACTGCCGTTTTAGTAGGTTTATCAATGATAAGAAATTCGCGCCGGTTGGCTGGCCGACCTACTAAAATACGCTCAGAGGCCAATTTAGTAGGTTTGTCAATGACAAGAAATCTGCGCCGGGGAGCCGGCGCACCTATCAAAATGCGCACAAGGTCTGATTGAGTATGCTGTCTAAAAAAACGTGCGGCGATTCGTACCTCGTGTTTTACTTTAGGATGGCAGGCTTGCAATTGCGGCAAAGGCGGGCCGAATTGGGCTCTATTCGTCGCTCGAGCTACCATAGAAATGTGTGCTCTCTCGGTATATTTCTATCTGAAAAGTTTTTGCGCCCTTCTCAACCCTCTGCACTCGACCCTCGGTCATATGCTTCGCCTCTTAAATGACCCTTCGCCTAATTGCTCAGATTATTCTTCGATTCATTTCTCATAGATTCGTATTATGATGCATCATGTTGAAGTCTGCCGCAAAAGTCTGCCGCTTTAGGGCTTCCGCATAAGAC
>CAZOFY010000110.1:0-4162 GCA_964579245.1 uncultured Mageeibacillus sp.
TCGGTTCCGGCAATGCCACCCACTGCGCATACAACGTTGTATCTGCGTCGAATGTGAATGTGCTTCCCGCTTCGTAGGCCGTGCCGCTGCCATCTGCCGCGTTGTTCCAGCCGGAGAATGTATAGTTGGTTCTCGATAAGCCGCTGCCGTCTGCAATCGTCACCGTTGTATTCACTGCTTGTGTAACCGGTGAGGGGACTTTACCGCTGCCACCGTTTGAGTCATAAGAAAGGGTTGGCATTGCAGTCCACTGCGCATACAACGTTGTATCTGCGTCGAATGTAAATGTGCTTCCCGCTTCGTAGGCCGTGCCGCTGCCATCTGCCGCGGTGTTCCAGCCGGAGAATGTATAGTTGGTTCTCGATAAGCCACTGCCATCCGCAACCGTCACCGTTGTATTCTCTGCTTGTGTGACCGGTGAGGGGACTGTGCCGCTACCACCGTTTGCATCATAAGAAAGCGTTGGATTTGGAGCCCACTGCGCATATAACGTCGTATCGCCGTCAATCGTGAATGTGCTTCCCGCTACGTAGTCCGAACCACTCGCGTCGGCTGCTGTGTTCCAGCCTGTAAAATGATAATTTGTGCGTGTCAAGACATCAGCTCCCGGAATCATGACTGAATACTGATAAAGTCCCGTAGAATCTTGAATCGTTCCTGTTCCTCCATTCGCATCAAAAGATACTGTGTTGATGCGAAGATATGCACCGAAGTTTGGTGTCCATCCCGTCGGCATCGCTATTCCGTAAACGGTACCTTCATCAAGGGAGGTAATGGATTCATGCGTATGCGTTGATGTATTCGGTTCGAGACTTGTATCGTGTCTCATAAATACCACAGCCGAATCGGATATACTTAAGATACCTGATTCAGTTGACAATGCTCCATTTCCGATATCTTGAGGATCTTCTTCCGATGCCAATTGATTAGACGCATATTCAAGCAATAATCCGGACTCTGCAAATATTTCTCCGCCCGATATCGTTAGACTTCCCATAGGAGCGTTTCTTCCACCACCTATACCGGCAGCATTGACTCCTCCAATTGCTTTAACGATTCCACCGGAGATTGAAATGATTCCACCAGTGGCAATGTCGTCGGCGGGAAAGGCTAGAGTCATTTCCTCATCGACCGCCATGTCTCCGCCTTGTATTGATATTTCATCACTAACGGCATTTGAATCATAACGGTATAATCGTCTTTCTCCACCGCCAATACCGGCGGAATTCCTACTCCCTGTTGCAGAAATGCTTCCACCGGAGATAACAATCGTTCCGCCGTCTCCATAAGCTCCGCCACCGATACCAGTGCCGCCATAGAAACCGGTTGCTAAGATTGATCCTCCTAAAATGCTTATCGTTCCGCCATTTCCGTAAGCTCCACCACCGATACCCGCGCCACAAGACATTGAACCTTTGGCTATGCTTACGTCTCCTGAGATACTTTTAAATCCGTCGCTGTCACTAGCATCACCACTGGCCGCTATGATTATGCCTTCTGAAATGCTTATCGTTCCGCCATTTCCATCGGCTCCACCACCGATACCAGCGCCACCCATAGCACCGGTCGCTGTGATTGTACCTCCTGAAATGCTTATCGTTCCGCCATCTCCACCATCTCCACCACCGATACCGGCACAACCCTCATCACCGGTCGCTGTGATTGTGCCTCCTGAAATGCTTATTATTCCACCATCTCCAGAACTTCCATAACCACCACCGATGCCGGCACCACCCGGACCGCCGAACATTGCGATTGTATCGCCCAAAATGTCAGTCATATTCATGTCGAGACCGTCTCCACACGTACCATCAGCAATAATTGTGCCTCCAGAAATACTTGTCGATCCGCCATTTCCAAAAAAGCCACCACCGATACCGGCTGAAGACAGGCCACTGGTCGCTGTGATTGTGCCTCCTGAAATGCTTATTACTCCACCATCTCCATAGCATCCACCACCGATACCGGCTCCATACGCCCCACCATTTGCTGTGATTGTGCCTCCTAAGATAGAAATTGCTCCACAATCACCCATGGAAGTTGGCACATCACCATCATTCATGAGATCAGGGTCTGCGCCACCGATACCAGCAGCATGATTACCACCGTTTGATGTAATACTACCGTTTGTCGTGCTGTCAATCTCAATGGCAGCCGAACTACCGACCCAAATACCAGGATATTCAGAATCAACTACCAGCACACTATCACCTACGAGAAATAGCTTATTACCAGTTCCATTGAAAATGATAGGCGATTGTTTCTCATTCGCAATGTTTACATTCTCAATCGTAAGTGTGACATTGTTTCCACATATAATAGAAATATTGGAATTTACACCCTTGATTGTGACACTGTATGTATCAAGAATTTCTATATTGCTATTTGCAGAAATATCCGACAGATTAACTGTTGCGCCATTTTCCGGCGAAATAGAATCTAATGCCAATACACGACTAACAGGAATAAGTGTAATCATGAAAACAATCGCTAACGCAATGCCCGAAAACTTCTTAATCATAATTTTTCCCCCAAGAAATCGATCCGATGTCCGTTTTCGAGAAACGGAACAAATTTGCTAGCTGATATATAGTAAATACAACTCAGATGAGATGCATAAAATTTTTACATTATAAACACTGATAATAATGCATATCATCTTTAACTACAAAACTACCATTAATACTAACAAAGTACAATGTATATTCGAAAATTATATAATTTAATCTTAAGGATAGCCAAAATAGTTACGAGCAACATCAAAGTTCTCTTCTTTGAGTGCATCTCACAGTGACGATTGCCTGAGCTACGTCAGTTTACAGCACTCCCTTGATCCCATGTTATCTCCGCGCCTTTTTTATCCTCGATCCCATGTTATCACCGCGCTTGCACCAGAAGCCCTGTCCGGCACTCTGTATCATCCTTCTTTGCCTACAGAAACCGAAACCTCACCTTACTCATGCATTCGCGAAAGAAAGATTTTCATCGTCGTGAAATTTGATAAAATCACCCTCCGAGAAAAGCAATTCCCTAAGGTCTCATGGAGTAGTTCATGATTTGGCAGATGATTAGGTTTTGGTTTTCTTAACCCAATTTAAAAGAGACAAGATAGCAGCGTACTTCATACGATTTTTAGACAGCGTAATACTAGATATAGTTCATCGAAAAGATACTTAGGGTGCATAACATAGTTATGCACCCTAAAAATCGAACTTTTTTATGATATTTATTGATAATTAAGAAGTGTGTTATTACACTATTTCACACTCAAATACATACCAAATGACTATTCTGGAGATTCTTAATGGTAATCATTGCATAGAAATAGCGTTTTCAGAATCTCAAGTGCCTATTAAATTGAGACTTATCGCATATTAGTATGTAATCATTGAGAGTTATTGTGATTAGGATTTATTTGCTATGCCTAGACGAATAAACATCTCCTCTCAATTACGAAGGTTTTTTGAGGGATAACTTTTTGCGCTCCACACGCATAGCATGTGAATTTCTGGTCTGACCGCAAGCCCACCGCACGCAGAGCAGGTGGTTCATTGTTTCGCACACGTTGGAACTCAGCTGTCCAAAGTCAAAAATAACGCCATCTAACTGATTGCAGGTATTATATACTATCTTTGCGTCTCTTCTTATAGATAAAGACTATGCAGAGAAAAAGTGCTGCGCCAATTGTAACGAGTGCAATCGTTGAGGGGAGAATGCCCTGCACTTCGCCAGTTTTAAGAACAATATCTTTTGCCTTCGTTGGCTGAGGTATTGATGTTGGTGCAATCGTAGGAGCGTTCGTTGGCGCAACCGTTGGTGCAACTGTTGGAGTTGGCGTCGCTGTCGGCTCTGGAGAGGGTGCTACTGTTGGAGTTGGCGTCGCTGTCGGCTCTGGAGAGGGTGCGACTGTGGGAGTCGGAGTCGGCGTTCCTGTCGGAATTGGAGTAACACTCGGTTCTGGTGTTGGAGCAGCAGTAGGAATCGGAGTCGGCGTTGCTGTCGGTTGTTGTGTAGGAGTTAATGATGGTATCGGTGTAGGTGTTACTGACGGAACTGCTGAGAGAGTCCACTGCGCATACAACGTCGTGTTGCCAGCGAATGTAAACGTGCTTCCGGTCGCGTAGGCCGTTCCGCTCCCATCGGCTGTAGTGTTCCAGCCGGA
>CAZOFY010000111.1:0-4148 GCA_964579245.1 uncultured Mageeibacillus sp.
CAAAAGGTATGGACGGCTTTCCCTCCGGAAGGCCGTCCATTTTGTCTGCATGTCAGAAGATTATCGCTTTTAACCTCAGGAGCTCCGGACATATACTCGTTTATTATACGAGACGGCGAGCCCATTTGTAACTTCGGACCCGGGCGATGCCGATTCCTACCTTGACTAATTCTTCGGTACAGGTCATCAGAAAAACGACCCAGAATGGCTGGTGAAGGAGCATTGCGGCGATGGTTGTTAACGGCACGCCGACAATCCAGAGCATCCCAATGTCGATTGCTGCGGCTCCCATCGTATCACCTCCCGAAGGAAGGACTCCGTTCATGTTGGTGAAGTTGATCCCCTTTGCCCAAATGAAGAAAGACATGAGAATAAGAGCCTGCTTGGTATATCCGAGGGCCTCGGGTGTGAGTTCCGGAAAAGGAAGAATCATCACATTGCTCAGAAGAATGAACACAGGACACAGGACGACGCCTGTGATGAAAGTGACCCGCAACAAACGCCACGCATAGCTCTTGGCGTTCTGGATCTCGTCGGCTCCTAGTTCCTGCCCCAAGATGATTCCACCCGCGCCTCCGATTGCTACAAAGAGAATGTTCATGAATTCGCCTAGCGTATTATATACGGTAAAGGCTGCCGTATGAGCAATTCCTAGTATCGCGAAGGAAATACTGTATACAATGATGCCCAGTGCCCACATCTGATTCTTTGCTACGATTGGTATAGACTTGAAGAAAATCTCCCTGACCATCGCTTTCCCGGGCTTTACAAAGTCCTTCAGCCTCATCTTCAGCGGAGAGTTGAACTTTCTGGTCAAGATCAGAAGCATGATCAATTCCAGCAGGGCTCCTATGATCGTTGAAGCAGCGGCAGCTTTCACTCCCAGTCGAGGGAAGCCGAGATTACCGGTTACCAGAACGCTGTCCAGAAGGATATTCACCGTAGATCCGACAATCGAAGAAATCAGCGGAACATATGTAATGTTGACTGATCGCAGCAGTGCCGTAAAGACAGAGGTAACAGCCCAAATCGGATACGCAAAGGCAACGATTCCCAGATACTCTCTTCCTATCGCTTGTACCTCCTGAAAGGGAGTCAGCAGGGAGAGGACGAATCCGTTGAAAAAGAAGGCCAGAACAAAGAATATCAAACCAATCACAGCATTAAACAGGATCCCCGTCGTAAACGCCGTGCGAATGCCATGAACATCCTGATCCTTCCCCCAATATTGAGACGCAAAAATCGATCCGGCGGCGGCAACAGAACCATAGCCGCACCACATCAACATAGTCAGGTGGTTAGCCTGTCCAGCGGCAGCGGAATATGAGTCACCCAGACCACTGATAAAAATCGTGTCAAAAATGAATAAAGACGACATGAGAAGCTGCTGCAAAGCCATGGGATAGGCTATCTTCAAAAGCTTCTGCGTGAACACACTGTCTTTTGGCAAAAATACAGTGCGCTTTAAAAACGAAAACATATAAGACCCTTTCTCCCCTTCATCGGGTATCGGTATGCAGAAAAATTAAAAATCCCCGGAAGCAAAACCTCCGGGGATCTGATTACAATCACGCTGTGTAAACGCACTACACAGTGATGAGATCCGGCGAGGGGCTTATAAACTGATCTTGCGCGGAGAATCCATCGCGACGTACGATCGTATATCCTCGGGTTGTAATGACGTGTTCTGCGGAAATTAATCGAATTGTTCTCAAGCCTCTCACCTCCTTCTATTTTGCTTTCAACATAATAGAATCATTCATATTCTTTGTCAAGAGCAAATATCAATATCGTACGAATGTTCTCGACTCACCCTTAATCGCCCGCTAAAATTTCATCCGCGATACGAGTCGCCTCCGTTACCATCCGCGGACAGACAGTATCAAACAAATGGAGCTCTTTGATTTTCTCAAGGTCTTCCGGCTTGGATAGATCATACTTCAGCAGTTCTTTACAGAGGATCGACCCATTCTCCTCCTTAAAGCGTTCCTCAAAAAGGACGGCCTGTTGATTCACATACATCTTGCCATCCTTGTCTGCCGCAGAATGATATCCACGATGCAGTCCGATCGCCATCAGAGATCCGGTTACAGCACCGCATACTTCTCCGCAACGCATGCCGCCTCCAAAGCAGGAAGCGACTCGAAGTGCAGTTTTCTCATCGATCCTTCCCCCTGCCAAAGCCAGAAAAGTGGACTGAGCACAGTTCAACCCCTCAGAAAAACGCTCGCCGGCAAATTGGATTTTTTCTTCTCTGTTCATATATATACCTCCGCATATTAACTTCATCGTATGATTCTCTAACGACCGTACCAGATTGTCAAGAAGCGAGACAACCTTGCAAGAGCTGAGCATTCCTTCTATACTATAAGTATTTTTATCCACTTTTTACAGGGAAAAGGAGCATTATGCTGAAACTGAAATACTTGCTGGATAATCGTCCCCTCGTGATGAAGATTCTGTCAAAATGGCATTATGACGAGGACTCACATGAGCTTTTAGAACAATATCGTATCTCCTCCAACGCTGTGTATCCCTTTCTATCCAACGGTGATGTTCAGTTGCTCCGTTTCTATCCTGTACCTGAGAAGCCCCATAACAGCGGACAGGCAGAGATTTCCTTTCTGAACTATCTGAAAGAATCCCAATACCCCTCTCTTCGCCTCGTACGTTCTCTCCAACAGAACGACTTTGAGATCATCGAGGAGGAAGGAGAATCCTATTTTGCTTGTGTTTTCGAGAAAGTGCCCGGTATCAGTATCGATTCCCTGCCACTAAGAAAGGATATCGCAGCGGCGGCCGGAAAGGCTCTCGGAGAACTTCATAACCTCTCAGCCCTATATGCCCCGGATATCCCCCGATGGTCTTACACAGATGTTCTCGCTTACTGCCGCCAGGTTTTTCAAGATTCCGGCGAACAAGGTCTTCCTGTCCTGGAAGCGGATTTTATTGAGAAATTGCTCAATGTTCTTCCTAAATCCAAAGAGCGCTACGGCCTCATTCATTTTGATTTTGAGCGCGACAATCTGTTTTATAGTCAAGATTCGAACACATGTCACGTGATTGATTTCGACGATGCAATGTATCACTTTTTCGCGGTGGATGTTGAGCGGGCTGTCGATGATATGACAGAGAATGACAAGGAGAGGGCCGAATGGATTGAGCAGTGGTTTCTGGACGGTTATCGAAGTGTCAGACCAATATCAGATGACGAGCTCGCGATGTTTCCTTTGTTCAAAAGGTTTTCCAATCTATACGGATATGCCCGTATTCTTCGCGTTCTGAAGGAGCCGTTGGAATCGGGTCCTGACTGGATGCATGAGCTTTATATTCATCTGAATGATTTGCTGAAGGAAAGAAGCGAGGATTTCGGGAAGCCTTTATTCGGTATGGCCATCAAGGGTACGCAGGATGCCCGCAATGCCGAGCAGGAGGAACCCGAAGAGGAGGTCGTTTTTCGGCTGATGACTGACTCGGAGTTGTTGTTTCCGGTTCCCGATCCGGTGAAGACCTCCGCTTTCTATGTGGATAAGCTCCGTTTCACCGCTATCCATAATATGAAAGAACAGGAGTCAAGCATCACGCTTACCCGGGATGGAGTTGTAATTATCCTTCTGCAATCGAATTCATCAAAGGTCTATCCAAATCGCGAGCTCTATGGGATATCCCTGGATGGGTATATCACGACGAAAGAGCCCGATCTGCTGCAAGCAGAATTGATCGCAGCAGAGGTCTCCATCATCCGACCGATCGGTGTACGCGAAAACAGCAGCAGCCGTGAGTTTATTTTTGCGGATCATGACGGACGCTGGATCGGCGTAGGTTTGAGAATGAACAGCTGAAAGATCTGCACTTCTCTGATATAACGTCACTTCTGAAGAATAAAAAGGGGCTGTTGCAAAATGAACTGTAAAGTTCAGAATGTTGCAGCCTCTTTTTTGGCCAGCGTCAAAGGCGCTGGCTGTTCACATTCTTACGATGACTTACAACAATTCCCGGTTCTGAATTTGTGATCGTGACTCTTTATTGCGTGATTCAGTACAGCAGCTACGGCCGGTTTGGGATTGCTAGCGGTAACTCCCTCTTGCGTGATTCAGTACAGCAGCTACGGCAGGTTTAACTTGTTCCTTTAAGAGACGTACTACTTG
>CAZOFY010000112.1:0-3958 GCA_964579245.1 uncultured Mageeibacillus sp.
TCATTTCTTTCTATTCCGAGTCAGGTTACCAGGGGCGCCTTGCGATGACGAAGTGGCTTGTCCAGAAGTCTGTAACACAGGAACGGTTTACGACCTGTCCGTTCGAAGAGGAAGCATCTATCATCATTCCATCTCCGACATATATTCCTGTATGACCGACATACTGGCCGTTTGTACTGAAGAAAAGAATGTCTCCGACCTCAAGATTGCTCATCGATTCAACGGCGACCCAATCTGAGACCTGAGAATATCCGGCCGCATCATATCTTCCTCGGGAGGACCCTGCTTCACGCAGACAGTAATATACCAGTCCGGAGCAGTCAAAGGAGTCCGGTCCGACGTTACCGAAAATATAGGGATCACCAAGCTGATTGTAAGCAACCTGAATAAAGGTATCAATACTTGCGCGGCGAACCTTCTCCTTCACCTTCGTCTCGCTTTCGAGAGCGTTGGGTGAATAGATCAAAGAAAGCGTGTTCTCACCGGTCTTCCCGTCAACACCCAGACCGTTTCTTTCCTGAAATGCGATTACAGCAGTCTCTGTCTCTGTTCCATAATATCCGGTGGCCTTGTCGAGATATCCGAGATCGATCAGCTGACGCTGAAGGCTGTCAACGTCTGTCCCGTTTGTACCTTTAAGGAGTGTGTATTTCTTCGCACCCTCGTCAAACAGCATGTCCAGTGTCTTTGGACCTGCAACGCCGTCCTGTGCCAGCTCGTGCTGACGCTGGAAAAGCTCGACTGCATATTGCGTGGCCGGACCATAATACTTTGTTGACTCATCAAGAGCCAGATAATTCAAAGTCATCAACCGCTCCTGAAGCTGTTGAACACGATCGTTCTCATCTCCGAACCGAAGCGTGGGATCCGGAGTGGGGGTGGGAGTGGGAGTGGGGGTCGGCGTCGAAGTTGCTGTGGGAGTCGGGGTTACTGTCGCGATGGCAACTTCGGTTACATCTGTCATTTCTTGTGCCCTGTTGCTACCCGAAGTTGCGAGCTTTGGAATCGCTACGATAGCGGTAATCAACAGTACAGTTACCGCGAACAATCCAAGAAACATAATTTTCTTCTGCGGATTCACTTTCAAAAAGGATTCAATCCGCGAGTCAGCTTTTCTCCAGAGGTTTGTAAAAAATGCTTTTATATCAAAATTTTTCATGAATACCTTCCACTTAATGCTGCGTGATTCGATAACGATGCTTTTTTATCATATCAGAAAAGGAATATTCGACACAATAGCGATAACATGACTGCCACAATTCTATCTCAAAGTCGATATAATTTGGTAACATCTGTATTAAGTAAAGGCATCAAATTGAAAACAATGTACTGCGAATGTCAAAAATCCCGCACAAGGTATACCGGGGTGATGTCACTTGCAGTGGAAGAAAACGCGGGTCCTTAATCGCAGAGAAAAGGAATATCTCTGTTTCGAAAATTCAAAAACTCCTACGGAATAAAGCACTTGTAACAATGTTACAGTTAAAATGATACTAAATCAAACCCCTGGTCCGCTCTTGCTGAGAGAAGTACTGAGGTGAGACTTCTTTGATTTCAGCAGGAAGAAACCCGCAAGAAGAATAGCGGCAGCATTCAAGCCGTAGGACGCTTTTTGCAGTAACGTACCGGTATAAGAGACGGTTATTACTCCTTTAGCGTTATCCTGCGTAAGGACGCGCACCGTGCCGCTATCTGATTCTTGGACCAATAAAGCAATTCTACTTCCATCCGCTTTTTCCAGGAAGGCGGAGTATCCCTTATAGTAGATCAGTGGGGCATCATAGGTCGAAGCGTTGTACTCCGCCGGAAATGAGATACGGGTTCCCTGCCGGTTTACGCTGATAACAGACTCCCGATCTGTCAGCACAAATCCCGAATGGTTGAGCAAGACGGGATTTGCGGACAAAGGAAGCCATTCTTTTCCAACACCTGTCGCGTCATCCTCCAGATAGACATTCACAGCCTTGTCCGTGTGAAATACATCCCACCTGATATTTATCATGCTTACGCAAAAAGCAGAGCATAAAACGCATAGAATCAAAAGAAGAAGAATTTTACTTGCCCGCGTATGGAAAAATTGACCGCAGGTACCTGCTATTCCTAAGGCCAGAAAGAGGCGATAGTCAGGATCCTCCAGGGAAATTGAATGGGATTCAGCAGCTGTTCAAACGCTTCCCACGGAAAAATCTTTGTTGCAGACAACGAAAAAATGACTCCAACAAGCAGAAAAACGTCGTACGGAAGGATCTTTCTTAACGGTTTTCTTGTCAGACTGAAGATCCTGAAACAAATAGCTATCAGGGAGAAAGCCGCGATTGGCAGTCCGAGTGAGGCCTTGGAAAAAAGAAAAACCTCAGATAGATTCAACGCTGACTCACTTACCTTCAAGTAGGGCTGTGAATATTGAAACGAATCACTTGCCATCTGTTCGAGCATAGGGATCCAAAACGAACAGGTCAGGAATAAAACGAGTCCCGCAGAGAGAAGCAACTTACGAAGTATGGTGATGCCGCCGGGCCGACATCGGCCGTCAATGATTTGCTCTTTTCGAAAAAAGACTCGTATATGGAGTAATATGGCCAGGAATGTAAATAACACGGCAAAAACGAGTGTGATCAGATGACTGAAAACCAATCCGGAGAAACCGAGTACGATCACCCAGGGTTTGGAAAAATTCTCATACAACAAATTATAAACTCCATAGATAACAATAGGCAGAAAAATCGTGGCAAGCATTTCTCCTAATGCGCTTCGCCAGTATATATTTGTTATGACCATGTGGGAGGACGCAAACAAAAGTGTTGCGCAAAGAGAAGCAAATCTGTTGCGCAGGATGCTTTGTGCACAAACGTACGAAGAGAATGTGGTTGCAGCAACAATTAAGAAAACGAAAATCTTATAGGAGAGGATCATATCAATCCCGAGAATCCTCAGAAGCGCAGGTATATACAAAAATAAACTCGGATAGAATAACCCGTTGCCATAACCGTACCCGTTGAAGAATTGACCGTGGACCTTCACAGGGAACTCACCGTTCAGTATCCCGTCCTTCACGCCCTCGATTCTTGCCACGTGATAAAGCCAATCATCTCCGGGTAAGTACTCACGGCGAAAAAGTGTATACGATATCAAACCGACAACACACAGCAGAAAGGAGAAAACCAAGAACGGGGTGGACTCCATCGTGGCCCGGATCAAGCTTGCTGGTTTATCAAGGGACTTCTTCTCGATCATAATGATCTCCCGATCTTTCTTGCTATCTGCCCGCGTACAAACGCGTTTACTTTTTAATGATAGGGAAGTATTGAATGCGTGTCAAATCTGATACGGTTAAGAACAAAAAGTGCTGTTGCAAAAGCGATTGGAAAATCACTGGAGCAAGGGCCCTTTTTCATGTGTTTCTCGAGAAACCACCTCCGGTGACCTTTCAAAAGCGTCGCTAGAGACGATTCTTATTCACTTATTGTGGAATCTTTGTGTCTTGGGCGCAGGAAATTCAGCGATACGCTTTTGCTTCGCTGTTTCAACCAGGAAGCAAGCAATGTCCTTCCTGTGAAGAAGATGGTCACATCAATGTCCTGATTTCTTGCATGGAGTTATTTTATGTTGTAACCCATGCTCATCAGCAGGAATTCCGTTCGGACGTTTTTCTTTCCCGCATCAGGAATCTTCGGAATCCGCTGTCTTCTTTTATCACGCCCAAGGCGCCTTCTACGCCCAAAGCGATTCATACGAAGAATCGCTTTGGGCGTTGTTATGTTTTCTAAGGAGATTTGCCGTAGTTCGGGGAAAGGGCTTTGAATTCTCCATTTGTCGATGATTACCGACTAAATCGGCGAAATGCTACTCTTCGTATGTGCATCAATGATCAACAACAAGGTTATTTTTCAATGATTACCTACACAATCGGCGCAAACAGACGATCTCGTATGTGCATCAATGAGCAATAACGTGGTTA
>CAZOFY010000113.1:0-3939 GCA_964579245.1 uncultured Mageeibacillus sp.
TGCTCGCGTCAGCCGGATATTTACTTTATCGCACTACCGCCTCTCTGTCAACCCGTCTGCATGCTTTTTCTCGCTGTTTCTTAAGAATGAAACGAACTTTTTACATTTTCAGGGGGATATAATTGTCGCGTGCGCATTATAAAGGAATACCGTCATGTATTAAGACGGCATACGCGCACAGCCGGATCCTCCGGCTGTGATTATCAAGCACAGAGGATTAGAAGTGTCTTCCGCTACCGCCCGATCGGCGACCTCCGCCTCCACCTCCGCCGCCTCTTCCGCTGCTCCCACTTCCGCTGGAATGATGTATGACAGAGACGGTCTGGTGTGTGAAGTCGTCCGCGTTATATTCGATCTTTGTTTTAGGTTCATCAATATAGGTGGAATAGGTGGTCGTGACTTTGGATCTCTTGTGGTAAGCCAGTACAAAGCTGACGATCAATGCCGGGATGATTGCACCGCCGGCAGTAATGCCAAGCTTTCCCATAAAAACCTTAAAGAAATAGTTGTCGATCTTGTCATCAACACCACGAATCGTCTGGTACAGTGCATCATAGTATTTATCCGCTCCCGCAAGATCGTAGGTATCATCCAATATATCATCACAGTCCTCGGCCGATACCCAATCAATAACGTTGTTGCTGGTATGAATATAGAGAAAATGGTTCTCCATATCGAGCATTACCATAAAACCGGGCGAATCGATCGACGAATCCTCAACATACTTATCATAAAAGCTACTCGCATAGGAAATACTTCCTATATCGTTGTTGGAATACCCTTTCTTATGAGAAACAGTGAGTGCCAGAACATGAACGCCATGTTTTGCGGAGATGTCTTCTATATACTGGGTTAATTGTTCTTCCTCTTCATCTGTCAGGAGATCGCCATCATCGATAACGCCGGTGATGGGTTCCTCTTCCTGTGCCGCAAGAATAGGAGTTATCGCAGAAATACATACGACTAACGCAGCAACGCATACGAGAATTAGTCGCAAGAAAAGTCTGTTGTACAAAGAATTCCGCTTTTTCATGACAGCACCCCTCCCAAAAAGGATGCAATCAGACCGCCGGCAAAAGCCACCGATGAGGCGATGATTGCAAGTTTTGCTCTGCTAATCGGGGGATTTCCGGCTATCTTCCCCGTCTGACCGTTCATGGCAAACGTGTATTTCTTGCCCCGGTACGTATAGTTCAGCATCCAGACCGGCATGAGCGCATAGGCCGATCTGGGCTCGGCATATACGCACTCATCCTGAACATCCCTTACCGAATTGTACTGCTTGCAGGTGCTGTCAAACACTTGTCGTGCGTAGTGACTGACACGCTCCTTCAACCGAGGCTCGAGCGCCTTAGCATCCTGGTCGAATTTTTCCGCAAAAAAACCGGAGAGGTACTTCATGTCGAATGGAATCATCTCGCTGTATTGAAATGGTTCAACAATTTCCATCAGCTTATCATCGACATGGGTTGCACCATCCAGGGGGATCTTATCCCAGGTAATATCACGTCTTCTGACGATGTTATAGTATTTCGTGGTAATGGTAGTGGTCGAGCCCGTGGTGTGTCGGTTAACGATGGTCCCAACAGCCGAAAAATTGACGTCCGCATCGATCGTATAAAGCCAAAACGGCAAATACAAACCTGTTATTTTCTCAATATTAGACGGCAATATAAAGTCCTTCGGCGTCATCAATCCTTTCCGGCACCAAGCAAAAAAAGCCTTAATCGCCTCTTCTTTTCCATACTTGAAAGGAATCAGATAAGATGGCCTATATCCCTCGACCAATCTCTCCGGTATGATTGTCGGTGAACCGCAGAATGCGCAAAAGGTGGCAGCGGTATTTTGATCTGTCACGACTGTTGCAGCACAGTTCCCGCAAACATAGGATACCGCATCAAGATTCCAGTTCTCTTGCTTCCACTGTGGATTCTGCTCGACAGTTATATCGGCTAAGTTGATCACAGAACCGCAGAAAGAGCATGTCATTTGTTGCGTATCCGCATCGAAAACAAGGCTCGCGGCACAATTGGGGCATTTCAGTGAAGTCGACATCCGGTTTCCTCCCGACAGGAAAAATCCAAAAAAATTCCTTACTAATTATAATTGATATCAATCGGTAAATCACATGTGTTACCGTATCGCCTTTACGATTGCCGAGGCAACATCCGGCTTGTTCATCGTATACAGGTGAACCCCGCTGACTCCATGTCGGATCAGGTCCAGGATCTGCTCAATCGCATAGTTGATTCCCGCCTCTCGAAAAGCCGGCAAATCGTCCCGGTATGACAAGACCGTGTCTGTGAATCTCTGCGGTACACGAACGCCAGAGAGCTTTATGATTCTGTCCATCTGTATCGGAACCGTTACCGGCATGATTCCGACCTCGATCGGAACCTGTATCCCCTCATGATAAGCGGCCTCACGAAAGGAGTAGAAGGACGTATTGTCCAGGAAAAGCTGTGTTACAAGGTGGTCCGCTCCGGCATCGGTCTTGCGTTTTAGATTGACAAGATCCTCACGTAGCGAAGAGCTTTCCGGGTGACCCTCCGGATAGCAGGCCGCGAGAATGTCAAAATCGTCATGACTCTTGATAAACGAAATTAACTCGTCGGCATGACGAAAGCGTCCAACGGGAGCGATGTCCGGAGACGGATCTCCGCGCAACGCCAGAATATTCTCAATGTTATTCTCGTGAAATCTGGTGAGGATTGATCGTACGTCCTCCTCTGTCAAATGGATCCCCGGGAGGTGCGCTACACTCTCAATTCCATACGTGTTCTTTACTGCCGATGCAATTTCGACCGACTTTGAGTTGTTCGATCCGCCTCCCGCACCAAAGGTCACACTGATAAAGTCCGGTTTCAACGCCTGTAAACCATCCAAAGCCTCATATATGAGCTTCTCGTTTGATGTTGGTTTTGGCGGAAACACTTCGAAAGAGAGTAACATTTTATCCTTAATAATTTCCGAAATCTTCATAGGACTCCTTCCGACTCAGTTGCTCGCCCGTAAACGGACCACTGTTCTTGATGGTCAGCCGGTATACTTTCTTGTAGTACCTCGATCACATGGATCGTTCCTAATTGTAAGGCTTTTTTTATCATGATGCAATTCATGTATACACGCAAAACAGGGGGCTGTTGCAAAATGAACTGTAAAGTTCAGGATGCAGCAGCCTCTGTTATTTACCTGCGTCTAAAGGCGCTGGCTTATCACATTCGTACAATCACTTACAGCAAATGCCGGTTCGGAATTTGTGATTGTATCTCATTATTTCGTGATGTAGTACCGAAGCAACGGCCGGTTTGGGATTGCTGGCGGTAACTCCCTCTTACGTGATGCAATACTGCAGCAAGTGCCGGTTTAACTTGTTCCTTTACGAGACGTACTACTTGCCGGACCCTATAAGGGACTTCGCACTGTTATTTGTGCGTAAATATATATCATTCATGATATATATTATAGGGACACCACATTGTTATACATACTAGAAAGCAGAAAATAGAATTCTCGTATGTTAGTTAATGATAAGAAATGACCTATCATCACGTTGTTTTACACTCTAATGCATGCCAATTGACTGATTCTCAAGGATTTTGATGGTATTCATTGATATAATATCTTGCTTCGCAAGCTCTGATACCTACTAATTCGATGTTTTTGCTTGTTTAGTAGGTAATCATTGACGAATTACTTCTTTATTATTCAATGATGCACATACTTAAAACCGAGTCTCGACGATTTAGTAGGTAATCATTGATAAATAACGCTTTTATTACTCCTTGATGCACATACGAGATCGTCTGTTTGCGCCGATTGTGTGGGTAATCATTGATAAATAATAGCTTTATCACTCCTTGATGCACATACGAAATCATCTATTTGCGCCGATTGTGTGGGTAATCATTGATAAATAATAGCTTTATCACTCATTGA
>CAZOFY010000114.1:0-3860 GCA_964579245.1 uncultured Mageeibacillus sp.
AATAATCAACACAAAAGTTGCTGGTTCAGACAAACGTTTTGGCCTGCTGCATGGTTTGTTGTTTAAAATCACATCAATATTAGACAAAGATATAAAAATATATTGACGCCCCCCCCAATAAAATGTTAATCTCTATTATATAAATAATCGATTATTAAAATATAATTACAGAAAGGGGGGAAAGCAAGTAATTGTTTCGGTGAATCTAGTTTTTTGATAAATAAATAAGAAATCGCATAAAATGATAAATGAATGCATAATAAAATGGCGCAATATAGAAATTGATAGAGAGGTGTATGTCATGAAAAAGATACTTTCATTAGTTCTTCTAGCCACACTAGTTACTATTATGTCGCTTTCTCAAACAGTTGCCGCGTCACACAAAACAATTAAATTTGGAGCATCTTGGGACTATGGAAGAAATGCAGGAATCTATGCGTATTCAAATGTAACATCATCCACAAATCCGCATAGAAGCACAGTGACCTGCGGTAGCAGTTCGAATTCATCTGGGAATAAGCCTGCCGGGGAAGTATCATATGCGAGTCTTTGGGTCGCTCCTTGGGACAGCCCCAACTATTACTACAGCATCTGGTAAGATATAATTGATTGTCGTGCATAATTAATAAGTTACCCTTTCGTTTATCGGGAGGGTAATTTATTAAATATATTTATAGAGGCGGAACGCAGTGAAGAAAGCCGTTATCTTGAGTAGTCTTCTTTTCATTATTCTAGGGACACTAGTTTTCTATATGTATTCGTTATTTCAAGATTCACAGTCTTGGAAGCATCTGCCCAGCTCTCCATATAGCTTTTCGGTTTATATCCCCGTTGACAGGATTCCTGACGAGTCTGTGTATGAGCTGATGAGGGAAGTTGCCGAGGATTATAAGGTTTCCGTTGTTAAGAAGAACTATCAGCAGGTCGAGAATCAATCTGTACTCATATACTCGGCGGTATCAGGTAATAATTTTTCATTCCTAGAAGGTTATTGCCAAGCAAACGGATCTACTCTACCATCCCCCAACGGATCGCTTTATCTATCAACAGATACTCCGGAAGAAACAGACCAACTAGCCACGATCTACGACCTTTTTGCAGATGATCATATTCAAATATGGTCTCTGGAGAAATGGATGGACGATGTCGGCGACATGAGCGGCGAGTATATAATGACCTCGAATAATCCAATCCGACAGGATGAAATCATTGAATTCTTGTCTCTGGCGACGGGTATGAGCGATGAAGAATTACAACAGCAGAAGTATTTTGAAGTTAGTGATAATTCTGCAATGTTATATGTATTTGTAGCGCTATTTTTAGTAAATGGGCTCCTGTTCAGTCTATTCGTTGTTTTCTATGCATTGAACTCTAGCAAGAAAATCGGCATATGTAAGTTGAATGGTTGGAGAAATGTTGATATCTTTGCTGTGTTGACTAAGGATATGTTTTTCTGGACAGCAATCTCCACACTTGTGATCGACTGTGCACTCATGGTATTCATAAAGGGATTGAATCGTGAATTCTTAATTTCTTTACTTCAAGTGCAGCTATTCATTCTATTTATTGAGCTTGTTTTATCATCAGGAATGATGCTAATCATATCAAGGTATCGAATCGCGGATATGATAAAGAACAGGACAAGATTACGATTTGTATTAGTTCTATCCGGCGGTGTTCGTGTTGTACTCTTAGGAGTAACGATTGCAGCCCTGTTTTTTATCCCGAAAGAACTTTTAAATATCTCACAGGAACTTGAAACCATATCAAACTGGGAAAAATATGGTCAATATTATGTACTTAACCACACCGAAATTGGTGAGGATATAGATAGCATTGCAGGAGGCAGCCATGCTTTGGATGAATCATATGCTGCACTGTATGATAGGCTTTGTGACCGCGGAGCGATCTATGCGCTAGGTGAGTCCCATCTGTATTCCGTTCTTTTAAATCAATCCGCAACAACGTTAGGAATAGATTTAACTCAAGATATCTACAAACAAGAGCTGGAAATAGTATCCGTTAATCCTAATTATTTAAAAGTTTTTCCTATCGTGGATGAAAGTGGAGAAACAATCCTTGTCGACGAAGGAGCAGAGGAAAGAATCATCCTAATCCCGGCTTCTCGGGTCGGCGAGATGGAATCATTGCGAGACTTATTCAGAGCGGCCTATATCGACGATTGCCGGTCCGTCGCCCGATTTTATGGCGCAGAGATACCGGATATGGATATGGATTCCATTCGCGTTGATGTAAGAGTTTACCAATCACCGATCAAGTTTTTCTCGTTTAATACGCGACTTGGCGATGGGGATGGATATATGCTGAATGAACCGATCATTGAAGTACTTACAAAGAGCAATATGAGCTTCTTTGAGAGGTCAGCAATCATAGCCTCGGGTGCTGACTCTCCATTAAAGCTTTCGGAAGAACTTGCACTAGGTGAAGATATGCCACAAATTCTTAAGGACGTAGGCTTAGACGACAACAACCTTCGTTATGGGAAGCTGGTGAACTGGTTCTATGACGAAATCAGCCGGTACAAGGACGCAATTTATCAGCTCACCATTGTCTTGAGTTTAGCTTTCTTGGTATCTATAGTCGTAGGGTACTACCTAAACGTAATCTTCATCGAATCGAATATGCAACGAATACTGGTCAAAAAGCTATTAGGTCACAGACTGAAGGAACGGTACAGAAATATTTTTCTATACTTATTTATATCCTACGCGCTTTTTACCGCCACCTTCTCTGTGATCGTCGGATTTACTTGGATCACGGGCATTTTGTTACTATTCTTACTCGCAATTGATCTGCTAATTCTAATCGCATTTTTGCGCCATATTGAAAAGAAAAACGTGCTATCAAAGATAAAGGGTGGTTAACGATGAAAACAATCATAGAAATGAAGGGCGTCACAAAATCCTTTGGAGAGAAAAATATCTTTGACAAGCTGAATCTCCGTATCGAGCAAGGTGAAATGGTTGCTATTATGGGTGAATCAGGCTCTGGGAAAACGACACTTTTGAACATGCTCGGGCTCATCGAACCTTTCTCGAGCGGTACCTTCACGGTATTCGGATATAAGAATCCGAAAGTCAACGGAAAAATATCCGAGAAGATCATTCGCGAGTATGTATCCTACCTTTATCAGAATTTTGCGTTAATCGAGGACGAGAATGTTTTCGAGAATCTTTATCTGGCACTTCGTTATGTGAAGAAGACCAAAGCCGAAAAGACGGACATGATTTCAAAGGCCTTACGGCAAGTTGGTCTGGCGGGATTTGAAAAGCATAAAGTATTTGCGTGCTCAGGCGGTGAGCAGCAACGAGTAGCCTTGGCTCGAGCTATGCTAAAGCCCGGGCAGCTGATTCTAGCTGATGAGCCTACCGGATCGCTCGACAAGGAGAACCGTGAAATTGTAATGGGCCTTCTTCACGGCTTGCACCAGAGCGGAAAAACAATTATCGTAGTGACGCATGACCTAGAAGTCGCCGCTGCCTGTGAAAAACAATACTTGATTTCAAAGGATCATGCCATACAAAATGAGACTCATAGAATGAAGGAGGCAGAACGATGAGAGTTCGCTATAAGTATTTTTCGACATCGATGAAAGCTCTTTATTGGAGCTGTATTCTCCTAATAATGATCAACATTACTTGTCTCATTTTAACTTTGAATCCGGATATCATACCCGGAGGAAATTTCTTTATCGGGATGGTCATATCATCAGTTCTCACTTGCTTTTTTTTGATAGTTCTTGCGTTAAAGAGAGTGAAGATGAAGAATTATAAAAAGCAATAAGACATCAGAATAATTATTCTTCCTAATTATAAATATTTAGGGAAACTTGTTGATCA
>CAZOFY010000115.1:0-3780 GCA_964579245.1 uncultured Mageeibacillus sp.
GAAACAATCAGCAGACCGTGGGATTCGAATTTAATTACAAGAGAGTACTTCGACTCATTGCTTGTGGAGATGCGGCATATTGATGCTGTCGTACCTTCGACAAAGCTGGAGTTATATGGGGAGACTTTTGATACGCCCATTATGATGGCAGCTCTGTCACATTTGAACAATGTATGTGAGAACGGAATGGTTGAGATGGCCAAGGGTGCCCATGCGGCGAACGCGCTCAACTGGGCAGGAATGGGTGACGAAGCTGAAATCACTGCCATCACAGCTACCGGTGCGCGTACGATTAATATCATCAAGCCCTATGCCGATAATGACTATATTCTCCGGAGAATTGAGCATGCAGAACGCTGTGGGGTTCTGGCTCTGGGTATGGATGTAGACCATTCTTTTGGAGGGAACGGCAAATATGATGTGGTTCTTGGCGAAGAGATGAGTGCGAAGTCCCTTGCGGAACTTAAGGAGTTTATAAACGCAACGAAATTGCCTTTTATCATCAAGGGTGTCCTTAGTGAGCAGGATGCTTACAAGGCGCTGGAAGTCGGAGCCAAAGGCATCGTCGTCTCTCATCACCACGGAATTATGAACTATGCCGTTCCGCCGTTATTCATACTGCCAAGGATTGCTAAGGTAATCAATCGTCAGATCCCCATCTTCGTTGACTGTGGCATTATGAGCGGCATGGATGTTTTCAAGGCCCTCGCGTTGGGCGCTGATGCCGTATGTGCAGGCAGAGTCATCATGGAGCCGTTAAAGAAGAATGGTTCTTTAGGAGTCAGAGATCAGATCAGAAAGATGACGGAAGAATTGGCCGGGGTCATGGCAAGAACCTGTTCCCGGGACTTATGTCATATTGACCCGTCAGTTATCCATCATAGAAATTGGTAGTAGAGCGAAGATTATGGATGTGAAGGAGAGATAACTGTGAGAATCGGTGGAGCAATCGAGAGACCTTATACCAATCCGGAAGATTGGTCAAAACTTGTCAGTGAGTTGGGATACAGGGCAGTTCTGGCGCCAGTTGATTTTCGGGCAAGTAAGGAAGAGAAAAAGGCTTACGTGAAGTGTGCCCGAGAGCATGATCTGGTCATTGGAGAAGTTGGGGTCTGGCGAAATGTCATCGCCGTAGATCATGAAGAGCGCCAAGCGGCCATGGAGTATTGCAAGAATCAACTGGAATTGGCAGATGAACTGGGCGCGAATTGCTGTGTAAACATAGCCGGTAGCAGAGGCGTAATCTGGGATGGCTTCTATAAAGAGAATTATGCCGAGGATACCTATGCACTGATTGTTGATTCGGTAAGAGAGATTATTGACTCCGTGAAACCCAAGCGAACCTTCTATACGATCGAATCGATGCCCTGGATGGTACCTGATTCGCCGGACGCATACCTTCAATTGATTCAGGATGTCGATCGAAAAGCCTTCGGTGTACATTTGGACTTCGTTAATATGATCAATTGTCCCCAGAGGTATCTCTTCTGTGATGAATTCATTGAGGAATGCTTTACCAAACTTGGCCCGCATATCAAGAGCATACATGGGAAAGACGTCATCATGGAAAATGCCTATACCACGGTCATTCGTGAATCCATGCCGGGAACAGGAAGAGTAAATTACCAGAAGGTTGCCCGGCTATGCGAGTCGCTGGGGCCGGATACACCATTATTTGTTGAACATTTGCCTGATTTCGAGACGTATAAAAAGGCTGCGGCCTATGTAAGAGAACAGGCTGCTTTGGAAGGGGTGAGAACAGATTGCGATTTTAACGGATTTATTATATGATTTAAGTGAAGAAAAGTGCGGAATTCTGCAAAGAGATTAAATAAGCAAGAGGCTCGGCATGGAGATTCAACGAGATATTTATCTTAATAAGCTGATTTCAAAAAAACATAACAGATTGATAAAAGTAATCACGGGAATGCGGAGATGCGGGAAATCATATCTTCTGTTTAACCTTTTTCGTAATCATTTGGCGTCCGAGAATATTTCAAGCGACCACATTATTGAAATGGCCTTTGACTTATATGAAAACATGGATTACCGGGATCCTAAAGTGTTCTTTCCTTATCTTAAAAATCTGATTAGTGATAAGGAAATGTACTATGTTCTTTTAGATGAGGTACAGCTATTAGGCGATTTTGAAGCAATACTTAACAGTTTGGCACGTATGACAAATGTGGATGTTTATGTAACAGGCAGTAATGCAAAGTTCCTCTCCAAAGATGTAATAACAGAGTTTCGCGGACGAGGCGACGAAGTTCATATGTATCCGCTTACCTTTAACGAGTATATGAGTGTGTATACAGATGATCTGAGATCAGGCTGGAGAGAATATGTACTCTATGGAGGAATTCCATTGGTGCTTGGATTTGCTACTACGGATCAGAAGGTTGATTTTCTTAAAAGTTTGTTTGAGGAGACATATATATCAGATATTGTCGGCAGAAATAAAGTAAGAAACAAGTCGGAATTGGAGGATCTCCTAAACATTCTTTCTTCGGCGATTGGATCGCTTACAAATCCGAGCAAGCTTTCGGCCACATTTAAAAGCGTAAAGAATATGACAATCAGTCAGAATACGATAAAGAAGTATATCGGATATCTTGAGGATTCATACCTGATTGAAAGTGCATTCAGGTATGATATTAAAGGGAAAAAGTATATCGGAACACCTTCAAAATACTATTTTTCGGATTTGGGTCTTCGAAATGCGAGATTAAACTTTAGGCAGGTTGAAGAAACTCATGCCATGGAGAATATCATTTTCAATGAGTTGAAAGTTCGTGGATACAATGTGGATGTCGGTGTTGTCATTTCCAATGAAGTTGATAAGAACGGCAAGAAAATCCGCAAACAACGAGAGATAGACTTTGTTTGCAACAAGGGCTCGAAAAGGTACTATATTCAGTCTGCACTTGCCTTGTCTGACGAGGCAAAAAAAGAGCAGGAACAGCGATCATTAATGATGACGCAGGATGCTTTCAAAAAGATTATCATTACAAGAGATGCATTGGCTCCGCTATATAACGAAGAGGGTGTATTGGTGATGAGCATATTTGATTTTCTTCTGAACGAGAATAGCCTTGAAATCTAATGATCGGGAATCAAAAGATGTCAAGAGTTCGATTGTTGAACTCATCTGAAATGATCATTTATCACAAATACCCGAGTATCGCAACAGCGATGGGGCCTGCGTTTGTCTTGTCAAAGGCGAACACGTTGAGATTCGATGGTTTCGCGGACAGTCATACCGTCCGTTCTTGGCAAATAACACCGTCAGTTTTCACTCGTGCTACGGCGTCTGTAATTAAATGGAAAGAGGAGAAGAACTATGTTAGGTTTTAGACCACTCAATGACACTGATATTCCACTGATAGAGATCTGGCTGAATAAGGAACATGTGAAGAGATTTTATGAAATACCAGATCTTGGAATTACGATTGATGACTGGATATCTGAAATTAAAGAATACAAAGGGGAATTTCAATGGATTACATACCTCGTTGTTACGTGGCAAGACAGTCCGATTGGATTGTGCCTATATTACAAATGTGAGGATAGTAGCGGCGAAGATTTTGGACCTCTACCACTTACAGGCTCATACGGCATCGATTATCTGATCGGAGAAGAATCTTTTCTTGGCAAGGGTTTGGGAAAAGAAATCATCACCTTGCTTGTGGGTCAGATTTTTTTGCTACAGGATGCGCTGAGGGTAACTGCTGATGTTGACAAGAATAACAAGGCGTCTGGAAAGGCACTGTATTCGTGTGG
>CAZOFY010000116.1:0-3710 GCA_964579245.1 uncultured Mageeibacillus sp.
AGCTAAATTTTTATCGGTCAAGTATTGATCCAGCCCATTTGGATCATCGGGAATAAATGCCGGAAGCCAATATACTCCGAGCTCGTTACCCGCTCCGATGTTCAGATAATCGCCGCGCCACGCCCAGAGGCGATATTTCTTATCGCCCACTGTAAAGTCGAATTTCTCACGGTCCATGTTACCGCGGCTGGCTCCGCTGAAGATGGCATCGTATAGATTACTATAACCTCCATATTCCTGCCATGTGTTGTACTGAGAGTGTACGACCCCTTGCTTGTCTGTTTTGAAGTTCAGGAGTCGGGAGCCAAGGCTTGCCAGAACTTGATCCGCATCCTGTCCATCCGCTACGTGACCTCGAAGGTAATCAAGGACTTCTTTTACAGAAGTTAAGTTTGCAAAATTACCCGCTAGTATATCTTCGAGTAATCGTTTCAGCCGCTCAATTCGTTCGGTTACTCCTCCATACATGGCCTCTTCTAATAGAACTCTAACGGTCTCCTCCAGGCTCTTTCCCTCTTCGATGGCTAAAAGTAAACTGTAGAAATCATTGACATAAGCCTTTTCATCTTCTGTGAGAATCACTATTCCATGGTCAACCAGATACTGCATTTCTTCTTTTGAAGTCCGAAACCCTTCTGTACCCGTATTGGGCAAGGCTTCTGCCGGCTGCGTAAACCCAAGCCAACCATCAAGTTCAGTCGGAATTCCACCCTCTTTCACGGTGGCTACGTGTTCCGCCCACATCCCCTTCGGGCCATCGTATTTCAGCGGATAGTTGTCTAAAGGCGCGACGATCTTGCCGTTCACCTCACACCCTGCTCCGTCCAGTAGGCCGTCTCCATCACTGTCTGCCTTGGTCGGATAGGAGGTCATTTTGACATAAACCATTCCATCAGATGAAATAGTAACTTTCATTTCCTGACCGTTTTTCAGACCATCGTTGTCGTAGTCGCCGTCAGTATCGTTGTTTATCTCATCGTACGAGAGACCGACAAAGCAGTTCTTTGCTCCAGTGGCATAGGAAATGGTATTCTCACAGAGCAATCTCGTCTCAAAATCGGAGATCCCGTCTTTGTTACTGTCTAACTGTCGGTCTATAATTTCGTTTTCGATCGCTCCATAGATTTCATCAAAATCCTGACTGGACGACGCATAGTAATATTTTCCGCCCGTTCCTTCTGCTACTTCACTAAGAAGTGTAGCATTTGCGCTACCGAGTCCGACAGAGTAGATCTTAATATTCTTTTCGGAAGCTGTGGCTACGAGATCGTCATATGCATAACTTACTAGCGTATCTTCTCCATCTGTTAGAAATACGATACATTTTTTATCGGCGGTCGAGGTTTCCAGTACCTTGATCGCGTCATTGACTCCAGCAGATCCGTTAGTTCCAGAGATTCCTTGTCTCGTCATATCGTCGTTCGTGATCCCGCTAACGAGAGCCTTCAATGCTGCTTTGTCGTTGGTTAGACCGGATAACGTGCTTGAAACGGCTATGAATTTTACAATACCTGCCATATCTTGATCCGGCAAATTATCAATAAATCCATTCGTAACATCCAGTCGTAATCCGTCCGGATCATTCCAGTCCATGCTCCCGGAATAATCAATCACGAAGACGACATCCGTTGAATGAAAGACTACTTTTCCATCGTAGGAGTCTTCGAAGTCTGTTTTCGTGCGTTTGTTGAGCAAAACATACTGCGAGAAGTGTGTTGTTTTTGCCGTTGCTGTGTTGCCGGTGACGGTTGTTTCCAGTTCTTCGAGAAGTTGTGTCTCTTCATTCCAATAGAAGATGGCGGGTTCGAATGTCTCGTCTTCGAGAAGGGCGGCATCAAAGGTGAAGGAGAGTATTGCTTCATTGATCTCTCCACTTACGGAAAAGTCAAAGGCGGAACCGATATACCCGGGTGTATCAGCGTTGAGAAAGGGGCTGTCTTCAACAAGCGATACGGACAAGGTCTCGGCTTGCTCTGCCTTGAGTGCTACATCCACCTGTGCGCTGATGCTTTCTCCTGCCAGGCTTTGGCTAACGGCGAAGGACTCGTTAAATACCAATGGATCGTGTCCCTCAGCGATTTCCCAACCGTCCGAAGCTCCGTCTGTATCGGTATCTTCCTTCAGCGGGTCGGTCATGAAGCCGTTTACTTCTTCGCCGTCTGTGAGTGTATCGTTATCCGTATCTCCATACAGGGGATTGGTTCCATTGTCCAGTTCGTACCGATTGGATAGTCCGTCACTGTTCTCGTCCGCCTCCGCGTCGGAAAGGCCCGGAGTAACGGAATCGAATACGAGCGGGTCGGTATCCAGAATGACGGATTCTTCGTAATCGGTCAGCCCGTCGGCATCTGTGTCGGGCAATAAGATATCGGTACCGGAGATATTCTCGACGATGTCAATCAGGCGGTCGCCATCGCTGTCCAGGAAGCGAACGGAGTAACCGTTCTCTGTTTTCTCAACAACGAATACGGAGGTCTCCGTGGATTGTGCCGGGGTCGTTTGGCTGACCTTGATGTACTTTTTCGAGAAGTCCGCGAGCATGTTGAAGTGATCGGTATTTTCCACACCGGCTAGCGCGGTGAAGGTTAGATTATCCTCGGATGTGAGGATGTCGAATTTGCCTTCCGGGATGGTGCTGTACCACTTGATGAGGATAGTATTGCTGTCGGCGGCATATTCTGCGAAGGCACCGAGGTACAGCGCCGGCTCTTCCGGAAGCTCCGGAACCAGGGGCTCGATGACAACCTGTGACAGGGCGAGGTTTGTTACCGTGACCTCGGTGTCGGGGATCTTATTCCCGACCAGACCGATTGTTACGGACGCGTTCGGCTGGATCGGGTTGCTCCACATTTCACTGGAAACGGTATATCTTGTATAGGAAGGCTGCAGTTCGCCGGGTAGCGAACCGGTATCCGGAATCTCCAGGTCGCCGGAAACGGTGTCCGCACCGGGAGCCGGCAGAAGCTTGGCGTTCCAGAGGTCTGTCAGGGCGAAGCCGCCGTCAAAGGAGAGCTTCCAAGCCTCAATGGGGGAAGGCGAGAGGTTGGTCAGGACCAGTTCGGCCTTGAAGCCGGTGTCCCACTGCTCCACCATATTGAAAGCCGTGGAATAGCTCTGCGGCGCCGTATCCACTCTTTTGGCACACAAGGCAAAGTCATCGGGCAGCGGTAAGGTCTCACCCGCCAGATTATATCCGAAGTTCACGCTCTGATTCGGAGCGATCTCGTAATTATGTCCTGCATTCTTTATCAAATACTGCGTATTGCTGTTCTCCAGGGTGAGAGCGTTCCACAATCCCGAGACGGTACCCTTAGCGTCATACTTTAGCGCCCAGTTGAGGATGGACTCGGTGCCCGTGTTGGTTATCCGTACTTCGACACTCTGATTCCCCGCCCACGCATTGACGACGTTGTACGCTACGCTGTATCCCTCGTAATCGAATGTCGTGATGCCGGTCGCAGCACAGACCGGGGATGCGACGAACGCCGGAAGGATCAGAAGCAAAGACAGGAGCACGGCGATGGAACGCTTCAAGTTTTTTACGATTTTCATGGTACTCTCCTTGCGAATATAGAATCCTACATAGAAATTGTGGATATGAAGATATGCTCTAATAACTAATTGAATCAAAAAAAAAACAAATGCAAGCAAAACTGAGAAATCCATACGCTAAGATTTGACGTATGGCTCAGTTGCTTGCATGGGTGGGG
>CAZOFY010000117.1:0-3436 GCA_964579245.1 uncultured Mageeibacillus sp.
TGTCGCGAACGCAAGTTATCTATCCTGCTCTGTCATGAACAGATGTTATCTATTCTGACCACTCAACTATCATTCTACCGCTTCTTCGACCTGTTTTCCGCGGACAGATTTTCTCGACGAACTTAACCTTCGCCCAGAATCGCCGAAACTCCCCCATGCCCTTATACCAAGGCTTTTCAGGCTTTGGTCTGCTCTTCCCTTGACATCAACACTACCGTCTCAACATGGAACGACCCGTTCGTTTTGACGTTATGAGCAAATGTTGGTTTTCGGCCGTTGACGGGAACAAGTCAATGTCATACTTATGAGTAATAAAAAACGGCTTGTGTTTTGATATTACAAGCCGTTTTTTTCTTTTGCACATGTCAGTTTAAGATAGATCAGATTACTCTCATCTATGATGGGTTATTAGCGCAGATACATAATACAAGTCATATAGAAAAAAGAATGATTATTCAAATTAAATCACTTTTCCGCATTCTTCATCTTCCATAACTTAATGGTTAGGAGTATCAAAAATAAGCACGCAAGCAACATAGAAATAATCAATCCAATGAAGAATTGTCCACCGGGCATGATTCCGGGATTAAAAATCAAAACGAGACAAATAATGTTAATCAATACAAATATAACAGTACCCCAATATAGCACTTTCATCGTGGTGGTAAAGTCCCTATAACGAATTTTCATCGTTCTGACCTCCTTCATTTTCTTTCATAATTATAACACTAAAGCTTTGTTCCATATGCTTTTATTGCTTCATATTTATCTTTGACTGAACAATAATATCCATACGCGTCAACAGCTTTATATACAAGAGCTGTTGCACATCCAGTAACGAATACGCACGCTGTAATAACTACAGCGAGCGGCCCACCAAGGACAACTATTCCTGCAACACATCCTAACACGCCGAGTACATCTGCAGCAATTGCTGAATTCATAGCTGTATTGCATGATAATATTGCGCTGATATATGCTTCGACCATGTTAAATTTGTTGCTTGATAAATTATCTGTTCTTATTCGATAAGATGCAATGCACCCTATTTTTACATATGTCTTCGTTGAATCTGTCCCACGGCAGTACCAATAGTCGTTCCCCAATGGCCATGATTCGTACGTTTTCGATTTGTATTTTATCGCCTGAAGCGACATGGAATTTTCTTTTAATTTGTCATATCCAGAATAGTCGATTGTTTTCTCGGATATTTTGCCGTATTGAGCTGTTCCAAAGAGATCTATTCCCTTGTAGTCATATTTTGCATTATCAATTGTTTTATTTAGTTTATCAATGATCATCTCCGAATAGACAAAGTTCTTATTTGACTTGATGGTAACTTTTGTTTTGCTACTGTATTCGACAGCCTTTACGTAATACGTAATGCCATTGTCAATCACAAAGGTCTGACCGATTTTTCTGGGAGTTTCTTTGGTTGCACCCATAGAACACAAGATCGTTACGAGGATAAGTAATACTGCCAGTACTTTTGTTTTAAGATTCCGAAACATAGTTTTTCCTCCTATTCATTTCACTAACCTTCTTGATATCATAAATAGTACTTCAATGCAGCTATAGTAATTTCGCGCCAATCTCCTTTCTAATGTGCTCGCAATGATTGATGTCTAAATCACTATTAAATTTAACATTTGTGGTGGGGGTCAATATATTTTTATATCATTGTCAAATATTGATGTAATTTAAACAACACCCCATTCAGCAGGCTAAGACATTTGTCTGAACCAGCCACTTTTGTGTTGATTATTCATGATTTAAAATAAGAACATTAAGCGAAAAATAGAGAAAGTGGCAATTATTGTCCCTCTCATCCAACCCGCTCTCTCGACCCTCGAATTCTCCAAAAACATATAATCTGCTCTGTCGCGAACGCACGTTATCTATCCTGCTCTGTCATGAGCCGATGTTATCTATTCTGACCACTCAACTATCATTTGGCGTCATACTCGAACTGTTTCCTTGAACGGAAGAAACCCTATGTTGGTAATTCTTACGCAATCTTGCTACTGTATAACCACATAAAGAATATAACAAACCAAGCAAAGAAAAGCCAAGGGTGTTCACTCAACAAACGGGAACAAGGCGACCGGGTGCATTTTGTATCAAACTCGTGTTCTCCACCATAGAATATCTGTTAAAATATTACTCGAATCCGATGTTGGGGGGGATCAGTTGAGTACTCTATATGTTTCCGATCTGGATGGCACATTACTGAACACGAAAGATGAAGTATCTCCCCAAAGCATTGAGATTATCAATCGTTTGGTTGATGCCGGTATGCTGTTTACCTATGCCACAGCCCGATCATTAAGCTCCGCATCTGTGGTCACGAAGGGTCTGACCACGAAGATTCCGATTATCGCCTATAATGGCGCGATACTTTTCGAGCCTGATACCGGAAAGATTCTCTCTCTAGAAGCATTCTCTCAGAAGGAACGCTCCGATGTACGCGAGATTCTGTCTTCATCCGGAATCAGTCCGGTCGTGTACTCATTTATTGACGGGGTTGAGAAGGTCTCTTGGGATCAGTCTCTGGAGAACGACGGCAAGAGGCGTTATTTCAATAATCGGGCCGGCGACAGGAGACTCCGGCCGCTTGAGCGAGGGGATGGACTGTACGACGGAACCATTTTCTACTACACCTGTATCGGCGAAAAAGACGAACTGGAACCGATATACGAGATCTTTTCGGCAGATCCAAGGTACACCTGCACCCTCCAGCAAGAATTATACCGGCCGGAATACTGGTGCGAAATCATGCCTCGAAAAGCAACAAAGCTCCACGCCGTCCTGAAACTCAAGGACCTGTGGCACTGCGACAAGGTGATATCCTTCGGCGACTCGGTGAACGACATCCCTATGTTCAGAATCTCGGACGAATGTTATGCCGTGGCAAACGCCACAGACAGTCTCAAGGCAATTGCGACCGATGTGATCGGTGATAACAATTCTGACAGCGTGGCAAAATGGCTCGAATCGCACGCCCGGAACGAAAGTCGGGGGTAGTTTATCGGACAGAGCGCGGTATTCTACCGTTGCCCGGACAACATACCGTTTCGGGGGAAGTGGTTGCGGCAATCCTCTGTCTCACATTTGATTCAAAACAATTCAACTCTTCAGGTACATCTATGTAAACAAGCTATTGACCCATTACCGCTCGATTGTGTCCAGTTTTTAGCTTGCCATTGCGTATGAGGCTGAAATTGCCGACGAAAAGCGTATGAGACTGAAATTGCCGACGAAAAGCGCTAATCCGGTCGGTATCATCCGTGTTTTCGGGCTACGCGTAAGCGGCGGGAATGAGATTTTGCCGCCTATAACGGCCGAATCGCACATCCAGGCGGTATTTGCACGCCGGCGTAAGGCTCGGGAACGAGAATTTACGGCCTGGAACAGCCGAAACCCGGATCTAGGCCGT
>CAZOFY010000118.1:0-3025 GCA_964579245.1 uncultured Mageeibacillus sp.
CCATCGACTGATAAAGCTTTTTCGTTCCTGAATATCCATATTGTTGCTACCCCCTTAGGTTTACCTTAAGAATTCTCTCTGATTCGAGAATAAGGTGTTCCCTAAGGGGAGAGTCAACAGATTTGTTGAGAAATTATTCCCACTTGAAGAAACGAAGGGACAGCACGATACACAGGACACTCAGGACCAGCATGACCATAATTGAGAGCAGTACATTTTCCATCGGTAGTCCGAGTGAAGCTGCTTTCATGAGTTTAATACCCTGTGTCAGCGGCATCAGATCCGCGAACATTTGAAGAGGCGCTGGAAGGATCTCATAGGGAATCGTCGTTCCTGAGAAAATCAGCATGGGAAAATAAAGGATACTCGCCAGAATCCCGGCTGTCTTGCTGTTTTTGGAAACGCCTCCCACCAGCATTCCGATGCTGAACATACAGACCATGACAAGAAGAAAAGCTCCGAAAAATCCCGGTATTGTTGAGGACATCCGGAATCCGAAGAAAGTGGCAGAAACAAGCCATACAAGTAGCATAGAAACAACGGCGTAGGTTGCGTATATGCAGACTTGAACCAGAAGAAGCAGGGCCGGACTCGACACAGTGACCTTGTATCTCTTCAGTATCTTCTTTTCGCGATAGTCCGATATGACGAGAGGCAGACCCATAACGCCACCGGCACAGATCGCGACGGCAGATATCGCCCCGAATGACTGCTCTATGAATGTATAGGAAGCACCCTCAAATGCGGGCTTGTTCCCAAAAATGATTCCAAGTATTACGATTGTCACGATTGGCATGGCAATGGCAAATATCAGCATGTCCATGCCTCGCAAGGAAAGTTTCATTTCCGTAAAATACAATGTCCGAAAAGCTTTCACGATTCTACCTCCTCTTCTGTATACCACAAATACGCATCCTCAAAATCTTCAAATGGCGAGCCGGACACCGCTTCTTTTACCGTTCCATGAAAGATGCGCTGTCCCTTTCGCAGGATCAGAATCTGGTCACAAAGCTCCTCTACCTCATCCATGAAATGTGAAGTCATGACGATCGTCAGCCCCTGTTCCTTCAGCTGCTTGAGAAAGCCCCAGACATTCTTTCTCGCGCGGGGATCAAGCCCCGTCGTCAACTCATCAAGGAACACGATCTGCGGATCCGGTATCAGCGCCAGAACGATGAAGAGCTTCTGCCGCTCTCCTCCCGAGAGCGATGAAACCTCCGCCTTGCTCTTGTCCTCGAGAGCAAATTGCTTCAAAAGCCTGTGATAATCGGCGGGTTGCCGGTAAAGAGATGCGGTTGTCTCACAGAGTTCGGCCGTTCTTATTTTGTTCGGGTAATTGGCTTCCTGAAACTGGACGCCGACCTTTTCGAAAAGCTTCTTCCGGTCCTTCCGTGGATTCATTCCGAGAATGGTCGTCTTCCCGCTGTCCGCTGTCCTCGTTCCGAGCATACACTCGATCATGGTGGTTTTACCGGCACCGTTCGGCCCCAGAATCCCGATCACTTGTCCTCGGCCAAGCTCAATCGACTGCGTGTCAAGCGCCTTTTTGGTTCCGTATGATTTACTCAGGCTCTCCGCCTTAAGAACAATGTCCATACTTTTATCCTCCTTTTTCTCTTACCAAAAAAATAACACCGCCGGAAAGGCTGGTGTTAAAATGGAGGCTTCTCTGGATTTCTTACTTTCAGCAGGAAGATTCGACAGACCGGAATCTTTGTTTGAAGTCCGCAAGCCGATCGAGAACAAAGCGGGCGTTCGCTGAGGCCTCTGAGAGTGAGGACAGCAAACGGTCGCAGGCTGAAATGATATCTTCATCCTCGTGCGGTGTATCGAGTTCTTTTGCCGGATCCATATGAGGGTCATGTGACAAGGCTGTCAGCATGCGAAGGATTGCTGCGAGAGAATAGTTTGCGCAGCGTAGCGACCGTATCAGAAACAGACGTCTTATATCTTCATCTGAATAGACACGATAGCCGTTCTCCCTGCGTTTTACTTCCACTAGGCCGTTCTTCTCCCAATTTCTCAGTGTATCGATCGTGACCCCCAGATATTCTGCGCATTCCTTCTGCAACAGGTATCGCGCCGCCGGCCAATCCTCATCTGTCTCAGCTTTCAAGATCCTTTCTGCCGCATCAATCGCCAGCCTCGCGTTCTCTTTCTCCTGATTGAGTCGATTAAGATAGTCTTCACCCATTCGGATGGCCGTGTCAAAATCCCCCGCAGCGGAGGTCTTGATTACGCTGACAGCCTGCTTTCGAAGACCGTTCTGCAGGACTTCGACGCGCAACGCGGCGCGTGCCAGCAAGAATTGCTCAATATGAAAGTCCGTGAAAACACGGTATCCGTTTTCTTTGCGGCGCGCCTGAGGAATCAGCTTACATGCCTCATACATACGTACGGTATTCGGATGGATGCCGATTCTTCTCGCGACTTGGGATGTACTGTATTCTTGCATAAAAACACCCTCCTTTAACAGTATACTACCGCAGGATGAAAGGTTGGTGTCTTAATGGAGGGTTTGAAAGAATCCTGTGAATATACTCTCAGACACATCCGCTTGTGATTCTGCAGAGCATCTTCTTGCTGCTCCGACGGTATTACACGTCACTTTCGGATATCAAACCGGATATTCCTTCCCTTTTCGAAAGACTGACAAAGCCAGATCCATTTCCTTACGCGCTTCCTCAACAATGAGGGAGTAAGGATAATGTTTGAACATCTGATCAAATTGGGAACGATGTTGAGAAGCCTTGTCCTCGTTTTTGTCTACAAAGAGAAAACAGCAGTATTGCGTGCGAAATATGGACGGGGAACTTTTCTGGGCTAATGTAATAAACTTCCTATGCTCTTCGCTCAAGAGACTCTGCAAACGATCCGGCCGTTGTTTCAAAATGCATTCGAGAAAAACGAGTTCGGCTTGAGCGACGTTGCGTTTATGACCGGAAATCTCCCTTTCCGGATTCAGATAAAACTCAAGTAAGCCGGCTGCCTCCTCCCATCTTTCTTCTTCAAGAAGTCGATCTAG
>CAZOFY010000119.1:0-3019 GCA_964579245.1 uncultured Mageeibacillus sp.
CCGAGAAACCACTTACAGTTGACCTGGATTTCGCCTTGCTGATAGCGGTATTGCAAACCCATCTTCACATTCTGGCTCAAGGACTGACTCTCCTGCTGGGCGAGAGAGGCCATAATTGTCAGCAGAACCTCACCCTTGGAATCCATGGTGTTGATGTTTTCCTTCTCAAAGAAAACGGGGATGTTCTTCTCCTTCAGTTGCCGGATGTATTTGAGGCAGTCCAAGGTGTTTCGAGCAAACCGGCTGATGGACTTGGTGATCACCATGTCAATACTGCCCGCCATACACTCGTCGATCATGCGATTGAACTCTTCGCGCTTTTTGGTGTTGGTGCCGGAGATACCATCATCCGCAAAGATGCCCGCCAGTTCCCAGTCGGAAGTAGACTTTTAAGTAGACAATAAGTAGACTTTGAGTATCAGTCGGAGGGGACTGGAGCATTAATTGACGTATCCTTGAACAGACAAATCGCTTCGACTTATTCCCGTGGACGGTGTAAACGCATAAATATGATATTGACTTGTTCCCATCTACGAGCAGAGCGCAATTTTCGCGCAAGTTATCAATCTGAGCCCATCGTTCCAGGTTGAGACGGCGATGTGGATGTCGAGGGAAGAGATAGCGAAAGTCTAAAAAGAGCGGGCTAAGGGATTTCATAAAGTTTTGTAAGTATTCATGATTTTTCGAGAGGGATGAAGTCTCATAACCGAAAGATCCAGGGGATAGCTGTTGGAGAAGTCTAGATATAAGAAGGAGTTTCTTATGGGTTGTTGGGGAACGGGAATTTTCGATGATGATCTGGCTCTTGATGTTAGGGATTTGTATGATGAATTAATAAAGAAAGGTTATAAAGACAATCAAGTAACTGCAAAGGTGCTTGAATTGTATAAAGAGTCTATTGAAGATGCCGATGATGGGATCATTATTTATTCAGCATTGGCAGCATTACAACTTTCAAAAGGTTCTCTTATTACCGAAGTGAAGAACAAGGTGGCATCACTAATTAAAGCCAAACAAGGTTTGCAGCGATGGAAAGAAAATGATAAATCAGACTACAATGTCAGGTTGCGTGTTTTGAAAAAACTTTTAGACTTTGTGACACGTGGACAATCATCGGCAATGGAACCCTGCGATACTAACGTTGTGGAATGTGATCCTCTGTTGTATTCGGTTTATAAACTGTCAGATCGTGGCGGCAATGTAGTTTATATAGGAAGCACCGCTTTTCCGGAAAAACGATTTCGATATATGAACTATGTTGTTATGAATGAAACGAAAAGTCCCAAGAGCATGTTTGGATTTTTGCAAACATCGGTAACCCCTGAAGAGGCTTTCTGGTCTTGGTTTTCACAGAATGAACAAAGGCTATACCAGGAAGTCGATTCTCATGGTAGTGCAATAGATGAACTGTTTGAGAGACTCAATATTATTCAACCCCAATTGACAGCTGAGTTTGGACAGACCAATGACGGGAAGAAAATACTAGCTATATCTGCTGATGGAAATTCTGAACTTTTTCCGTATGTAATCAAGCTTTATAATGAACCGAAACTTTTATCAAAATGGGTCATATATCCTTTCAGACAGCGTATGGACAGCATTAGCAAAGTAGCTCTACGGATGGGCAATTTGAATATCGATGCCGAAAATATTCTATTTATCAGTCGGGAAAATGGGAATAGAATCGAGCTTGGTATTTGTGTCAGGCACATCGAATCAGTTAATGATCCGATCATCGGCGCTATCTTCTTGCTACTTGATAGTGCGATTGGTGAGTATGATGTAGTTTCAAAGATTGGTAAAATCGATGTCAAACCATATTCAGCGCTTAAAGATACCGCTCATTTGATGCCATTAGAGGAACTTGTGGAAATAGTGGATCGATTCAAATAGTGTTTGTGTAGTGATACAAGGCGAATGTGCAGTCGATGACACAATCCAGAAGACATACCATAATCCTTCCGGGCAGTCGCTTTCAAATATGTTTATTGCTTTTATATATTTAGCGAAGTCAAAAGAGACTGGATAATACAATAATAGTATCGAAAATGTGAGGAAATATGAACCGTAAAATTGCATGCCTTTGCTTAGCTCTTATCGCAGCTGTTCTATGTTCATCTTGCTCGAACAAGGCAGTAATCACAGACCGGGACAGGGTCGAGATTTGCGTAAACGGAACAGACCCATTGGTACCTGACGGAGATATTCCTTCGCCAACACCAACATTAACTCCAACAGTAATCCCGAGTCCGGATTCCTTTGAAGATATTGATTGCGATGCTCTCCCCGATGTATACGAAGAGATTATCCTTAGGCATCTATTTTTGGAGGGTATTTCTATTAACGGGATCGATTACGTTTTGCCATCAGATGATTATGACGGAGATGGGCTGTTGCTTGAGCAGGAGTATACGTATGATACGAATCCTTTTTTGGCGGATAGTGATGAAGATGGTTTAAATGATTATGATGAAGTTAATACTTACAGCACGAATCCGATTCAAAAGGATACCGACAAAGACGGTATGGGTGATGGGACGGAAGTATATGCTGCTCTAGATCCACTCATGCCTGATACAAATGGGGATGGCATAACGGATGCTGAGGAGATTGTATCCCAGAGTGTTCGGCTTGAATCCGTTCAAGTGATTGATATATCGAAATCACTGGTTAAGCCAAGTGTCGTGATTACCGGAAAAGGAGACTATAGCGAAAAGTTATATGCGTTAATGATCGAAGAATATAATGAACTATTTGATATCCCTTTGATTGTTGGAAGACCCTTCGAATTCATTCATGATTCGGATTTAACTTTTGAGAGCAGCGTACTATCTTTTTATATAAGTGATACCGCACTGGCAGAAAACAATATTGTTGACTTGAGGATAGCATATTATGATGAGGAGACTAATTCTTTAGAGCCCATAGAGACAACATACAATAAATCAACAAATACGATATATGCCAATGTAAGTCGTTATAGTATTTATGCAGTTGTCAATGTGAAATCATTATAATA
>CAZOFY010000120.1:0-2991 GCA_964579245.1 uncultured Mageeibacillus sp.
CGCTTAAGCATTTTTTCCCGCATATATCTATCTCCCTCTCGCTTCTGAAAATATTGTATCACGATGAATTTCTGCATTATGCACCGAATTCATTTGTCCGCAGTATTCCTTTTCGTATTCCTTCATTTCCTTCCTGATTCTGTGTAAGATGGAGATAAACAAAAAAGACAAAACATCGCAGGAAATGTCGGGCAGGCTAATCCTGTACACACTATACTTGAGCCATAACAGAGGGAGGAACTTGCAAATGGGATGGATTGAAGGTATTGGAGACGCCATCGGCTACATGGAAGAACACATCACCGAGGAACTGGACATGGATATGATCGCGAATCGGGCTTACCTGTCGCCGTTCTACTTTCAGAAAGGTTTCTCGATGCTCTGTGGCTTCACCGTCGGGGAGTACATTCGACAGAGGAGATTGACGCTGGCCGGCAGCGAACTGGTCTTTTCGAACGAACGTATCATCGACATTGCTATGAAGTACGGCTACGATTCTCCGGATAGCTTCACGAAGGCCTTCACCCGATTCCACGGAGTCACCCCTTCTGCCGCACGAAAAGACGGAGCGACCATAAAGACTTTCGCTCCGCTCGTTATCAATTTATCTTTGAAAGGTGGTTTTATTATGGATTACAAAGTTATGGAAAAAGATTCTTTTACTGTTCTCGGTGCATCGCGTATGTTCAAGTATGACACTTCTAAGGCTGAGATCCCGGCTTTTTGGGCAGAGCATTTCCAGGCCGGCCGCGGCAAGACAGTCTGCGGCATGTACGGTATCTGCCTCGACGACAATCAGGGTACAGAGGAGTTCGAGTATCTGATCGCCGACAACTACAATCCCGCATCCCCGATCCCTGAGGGATTTGTCACCCGCGTGATTCCGAAGTTCACATGGGCAGTCTTCCCGGTTCGCGGCGCGATGCCCGATGCGCTGCAGAGCGCCAACCAGAAGATCTTTTCCGAGTGGCTCCCGAACTGTAAGGAGTTCGAGATCGCGGCCGGGATCAACGTCGAGATGTACGACGATCCGACAAAGTTCCCCAAGGGTACCGAGGATGAGAATTACTACTCTGAGATCTGGATCCCGGTAAAAAAGAAGTAATGGGAGTCTCACATTGACTCATTCCCGGGTCCTCGTGCTATCGCACTGCGGAAGGAAAGCTCGTACAAAGTGAGTCACCACGGCAAGCATCTTTTGCGTGTTCATTCTTCGTGAAAAGGATATGGGGACTGTCTCTTCCAAGAGAGACAGCCCCTTTTCACACAGGATTTCACGTATGGAGGCAGGTCGTCAGCGTCCGACCCTTTGGCCCTGAAAAGAATATCAATGCTTCCCATCAGCCCTGCAGGAAGGACCGTCACATGGCTGGTCCGCGATAATGTCCGCATTGCTTTCGGCATTTTTTCGGAGCCACGCATCGGCATACGAGCAGGTTGCGGTTGCCTTTAATCCCTCGCGACGGAAGCGGTTAGCAACTTCGTCCATCATCTGTCCAGCGACACCCTGGCCGCGCAAGATCGGATTCACGTACGTATGATCAATGTTGACCGTGTTGTCGCCGGAATCCGAGAAGGTCGCCACCGCGAGGAGTTCACCGTCCTCGCTCTCCGCAAAAGTTCGACCGGTTGCATGCTGCCAATTGAGTTTTCCCTGATTTGAGTTTTCTTCCATTGTTGATTCCTCCGTTTTTGGGGTAGCAAACCGTTTCTGATTCATGAATATCTTTGCGTGGGTTCTTATTCTTCTGGTACAACTTCGATGACGACGACTTCCGGCGGATTGAAAATTCGCGGAATCATTCCGGCATTATTCGCAAGGCCGCGTCCGACAATCATCACCGTGTCGGCCTTCTCGTACCATCCGCCGGCAAATCGAGGGAACAATCCCTGATTCGGAGCTGCGACACCGTTGATCAGACCGGGGACTCGCCATTGCCCGCCGTGTGCGTGCCCGGACAGCACCAGATCGTATTCATATGTGGAATATATCTCGAAAAGCTCCGGCCGATGTGCCAGAAGCAACGAGAAGTTACCGTTTGCCGTCGTCGTCGCGAGATGGTCGAGCTGTTCATTCGAAGTGAGCTTCTGCTTTGAATACCATGGCGCGTCTGCGTCTGTGATTCCGCAAATATTTACTTCCTGACCGTTGATCTCAAGTGTCACTGATACTCCTTCAAGAATTGTGATGTCATAGGAGGCCAGATACATAAGAATATCTTCACTTCGACCCGTCCAATACTCGTGATTGCCCGTCACATAGAAACATGGGTACTTCTCGCTTATTCCCTGCAAGAGATCCCCCGCGGTCTCCCGCGTATCCCAGCGATCACAGATATCACCAACAAGAAGAACCGCATCCGGATCTGCCGTACCGACCATTCTAAGAAGATCTTCTTGCCCGTCTCCATACTCCATTCCGTGAAGATCACTGAGCATAACGAGACGCAGCGGCTTCGTGATCTTGTCGCTGGAAACCGTGTATGTTGTGAGAACAAGTCGATTATCCAAGAGACCGAGAAGCAAAGGAAGAAGGATCACAAGAAGAATCACGAGAAGAACGCGCGCTCGTTTTGGGATTCGGGAGAGACGACGCCATACGCCGCTATTCTTCTCGACAAAAGTCATACACTACTTCCCTTCCAAGATTGCAGGAATCTCGTTGTTCAATCCCTATATACGTTCGATTATAGCAGATGGCCTTCCTGTATGATAACGGCAAAACAAGGTGCTGTCTCAAAACAAGGTGTACTAAAATGTTGGACGAGAGTCATACATTTGAGGTGAAGATAAGCGGATGGGTCGGAACGAGAATTTACCGCCCGGAACAGTCAAACCGCGAATCCAGGCGGTATTTCCGCGGCGACGGATGGGTCGGAACTAGAATTTACCGCCTGGAGTAGCCTGAATTCGAGTTCAGGCGGTATTTTTTCGGCGGCGAGCGTCGGGAACGAGAATTTACGGCCTAGAACGGCCGAAACGTGAATCTAG
>CAZOFY010000121.1:0-2963 GCA_964579245.1 uncultured Mageeibacillus sp.
ACGCTTCCCAGGGGCAGATATTCTACCTTGTCCATTTTTTTTGTCTCCGTTTCTCGTTACTTTTGAAATCTTCAGGAAATTTTTGATTCCTTCCCCAAAATTTCTGTCCCATGCCTATGTATCTATTCTCTAAATTACACCGTTCCGCGCACAAATTGCCATTCGGATCGACCTCTAATTCAAACTCCGACTCCGTCGGCAGGGTCGGCTCAGCTTCGGATGGGGATATTGTCTCCGATGGAATCGTTGTCTCCGAAGATGCCGGTTCAGCTTCAGTCGGCTCCGTTGCGCCAGATTCGGCTGGAGGTTCCGTCTCTATAGTTGCCTCTACTATCTTGTCTGATATCGTCTCCCCGGTAGTGACCTGTGTCTTTGTGCGCTCGTCACTTCTTCCACTAACATCTTCTGCCAGAACCGGTAGTGAAGAGAGTGTGCTGACCATAATGGCAACGGCCAAAAAATCGTTGTCAGTTTTATATCTCTTGACATGGATTTTCCTCCTGCTATGTATCGTGAACCCCCAGAGGAGAGTACTTCGCCACCTATATTTAGGATAAAGCCCGTTAAGTAATATATCATATATCAGCGATTATTGACAAATCTTTGATTTGTATCGTAGCTTTTCGTCTCTCAGCGTATACTCTCCAGTCAGATTGCATTGCCGATGATCCCAATCGCTACTATGATTCCCGATAGGATAAAAAATTGACGCACCAGTTCTCTTTTCCCGTTGTTACGATACAGGAGAATTATGAATAAAATATCATATCGAAAAAACATTTCACAAATCTTTTATAAAGTTCAGTAAATGTGATATTCTGTACCAACAATACAAATTTGATGCATTTTTCTTCACATTTGCGAACTTTTCGTGAATTTTCTGTGTTATAATGATGAATAGAAACTTTGGGGAGCCCAATATGAAGCTAAAAGACCTATGCTCTTATCGCAGTATCGTAATCCAGTGCCACGACAATCCAGACCCGGATGCAGTCGCTTCCGGCTATGCTCTTTATCAATACTTTTCTCAGGATCCGGACAAGCAGGTCTTGCTTGTTTATGCCGGAAAGTATTTTATTCAGAAATCGAACCTTCTGATGATGATCGAGCGGTTGGAGATTCCTCTCTTTCACGTTGACTCGCTACCCGAAGCTCCTGAGCTCCTGATTACGGTCGATTGTCAGTTTGGCGAAGGAAATGTAACAGCGCTTCCCGCCACTTGCGTCGCCGTTATTGATCATCACCCGCGAAGCAATCACCGATACGATTTCAGCGAGATCCGAAGCGGCTATGGCAGTTGTGCCAGCCTCGTATATCAGCTGTTGCGGGATGAGGGTGTGGACGTAAACCAGAATCTGTTTATATCGACCGCCCTTTACTATGGGCTCTATTCAGATACAAACAGCCTTTCCGAGATATCTCACCCGGCTGATAAGGACCTTCGTGACGATTTAGTCTATAACAAGAGTCTGCTGACGGCCCTGCGCAATGCGAATTTCTCCGCTTCCGATATCAATATCGCAGGCGAGGCACTGTCTCTGGCGATTTTTGACGAACGTCACCGGATCGGTATCGCCGAGGCAAAGCCCTGCGACCCCAATATTCTGGGTTTCATCGGGGACATGCTTCTGCAGGTCGACCTTCTCGATTGCTGTCTGGTTTATTGTCGTCTGCCTTTCGGAATCAAGTTTTCCGTTCGCAGCTGCATCCGTGAGATCCACGCGGGTGATATGGCTGCCTTTCTGTCCGAGGGGATCGGATCGGGCGGCGGACATGCCGAGAAGGCGGGTGGATTTCTACGCGAGGACGCAGTCCTTCTTATCAGCGAATGTCGCTCGGACCATGAATTTTTTCGCGATAGAATCCTCTCCTATTTCGATAGCTATGATATTGTCTATGCCTCAGACTTCACACCAGATGTATCGGTTATGGGGCTTTTTCGAAAACAGCGACTGCCTCTTGGCTATGTGCGCAGCGCAGATATCCTGGAGGAAGGGACTCTAGCGACGGTTCGTACTTTGGAGGGGGATATTACCATCCGCGCCTCGAGAGACATCTATATCATGATTGGCATCGTCGGCGAGGTTTATCCGATCAAACGTCATACCTTCGAGAAGCGATATGTTGTTTCCGATGATCCGTTTACGGCGAGCTTTGAGTATGAGCCGAGTATTCGTTCCTCGCAGATGCGCAATCCAATCCGTCTCCTAAAACACGCAAGAACATGTATCCCCTCGGGAGAAACGACCATCCACGCCATGCCGCTCGAGCGGAAGGTCAAGGTCTTTACCGCCTGGGATCCTGATAATTATATGCGTGGACAGCCCGGTGATTTCCTCGCTGTCCATAACGACAACAAGAAGGATGTCTATGTCATAGCCCGGGATATCTTTCGTAGGACGTACGCACCGGTTGAGTGACAGATGAACTCTCCGCAAAACGCTGTCTGATGTCCCGTCACAAATCGATAGTTGATGCGGTAAAGGATGCGCTAGTCGACATGACGCTGTCGGTGAAGCACTGGAAAAGCTACCTGGCGCAGAAGAACGAATCATAATTCGTCACAAGAAGAACAAGACGGAGAACCTAACCTCAATTATGCCTTCACTGGAGAGATTCTAACTCTGACCCGCAAAAAAATGCGAAGACCAATGACGGAGATCCTAACCTCATCATGATTCACACCGGAGAGGCAAGTTCCTGACCATCAATCATTGCGAAGCCGAATGACGACACACTTCATTCGGTATGTTGAAAATAGTCTGATTTGGGATGGGCTATCTCAAAACAAGGTGCGCCAAAATGTTGGATGAGAGTCTTCCGTTTGAGGAGAAAAGAAGCGGACGGAGCGTGAACGAGATTTTACGGCCTAGAACGGCCGAATCTCGGATCTAGGCCGTATTTTCGCGCCGGCGGACGGGTCGGGAGCGATATTTTACGGCCTGGAACGGCCGAAACGCGTA
>CAZOFY010000122.1:0-2896 GCA_964579245.1 uncultured Mageeibacillus sp.
GTGCCAGTCTCTTCATCCAACCATTAGAGTCTACTTTTACAAATCTTTTGAGACAGCCCCGTGGCTTTCTCTTTAGATAGCTCCGTTCCCTCCCCATAAAGAGCTAAAAGGGAAGCGCATTAAAATGCGGTATAATCAAAGTAAACACCAAAACCTGCTCGTTTATTTTGCTCTCGGAATGATAGCAGTCAACCGCTGAATTTCCTGTAAACAGGCAAGATTCGAGAAATGAATCTGTTCTTATACATTGAGGCATTGACTCAGGAGGATATGGATATGAAAAAGCGGCTGATGGTTTCCTTGATAGGCGGAGCTTTACTTGGAATCTTTTGCGTTATTGGGGCCTATGTACGTTCCGGTTTTACGGCATCCCCGGATTTTGTTTTCTCGCTTTGGTACAATCGTTTGCTTCTCGGCCTTGTGATCGGTGCGCCCTGGGGCGATTGCAGCAGGGGGAGAGCTTTGCTTCGCGGAGGCCTTTGGGGCCTGCTCGTATCGTTTGCGTTTTATAGTTCAACAGGCTTTGGCGATCCGATCAGCTTCGTGGCGGGCATCGTTTACGGTGTGATCCTGGAAGCTTGGCTCAGCCGCGCGACGAAAATCACAACATGAGTGGGTGTTTCATAGGTTCAGATGAAAGGAGACACGTAAGGTGATTCTGACCGACGTATTGAAGGAGAACGGCCCGCTGACGGGAAAAGAAATCATCGAGAAAACCGGGGTTGATATTTTCGAGCTATGGAAGGCCTGTAAACAAAGCGGAGATATTTTAATTCATACGATTGGAACGAGATATTTGCGCCTGGACAAAAACGTTGAGGGATTTGCCAGGTTATCTCCTTCGGTGTTCCGGGAGCTATCCAATTATTCTGTGATCGCCTGGTATGAGCAGGAACAGGCTGCGCACGAGAAAGCGGAACGTTTGCATCAAGAGATCATTGAGATCAGCAGAAACAAATCTGATCTTGCCCGAAAAATCATGGAGGATGTCTTTTCGATTCAATATCATGCAGAAGAGGTGCGCGAGAAGGCGTGCTGCATTTTGGCCGGAGACGTTGCCTATCAAATGGCACATCGTGAAGCACGGCCGGAATTCTCGACCGGCAAACTGGTGAACGGATCGGATCTCGATATCGTGATTGTTCACGATGGACTAACCGAAGGCGCAGTAAAAAATCTCGACAGCGCCGTATACAATAAAAAATGCACCTACCTGTTTAATCCTGCTTTTCGAGAGGAACTGGATTATATCATCAAGGATATTACCAAGGTCGAAAAGCAACTGGCATTCGATTGCTTCGAGTCGATGGTCGCTTCGAAGATCCTCGACGAGGGAAAATTCCTGTGCGGGAATCACGAGTTGTTTTTCCGGATCAAGAGCATGCTCGCTGAGAAGGAGATACCCTGGAAGCTCGAAGCGATGAGACAAAGAGCATTCGAGGAGAGAGAAAAAGCCAAGAGGCAGCTCCTGGCATTAGATGTGAACGAGATTCAGGACCCTGAGCTGGCGCAACTCTTTTATACAACCAGTGAGAGGGAGGAGTTCTTCTGATGAGACAGCAGAACCGGTGACCATCCGACTCTGGTAAAATTCGCAGGATCAGAGGCCGTATTGTAGCTTCAGCTTCTCGACATGCTTATAGTGGCTCTTGTTAACGAGATTGGCGGCCGCTTCTTCATCGATCACGACTGTTATGCCGCCGCTGTGCAGCTGGATCGCAGACGCCGTTACCTGAGACGTAATCGGGCCTTCAATGCACTTGGCGAGGATATCGGCTTTCTTACTGCCGTTGACGATCATCAATACGTTGCGTGCCTCCAGGATCGTCCCGATCCCCATGGTAATGGCGAAGTGAGGCATCTCGTCCCGGCTTATGCCGGCATTCCTGTAAAAAGCTTCGTAATTGTCGTTGAGAGTCTTCTCAGTCAGAGCCTGGATCTTGGTCTTTGAGCCGAGAGAGGATCCGGGCTCGTTGAAGCCCCAATGCCCGTCAGCGCCAAGGCCTAAAAGCTGCAAATCGATACCGCCGGCCTTGTGAATCTCTTGCTCGTACCAGATGCAAAAGACCTTCGGGTCCTCAGTCCTTCCGTCAGGAATGCGAACGTTGTCCGGTTTGATATTGATATGCTTGAATAATTCCTCGTGCATGAAACGTGCATAGCTCTGATCCTTATGATAGGGCTGATCTAAGTCCATCCCGACCCCAAGGTATTCGTCCAGATTGAAGGTCTTGACATTCGAAAAATCAAGTCCTTCCCTGTACATTCTGGCAAGCTCCTTGTATGTTCCGATCGGTGTTCCTCCAGTCGCGAGTCCAAGCACGCTATGGGGGTTTCTCTTAACCTGGTCTGCAATGACCTCGGCGGCGTATCTACTCATCTGGTCATAGTCTTCCCGAATTATAATATTCATATGAATGATCCTTTCCAATCTTGATTGGGAGAGCTTCCCAATCATCTTATTACAATAAGGACGAATTGTGAAATGGATTTTTACCCGAAAACGAACGATTTCTGGATATCGAGTGCCCGCCCGGATAATCAATCGAATACTTAAAACGAGCAAGCAAACGTGTGAATGTTTTGCTGAAATAGTGATATAATATCACATGTATTTATCCACAACTTTTTTTTATACGAAGAGAGGAAGACTATGAAGAAATTATTTTTGAAAATGGCATCTGTTCTTGCGGCATTATCGATTGTTCTTGTATTGATGCCCCAAACTGTCAATGCGGCGTCCAATGGGACGGCTGACTTTGTCACCCGATTCTATCAGCTTTGCCTTAGCCGTGATCCGGATCCGGCGGGCTTGAAGAACTGGGTCGACCAGCTTCAGAGCGGTAAGCAAACCGGAGCAAATGTAGCGTATGGATTTGTTTTCAGCCCTGAGTTC
>CAZOFY010000123.1:0-1376 GCA_964579245.1 uncultured Mageeibacillus sp.
AGACGCACGGCAAGAAGCTTCTTCGAGATATACGGATCTATCCACATCATATGGCTGCCATAGGCATACGGCGTAACGTCCTTCATTTCCTGAATCAATTTATGTATATCCATTTTATATTCCTCCAATGATTGTACGATTTGTCCACATCGGCGTTGACCTTCGGGTCTCGTGCCGGAATCAAGGGGCTATGGCGAAAACCCATAAACAAATACGGCCCCAACACTGCTAGTCGGTGCCATACACGCCCTCATACGGATGATTGTCCTATGTGAAATCTTACTAAATCATTTTCATGCACTCATCATATAGAAGAATATCGGTATTTTCAATTAGTAATGAAGTAGCGTTTTTTGCTACGGCAACGGCTAAGTCTTTTACCGAGAACCACTCGTTCGTAGATGAATGAGAGTCACCCGTGCGGCGCAGGTTTCTTATCATTGACAAGCCTGCTCAATAGACCTTTTCGCGTTTTAGCAGGTCGACCAGCCCTCCGACATTGATGATTGACAATCCGAATTCGCGAAGGTAACTCTTTAGCGTGAAAAGTGTCTTTCAGATCCCACGAAGGTAGCTCTCTTGCTCCGTACTCACAGTACTAATGGAGCTCTACATTTTGTTGATAAAACATGAATTAGGATGTTTCATTGATCTTCCACTTCATTTCTGCACGGTCGAAAATTGATGTGACGTTACGATTCCACCGCAACAAAATTACTCGGCTAGAACTTTTTCCTTTTTGGAAAATGTTGCCTGTCTACGGCCGCGTCTTCCCGAGCAGATTTCCATCAAAGTCCAGTGTAAACTTATATCCGTTCCAGTCTTCGAGAAATATCTTGTCATCGGTAATTGCAAACGGCACTTTGCGAACGTCCGGTGTGGCAAAAATATCGGAACCGCCAAAACGCCAAACCTGATCAAAGTCTTTGTTAAGTCGCAGAATCGTTTCTTCTCCGTGAATGATATATCCATTCTCTACCGGGTAGATTGCAAAGTACGATTCTCTGCCAATCACCGTATGTCGAACGAGCGATATCGACTCGAGATCCAGCACAAAGATTTCATCATCCATTAGAACTGTGAGAGTCGACCCCTCAAGCACAGCACATTGATCATCAATAGCAAAAAATGAGCCGATCAAAACAATCGTGAACATTCGATCCTTCTTCTCAACTTTGACCGAGAAGACATAATAAAATTCATTTGTTTTGCGATCTTCCGGATCGAAAACATAGTCAAAGGAATTCAATTCCTCGGACTGCAAAGGTCCATATGTTCTGTTAATTGATATCTGATAGCTCTGGTTCGATATTTTCATCCTGCACCCCATGTTAGATCAGTGTTCCATTGTGAATTGCTACACATAATTGCACCAT
>CAZOFY010000123.1:1476-2633 GCA_964579245.1 uncultured Mageeibacillus sp.
TCCAGCTGTTGTATACGATGCTCTTTTTCTGTTAGAAACCACTGATAATACTGCTCAGCTTGCTTCTTATTCATATCTCCAAATGGTGCTAAAGCAAAAGGTGTTTCCATTAATAGATAATTCATTTCCCTCTTCCTCTCCTCTCCGTCAGTTAGCAGTTTCCATTCGCCATCGTTTATTTCTCATCAAATACTGTTACGGGAACACTCTTCTTCTCTAAAACACCTTTTCAAAGCGCAATCCAATATCGCTCCTCAATAGCACCTTCTGACGTAACGAACTCATTCTCAAGAACGCCGCCGTTCTTACGAATGGATTTGGCGGAACCGATATTATCCTTATCACACGTTATCAAAACTCTGTCGATCCCCAGCTTTTTACATTCGACCAGAGCCAGACGAATCATTTCTGTTGCGTATCCTTTACGCCTTTCTCTCGGTCTGATACCGTCGCCGATATGACCGCCTTCTTTCAGCAGATTCTCGTTCAGATAATGGCGAATGTTCACCGCACCGAGTAGTCTACCCCTGTCTTCGTCCAGCAGGAAAAACACAGAATCCGGAACTTTGCCATCCGCCTCTACTTTTTGTTCCAGATGTTCAAGATAAAAGCCAAAATCATGATGGTCATTTCTAAAGATCGCCCATGGAGAATGATTCGTGTGATTGATTTCCTGGTCTGCTTTCCACTCATCAAGCATCTCCCCAAGCTGTTTCTCATATTCCTTCGTGAGTTTAATCAATTTCAGATTCATACAGTCCCTCCACAAAAAATCATATCGTACTCATCATCAATAAGTACATAATTCCCTTTGTGCATTTTCTCACTCTAAATGTTGCTCTATATAATTTTCTATTTTTATTGATATCTCTTCATACACATAATCGTGAACAAAATGCGGGACATCTAGAAAAACAATTTCTCCATTTGCATTGGTATTTGCATCAAGAAAATCTTGTTGAACGCCTTGCCAACTATATTTATCAGACATCACCGTATTAGAAACAAATAACAACATCGGAACATTGATAGCAGCTCCACTCTTAACAATTTCCGCATTGCCCTTAAGAGCAAACGATTCATTGTACATTGCAGTAGTCGCTGCATTTCTATAGTAAAGTACCTCATACAGTTCTTTATCGTCATCGGTTAACGTT
>CAZOFY010000124.1:0-2561 GCA_964579245.1 uncultured Mageeibacillus sp.
CTACTGAAAGAATTTTGTTTCCTTGAGCACAGGATAGAAGATATCCTCCTGTTTTCCATTCCAAACCTGATAGAACCACTCATAATAATGTTTGAAGCCCATTTCCTCCCATTGGGTATAGGAAGTTATCCCGTATTTCTTCTCTCTGGAATCAAACGCAGCAATTTCTTCTTCCATCTCCCCAGTTGTCAAATGATGATACGTGTCGTAATGAATAACTCCTTTTGTCATTCTTCCTTTATAATGCTTCATCTCCGGTTTCGCGCTGTAGCCAAGAAGAACTCCGATCATCGGGAAGCAGTACTCCTTCGGTAAATGTAACAGTTCATATAATGCGGCAAAATTCTGACGGTGTACCCCATTGGTTATCAGCGAGTCAATTCCCAGAGAAGTGGCGGCAATCGTTGCCGTCTGTGCCGCGAGAATCGCATCTGTGCCACCAGTTATGAAGTCAATCGTCGTACTTTTCTTATAATCCTGATGCATGTATTCAGCAAGGTCGATCATTCGGTTCTGATCCACGCAGAAAACCAATAATGCCGCGCCACTATAACCGCAGGCAGCCTTTATTTTCTCCTTTTCTGTCAGTACAATAACGGAATACATCTGTCTTGCCGAAGAATTCGCCGTTCTGACCGTCGCCTCAAGGATCACTTCCAAGTCCCCCTGCGCAATGGGCTTGTTGCTGAATTGCCTCTCGCTACGTAATTTGTAGATCGACTCAATGGTTTCATTCATACTCTTACATCTCCAATTCTCTGTTTATCAATTTGAATTCTAACTATCAGGATAAAAAACAGATCTCAAACTACTGTCTTCAAATGATTCTGCATCTTCATCAACAACTCCTCCAAAGTCTGCTTCTCTTCTTTTGATAAACAGGCTGACGGATCAGAAGTCATAAGATTCTCCATGTCCTTCTCTGCTTCTCCAACTTGGCGTATTCCTGTCTCCGTGATCCTCACACGGATACGTTTACCATCCTCAGCATCCCTTTCTTTTACTACAAATCCGTACTTCTTCAGATTATCAATCACGACAGTCGCAGTCGGCCGATCCGCGAAAAGCATCTCAGCAATTTCTGACGGATTTAGGTATTCCCTTTGTTTGAGTTGCCTCAGGATATAGTACTGATTCAAGGTCAAAGAGTGGCTTCGTGTTATTTTTTCCAAGTACCTTCTCCAAGTAAGAAATACGACTCGCAACCTTGACATTGCCGGTAATTTCTTGCTCACATAAGCCATAAAACTTCCTCCCGTTGTTAGAACTCTAACTATAGATACTGCGTTATTATTGAAGAGTCAAGTAGGTATGATTTTGCGGGTGAATATAAAAGGTATTTATTTCATTTCTCAAAAAGCTTCCATGCTTCATCTCTTCACAGCAAGCCCCAAATCCTTCAACTCTTTCACCTTCTCTTTATATAATCGCATGTTCTCATTTGTTGCACCGCCCATAATATCGGGATTTCTGATTAGCAGTGCACGAAAAATCTCGTCTCTCTCCTGCCCCGCTTTGCTCAACGGAAGGAATCTTCCGCCGATACTAAAGGACTGGCCCGATGCAGATAAAACAACAGATGAAGCGTAAATGGGGTAGATGCCTGAAGAGAATGACCGATCATACACAAGAAGAATCTCATCGATCGGCAGAATAACCAAACCGATATTCCGGCCGATAATGAAGTTCTCCGTCACTACCACGCAGGTTGATTTGTACCGGATTGCTTGAGGGAGCTCTTCTGACAGCTGAAATAATTCGGCTTCCGTCATGCTGCTTAATGTCCTTCATGTTAGAACATTAGAGATAATACTTACGACAAGAACCAAGACCGCATTCTCAGACAGTATCAGTATTGCGGCCAACACTGAGTCAGTGAATGATTCCATTTGTACGAACCAATACGTCAGAAAGATATAAACAGAGCAAGCCAGCATAACACCGAAAAGAAGGTAAATCCTTCGGTTCCTCATAAGAGGTCGTATTTCGCGCAAAACATCTCGCTGCAAAGGTGTCATGATTTCTCCCCCCCGTGATGACAATTCATTTTCATAGATAATATTTTATCCCGATTGTCGAGCTCTTTCCACTGGGTGGTGTATGGAGAACATTATATCCGTTTTGCATGAATGTAAACCATTCTCCATGGCGAAATACGGAATCAAGTCTTCCACTTTTCTTCTCGGATAATCCTTTTATATCAATCGCAAACCTGTCTTCTTTTACAATGATGCGGTGTGGTCGTAGAGATGCGATAAAACACAAGCACCTGTCAAACGGGCGGTTTATTCTTGAACGCTATAAGCCCTTGTTACTTGCCTTCATGCTGCCCGTAAAAGGATGCTCGTACTCTTTTCATGGCAAATCTGTTGATATGCTTCATTATAAAGAAAATTAGGGGCATCACATAGTTATACATACTAAAATGCTAGAAATGGACTTCTTGTATGGTATTTATTGATAAGAAATGGCGTATTCACATACTCTAATACCTACTAATTCGATGTTTTTCGCGATTTAGTAGGTAATCATTGACGAATATCCTCGTTTTTGCTCATTGA
>CAZOFY010000125.1:0-2506 GCA_964579245.1 uncultured Mageeibacillus sp.
TGGTGCTCGTGACCGGACTTGAACCGGTACGGGAATTACCCCGACGGATTTTAAGTCCGTTGCGTCTGCCGATTCCGCCACACGAGCTCGTACCGCTTAGGTGCTTAAGTATAATAGCATGACTGTTCTCGGGTGTCAAACAAATATTCCAAATTTACTAGAATCTTTTTGATATGCTCCTTTGATGATAAGCAACCGCTACCGAGATTATTTTTTTTGCAAAGTAAGTACATTTTTTCCCCGAAAGAATTAATTTTCATGGTAATATTGTATAAATATGTGATTTCAATCGTAGATTTGGAGGGGAAATAACGATATGGACGACACGCAAGCAAATGACATCAGCAATCTTTCTCATGACTCTTCGGATTTTCCGGATATTTCTCAGGAGGCACATGTTGAACAGCCAGGTCATGAAGAGAGATCCGTATTCTCATCCTTCGCCGGAGATAAGTCATTCGAGGAGAATGTTGGTTTATCAATCGGCCTAGGTCTAAGACCGATCAGTGAATCTCCCAAAGATGAAGGGCTTCGGCTTTTTTCATCCTTTTTAAAGCCGGATGATACCAGCCTGAACACGAGTGAGACGTCCGGCGATGTTCCGGAAGCTGATAACCACGCGGAAGACATACCGTTTTTTTCTATGTCAGACGGAGCACCGTCCGACAGCGGTTCCGCAAACCCGGATACTGTGTCGGATCAGAATAGTGAATCAGTCTTCGAATCGTCTCCCGACATCACAAATTCGAATCCATTTGTTCCTTCGGTAGAGGAATCGATGTCAAAAGATCCCGAATTGGATCAATTATCAGACCAGGCTTTTCCACTATTTCTCCGATTTAAAGCCAGCGATAATATATCCAGTGTTGCGGATGCGATTCGCGAGAAAAGTCATAGATCCATACAAAATCCAAATACTGTCGAAGATTTTTCGAGTCATTTTGATCAGCCGGATGATCAGGCTGCTATGGACGATGTTGTTCAATATAATGATCCGATTGATTTACCTGGTTCCGAAGAAATGCCGTCGCATGCTGATGTGAACACTAGTAATGGCACGGTCAATGAGACTGCTCTCCATGACTTCTCCCTAGATGATTTGAATGAGTTTGATCTAGATCAGGAAGCTTTTAGCAGACCGATTTTCAAGCCGGCTCCCGCTCAGGTAACTGAACCCGCCGTCGAATCCGAATCATTAAATATTCCGGATGTATTTCAACAGCGGGCGGAACCGGATATCGTTGTCAGTGCCGATACAGAGGCTTTCATGCCGGTTGAGCCGATTTCAGAAGAGTTGCCGGGCGATTCCGGCATTTATGAAGACGCAGAAGTTCCCTTGTTTATTCCGTTGAAGCAGATTAACCCGCCCAACGACACACCCTCTGCCGATTCTAATGCGATGCCCGAAGAATCAGCAGCACCTGATTCTATTCCTGTGTTTGCACCGCTTAAGGCTGAGCGCCCGGGTTCAATCGACTCTCATCCGGATCAGCCAAACGAGCGTCCGGGTTCGAAGGAATATCATCCTCATCAAGAGAAACCATCGACTCGCCCCGGCACACAAGAAACGAGTAAGTCTTCTTCTCATAAATCGACGAAATCGTCTGCCTCGACCAGAGCTAACTCAGCAGCGTCAAGAGATTCCGTAGATTCCCTTTCCTCGGCGGAACGTCTTATTAGCAATCGGTATACGGCTGCCCAGCAAATGGGAACGATTGCCCCACTCCCCCAAAGGGAAGTGAAGTCAAGAAGGCGCAGCGGAACAAGAGCGCCCGTTCTTATTGCTTTGCTGACTGTCGTGCTGATTATCGGTCTCGTGGCTTTGTGGTCTTTTCTGGATCTGGGATCAGTTATTTTCGGAAATAATACTGCTGGCGATGCATCAATCGGCTCGTCAACGATCACGGTCACCACAGCGACCCAAACGGAGAAAGAAGAAACACCAAGCACGGCAACAACGGCTGCTCCAACCAGTGAACAGTCGACTTCGCAGAGTTCCGCTGAGACGACGGCAAAGGAAGCGGAGACAACTACGGTTCCAACAACTTCAGCGTCAACAAAGTCCACAACATCCGCTGCCACAGAAACTACAACAGAGGCAACCACCACTACCACCACGCAGGAATCGAGCGGCGGATCGGATAAGGTACCGGCCTGGTTTTCTGCCACAATAACGAACGGCACCTCGGATCAGGATACGGCCATATTTGATCTTAATTTTCAAAACAACGGGTCCTCTGCTGTTTCACTTTATAGTGGGTTAAGGCAGGTTACTTTGACTTTCCTGACTGATGTCGAAATCCAGTCCTTAACCTCTGATTCCTTTACATTCACGGCCAAAGAAGGAAAAACGAATGTATTTGTCGGCGTCCCGACCAATAAAGAAAATATTGAACCGGGGAAAATACTGACAACAACCATTTATGGCAAGTCGAGCGGGGCTTCTGTGGGGAAATACAAGGTTAAGTTCTATTTAGAGTATTACGAATGATTTTTATCTTTCAAA